>NZ_JBFRHD010000011.1:0-187987 GCF_052115685.1 Cupriavidus sp. 2KB_3
CGCAGCGCCTGCTCCATGTTCAGCTTCGGCTGCCAGCCCAGCTCCTCGATCGTGTTGTCGATCTTCGGCACGCGGTGCTGCACGTCCTGGTAGCCCTTGCCGTAGAACTCGCCGGAGGACGTCTCCACGATCTTCGTCTTGCGCGCCTCGTCGGCGTACTCGGGGTAGTCGGCRGCCATCTTCAGCATCATCTCGGCCAGCTCGCGCACCGAGTGGATATTGGCCGGGTTGCCGATGTTGAAGATCTTGCCGCTGGCCACGCCGTTCTTGTTCTCGATGATCTGCATCAGSGCCGAGATGCCGTCCGAGATATCGGCAAACGCGCGCTTCTGGGCGCCGCCGTCGACCAGCTTGATCGGCTCGCCGCGCACGATATGGCCCAGGAACTGCGTCACCACGCGCGAGGAGCCTTCCTTCGACTCGAAGATCGAATCCAGCCCGGCGCCGATCCAGTTGAACGGGCGGAACAGCGTGTAGTTCAGCCCTTCCTCCATGCCGTAGGCGTGGATCACGCGGTCCATCAGCTGCTTGGAGCAGGCGTAGATCCAGCGCGGCTTGTTGATCGGGCCGTAGACCAGCGGGGAGGCTTCCGGGTCGAAYTCRTCGTCGGCGCACATGCCGTAGACCTCGGAGGTGGACGGGAACACCAGGTGCTTCTTGTACTTCACGGCCGCGCGGACCATCGGCAGGTTGGCCTCGAAATCGAGCTCGAACACGCGCAGCGGGTGGCGCACGTAGGTGGCCGGGGTGGCGATGGCCACCAGCGGCAGCACCACGTCGCACTTGCGGATGTTGTACTCGATCCACTCCTTGTTGATGGTGATGTCACCCTCGAAGAAGTGCATGCGCGGATGGCTCACCAGGTCGCCGAGGCGGTCGGAGGCCATGTCCATGCCGTAGACCTCCCAGTCGGTGGTCTCCAGGATGCGGCGCGTGAGGTGATGGCCGATGAAGCCGTTGACACCAAGAATCAGGACGGGGGGCAGCGGGGCGGTCGATGGCAGGGCGGGCATGCGGCGCGCGGCGGCCACGATGAGGCGGTGGCCGTCCAGCTCGGTGAACGCGCCCGGGTAGGGCGGCGCCACCGCGCGAATCAGGTTGTAGACGGCAGATGCCGGCTGGCGCCAGTCGATACGGCCGTCCTCGGGCTTGCGGCCCGAGAAGTAGCTGCCATCGGCGAGCCGGTTGGGACGCTTGGGCGTATGGCCGCTCATCATGGCCGGCAGGGCGCGCCAGAGCGTCTGCTCGGCGGCGACGGTGACCTTCTCGAAGACCTCGCCGGCGGTGTCGTCGGGCAGGATCGGCACGGCAGTCTGGTCGACGATATAGCCGGCGTCGGGCTTGGCTTCCATCGCGTGCAGCGTGGCCCCGGTCTCGGTCTCGCCGTGCAGCACGGCCCAGTTCACCGGCACGCGGCCACGATACTTGGGCAGCAGGGAACCATGCATGTTGAACGCGCCGTGCGGCGCGATGGCCAGCACCTCGGCCGGAATCATCGCCCGGTAGTAGAACGAGAAGATGACATCGGGCCGGGCGGCGCGCACGGCCTCGGCCAGGGCCGGGTCGGTCGGGTCCTCGCCATGCAGGAAGGGGATGCCCAGCTCCACGGCGGTATCGGCCACGCGGCGGAACCAGATGTTCTCGTCGGGCCGGTCACGATGGGTGATCACCAGCGCCACGTCCACGCCCCGCGCGTGCAGCACGCGCAGGCAGCGGTCACCGACGTTGTGGTACGCAAAGACTACCGCGCGCACGATTCCTCCACGGTGTTCTGGTCCTCCGGAGCCCGGAGCGGATCGCGCTCGAGCACGGCCTGGATGCGGTAGCGCGGGCGGTCGCGCACTTCCTGGTAGATCCGGCCCACGTATTCGCCAAGCAGGCCAATGCCGAACAGCATGATGCCGACGAGGAAGAAGTTCAGGGCGAACAGGGTGAACACACCCTGCACTTCCGAGCCGAGCAGGAAGCGCCGAATCAGCAGCACGACGAACAGGCCCGCCGACGAGATCGAAAGCAGCGTGCCGATGGCCGAGAACCACTGCAGCGGCACGATCGAGAAGCCGGTGACGAGGTCGAAGTTGAGGCGGATCAGCTGGTAGAGCGAATACTTGGACTCCCCGGCGAAGCGCTGCTCGTGGCCCACCTCGATCTCGACCGGATTGGACGAGAACGTGTACGCCAGCGCCGGGATGAAGGTGTTGACCTCGCGGCAGGCGTTGATCGTGTCGATGATGTTGCGGTCGTAGGCGCGCAGCATGCAGCCCTGGTCCGTCATCTTGATCTTGGTGATGCGCTCGCGCAGCTGGTTCATCGCGCGCGACGCATAGCGCCGGAACGCCGTGTCGTTGCGCTGGCGGCGGATGGTGCCCACGTAGTCGTGGCCCTGGCGCATGGCGGCCACCAGGCGCGGGATTTCCTCGGGCGGGTTCTGCAGGTCCGCGTCCAGCGTGATGACGATGCGTCCGCGCGTGTGCTCGAACCCGGCCAGGATGGCCATGTGCTGGCCAAAGTTGCCGTTGAACAGCACCACGCGCGTGACGTCCGGCCGCTTGTGGAACTGTGCCGCCAGGATCTGCGGGGAGCGGTCATGGCTGCCGTCATTGATGAAGATCAGCTCGTACGACTCGCCCATGGCGTCCATCGCCGGATAAAGGCGGTCGAACAGCGCCTGCAGGCCGTCCTCCTCGTTGTAGACGGGGACGACGACCGAGACCTCGACGGGGCTTAGAGAGAAAGGCGTTTGCATGTTTCGCTGAGAGTTGCGCATACCCGCTCCACGTCGGTGGCATGCATGGCAGGAAACAGCGGCAGCGTGACGATGCCGCGTCCGATGCGCTCGGCGTGGGGCAGCATGCCTTCGCGCCAGCCGAGTGAGCGGTAGTGGGTAAACAGGTGAACTGGCGGATAGTGGACGCCTGTGCCGATGCCTTGCTCGCGCAGCGCCTCCATCACATGACTGCGCGCTTGCGCCGGGCCGCCGCGCAGGCGGTCCGTGGGCAGTACCACCTGGAACATGTGCCAGTTGGTGGTGGCGCCGACGGGGTCCAGCGGCAGCGGCAGCTCGATGCCAAGCTCGGCCAGCCCCGCGTCAGCGGCGCAGCGGAAGTAGGTCTCGGCCAGCGCGGCGCGTTTGGCGGTGATGGCGGCCAGCTTCGGCAGCTGCGCCAGCCCGATGGCGGCGTTGACGTCGGTCAGGTTGAACTTGCCGCCTGGCTCCTCCACGTCCATGCCGTCCATGCCCGTGCGGATCACGCCTTGCAGGCGCAGGCGCTCGGCGCGCAGGGCTTCCTCTGGCGAGTTCAGCACCAGGCAGCCGCCTTCGACGGTGGTGATGTTCTTGTTCGCCTGGAAGCTGAAGCTGGCCAGGTCGCCGAACGCGCCGATGCGCTGGCCGTGCCAGCGGGAATCGATGGCCTGGGCGGCATCCTCGATCACGCGCAGCTGGTGCTTGCCCGCGATGGCGTAGAGCCGGTCCATGTCCACGGGCAGGCCGGACAGGTAGACCGGCATGATGGCCCGCGTGCGCGGCGTGATGGCGGCCTCCACGGCGTCCAGGTCGAGGTTGCGCGTGCGCGGGTCGATATCGACGAACACCGGGCGGGCGCCCACGGCGAGCACCACGTTGGCCGTGGCCACCCAGGTGATCGGCGTGGTGATGACTTCGTCGCCCGGGCCGATATTGGCCACGCGCAGGGCGATCTCCATCGTGGCGGAGCCGTTGGCAAACGTGCGTACTGGCCGGCCGCCGAACAAGTCAGACAGTGCCGCTTCAAACGCCTGCATCTTGGGGCCGGAAGTGATCCATCCGGAGGCCAGCACCTTGCCGACCTCGGCAATGGTCTCGGCGTCGATCTCGGGCCGCACGAACGGCAGGAAGGGCTGGGCTGAGGTAGCGGTCATGGTTCTTTGTGAGGCACGTGGGCGCTGGGCGCGCACGCTCAGGATCGGGCAATCAGGAAGACTCCGGCCAGTATCAGCAGGATGCCGGCCACGCGCAAGGGCCCGATCATCTCGCCAAACAGCCACCAGGCCGCCAGCGCGTTGACCACGTAGCCCAGCGAGAGCATCGGGTAGGCGATGGACACGTCCACGCGCGACAGCCCGACGATCCACACCGCCACGCTGACCACGTACAGCGTCAGGCCGCCGATCACCGGCCATTGTGTCAGCACGCGGAATGCGGTGGTGAGCAGCGTGGCGCGGTCCAGGGTGATGGCCCCCACGGCATTGGTGCCTGCCTTGAGCAGCAGCTGCGCGGCGGCGTTGAGCAGCACGCCGGTCAGGATGAAAGCAAAAGTCGAAAGCGTCATGACGCGGGCTTGGATTCCGGAGCGCCTGCCGGGGCCGGGGCACCGGACGGCGAAAAGTTGCTGACCACGACGCGCCGGCTATCGCGCGCCACCACATGCATCGGGACCTGCCGGGCCGACAGTTCGGCATAGAGGCCCGGGTCCATGATGCCCAGCGCGGGCTGGCCGTCGCGCCAGCGCGCGATGAACTGGTCCAGCGTGGGAATCCACTGGTCCGGGGCCTGCTGCACGCCAAATTCCAGCTCGTCGGGCTCTTCCACCATCGTCAGCGTATGTCCCAGGTAGAACGGCAGGGTATGGTCGAGTACCCGCACGCCGTACAGGGGCATATCGTCTTTCAGCACGGCGCGGATGGCGGGCACCAGGTCCACGCCGGACGCGCGCCGTCCCATGACTTCATGGCCCATCAGCCCGATGGTGCAGGTCAGGAACATCGCCAGCGCGCCCGCGGTAATGCTCGGAAACAGGCCGCGTGACTGCAACAGCTTGCGCGCCAGTATCGTGCCGCCCAAGAGTACGGCAAACGCGACTCCCGTGTACACGGCAAACGTGCGGAACACCTCGTTCGGGTTGGAGGGGCGATCCAGCGTGGCCACATATGGCGTGGCCAGCAGCCCTGCCACGGCCAGCACCATCAGCGCGTTGATCTGGCGCTGCCAGGAGCGCTCGGTGATGTCGTCCAGCGCCACGCCGGCCAGCATCGCCAGCGCAGGGAAGACCGGCACGATGTAACCGGGCAGCTTGGAGCCGGAGAGGCTGAAAAACACGAAGATCGCCACGGCCCAGATCAGCGCCATCAGCGCCGGCTGGAATGGCTTGCCGCCGGCCCCGCGTTCGGCCCCGGCGCGCTCGCGCACGGCGGTCCACATGCGCGGCGTCAGGCCCAGCCACGGCAGGAAGCCCAGCAGCAGTAGCGGCACGAAGTACAGCGAAGAGCCCTTGCGCGCATGCACGGTGGACGTATAGCGGTCCCAGTGCTCGTGGATGAAGAAGAAATGGGGGAATTCCGGATTGCGCGACGAAATCAGCCAGAACCAGGGCACCGTAACGACCAGCATGGCGACGATGCCGGACACCAGATGCAGGCGTCGCCACAGCCCCAGATCGCGCGTCACCAAGGTGTAAACCACGAGGGCGAGGCCCGGCAGCGCGATGCCGACCAAACCCTTGGTCAGGATGGCGACGCCCATGGCGACCCAGCAGGCCAGCATCCAGCCACGACGGGCGGCGGGCGTGGTGCCCGGATGCTGGGCAAGCATCATGCAGGCCAGCACGCACGCGAGCGCGCCGGACAGCGTCATGTCGAGGGCGTTGAAGTGGCCGGCGATGCTCCACATCGGTGCCGCCAGCAGGGCCAGCCCGGCCAGCAGGCCGGCGCGTGCGCCGAACCAGCGGGTAGCAGCGAGCACCGTGGCGCCCAGCCCGAGGATGCCGGAGAGCGCCACACACAGCCGCGCCTGCCAGTCGCCCACGCCGAAGGCCTCGTAGGCCAGCGTGGTCACCCACATGTGGAACGGGGGCTTCTCGAAGTACTTCAGATCGTTGTAGCGGATGGTCACCCAGTCACCGCTGGCGAACATCTCGCGGGAGATCTCCGCGTAGCGGCCTTCGTCCGGCTTGAGCAAGTGACGGGCGTCGAGCGTGCCGAACCAGACCAGCAGGATTGCGATGACGACCAGGGCAATCATGCCGACGGGCAGCCCGGCATAGCGCGAGGGCGTGGAACTACGCATAACTCTCCTGAGATTGCCGGCGAACCGGAAGCGATCTGGGCCTCTGGCTGTGCAGCAGACACCACACAACGCTGCAGGGCCGGATTCGGTGGACACGTATTCCCCGCCGCGGTGAGAACCTCGCGGTGGGGCGGCGGTTCCCCTGGAACGACCGGCCATGGCCGATTTGCTGCGCCGTCTGGCCACCAATTTGGCGCGCAATGTTAGCACGGCGTGCCGGTGCCGCCGCCGGCCAGGATTCCCCATGTGCCGGATTCGCGTAATACTGGCGGCTGTACCGCGCCACGGTCAGTCCTGCCAGGCCGGTTTGTCGAATACTCAGGAAACTACGATGAAAACGGCCCTGATGTCCGGTCTCTGTTTCAGTCTGCTAACAGTGGCGAATGGAGCACATTCACAGGCATCGGAGCCAACCGTCCAAGTTGCCCAGGCCACCGATGCCGCGCCCGTCGCCGGCATCTCCCCCGTGCCCATGCCCGCCGGCGCAGCGTTGTGCGACGCCCCCTGGTTCCGCTCCGGCTCCCGCGTGCAGATGGAGGGCGACGGCGAGATGCCGATGTCGATCACCATGACGCTGCGCGACGTCATGCGCACGGCACGCGGCTGCAGCGCCCAGCTTGAAGTGCGCTCCAAGTCAGCGCTGTCGGCGCTGATGGGCCCCCCGGTGGTAATGGACCAGGTGCACGAGATCAATATCGACCGCAGCAGCGCCACCATGCGCACGCGCATCGACAGCCGCAACGCGGTGATCAACGCCCGGGCGCGTTATGCGCGGATGTTCGGCGAGGCGTCCTTCACGGGCAGCGGCGTCTTCAACTATGCCGGCGTGGAGATCAAGGAGGGGGCGATGCTGGAGGGCGAGACCTTCCAGTCGAGCGTCTCGCTGAAGGTCTACCCGCTCGGCGCCGACGAAGTGGTGGGCACGATGCAGGCGCTGCATGCGTCGATCATCGTCGGCTCCCGCACGGTGGGGCGCCGCCAGATGATCAATACCGCGATGGGGCGCAAGGAGTGCATGCCCATCACGTATGAGAAGCGCACCTCGCTGGGCCCGCTGATGGTGGGCGACGAGATCCTGCAACTTGAGCCGAGCGTGCTGCACGTCACCGACTGGTACTGCCCGATGGAGGCCTTCGTGCTGCGCACCGAAGTCCGCCAGAACAACAAGGTCCAGCGCGTTGACGTGACCTCGCTGGAGATGCTCGACCCCGAGGCCACGGCGGGGCGCTGAGGCCCGCGTCCGGCCAATAAAAAACCCCCCAATGCCTTGGGGGGTCTGCTTCCGCACGGGAGGATCCGTGGCCAGCGTGGCCTGCAAGCGGCCAGTCAGTTGCCCTGCGTGGGCTTCTTGGTGGTCTTCTTGGCCTTGTCCTTCTTCGGCTGGCCCGACTGGTCCACCAGATCCGCGCGCGTGCTCTTGTTCGCGCCCTGGCTGTACGGGTCGAACTTGTCGCCGGACTTCGCACCCTGGCTGTAGGTGTCGAATTTCTCGCCAGCCTTCGCGCCTTGCGAGTACGGGTCGAACTGCTTCTTGTCCTGTGCGATGGCCGCCACGGAGGCGGTAGCCAGGCCCAGCGCAACTGCGGTGGCGATGATCTTGTTCATGGGATCTCCTGAATGGTGCCGCCTTCCGGCGGTTCGCGTTGTGCGGGCTTACCGGCCAGTAAACGGCATGTCAGCCACGCTCGGGGCAGTGTGTCCAAGCCCGGCGAAGCCGTCAACTCAGGGGTTTTCCGGGGGCGGCAGCAGTGTGCCGCCCCGTGCTGAATGGCCGAAAGTGCTTATTCGGTCACAGCATCAGAGGGGTGCTTCCAGGCCTGGATGACCTCGGCGGAGGGCGCCAGCGCGAGGTTGGTGCCACGCGCGCCGATCGGCTGCTGGAACCAGCGCTTTTGCAGCGCGGCGGCGTCCGGCGAGGCGAACGTGGCGGCCAGCGCCTGATCGACCAGCCGCTTCCACTCCGGGTCAGCCTTGGACATCATCAACGCGTTCTGCTCCACGGACAGCGCCGGGCCGACGATCACGAACTGCGACGGGTCCTTCGACTTGGCGCGCAGCCCGGCCAGCAGCACATCGTCCATGACGAAAGCCTGGGCGCGGCCCGTCTCCAGCAGCAGGAATGATTCGCCGTGATCCTTGGCGTAGACGTCCCGATAGCCATAATCGGCCTTCAGGCGCCGCACGTGGCGGTCGCCGGTGGAGCCGGCGCTGGTCACCACGGTCTTGCCGCGCAGATCTTCGAACGACTTGATGCCCGAATCGGCCCGCACCAGCATCCGCACGGTAGATACATAGTGCGAGACGCTGAACGCCACCTGCTTCTGGCGCTCCAGCGTATTGGTATTGGGCGCGCAATCGAGGTCCACCAGCCCGTTGACGACGGCCGGAATGCGGTTCTGCGGCGTCAGCGGCAGCCAGCGCACCTTGATGTCCTTCAATCCCGCCTTCACCCGCGCGGCCTCGGCAGCACGCAGGCACAGATCCACCGCATACCCGGCCGGCTGCCCCTTGTCATCGGCAAACGAGAACGGCAGCGCCGACTCGCGATAGCCGAGCGTAATCGTGCCGGTCTCGCGAATCTTGTTGAGGACCGGGCTATCGGCATGGGCGACGGCAGGCGCCACCACCCCGGCGAGCAGGGCAGCAGCGGCAATCAGGCGTTGCAGGGACGAAAACGAGGCAAACGGCGACATGGGTGGGATTGGGGTGCTGACGAAAGCGGCAAGGGTATACCCGGGACTGCGACGCAGGAAGGATATTCTCGTCATAAGCAAATGCCCGGTTTTGGGGAACGGGTTGCCCTAGGTCAGCTGGGAGCCGTCGTAGGCCATCAGCGCCCAGACCACGGCAAAGGGGAGCGCGCACAGGATGCGGGTCCGCATTCGGGCGCGCCTGGCAAGCAGGGACCAGAGGGCGAGGGTGCTGGTGGTCCATGTGGCGACGCACGCGATCAGGTAGTTTTGCTGTGATTTATACGCCCACATCGAAGCCGCCGGGCCTTCTGCGCCAAATGGGTACTCATGCGGCACGGTCCATGCGCTCCATATTTCGAAGGGCTCGATAAAGGCGATGAACCCGAGAATAGTCCCCAGCACGCATTTAATAGCGAACTTCCAGTTCCATGTTTTTGGCATAATACATAAACTCTTTTGCGAACGAATCCATCGAACTGGTCAGATCAAGGCAGCCCGCTGACCCTGGAAACCACCCGCCATGAATGGTGAAGCCGCTGCGTCCGTGTAACACCGTTCCCGGCAACGGACGCAGGCCTACACGTCTTCGCCCCCAGGCTATCGTGCAGCCTGGCCACCGTCCCTTGTCCCAGTTGATGTATTTCAAAACGCAAGCCGCGCGGTTAAAGATGTTGGTTTCCTCCCATTTCTGGAAGTCGCTTTGGAGGGCCAGATATCGTCCTTTGGGAATGGGTCCGCTATACCCGTCCGCCTGGTACTCCTTGGTATTGAATCCGGATTTCCCCGATGTGGCGGACCACCGCCTGCCATTCCCGTTTTCGATCCATTGCAGCACTCTCCCGTCGAATAACAGTCTGGCCCGCCTCATATCGATGCGTCGGGCAGTTCCTTCGAGATCCAGAAGTTCGATGATTTGCCGCGGTGTCGGCGTTTTGCCAAGCAGCCGATAACCAGATCTTTCGCGAACGAGATCTTCGAGGTCCCGCCGCAGAAAATGATTGTTTCTGATTTCGTTTTCCATGCGCTGGTCTCTAACACTAGGGTTGAACCAGCAGACGTTCTACCCCCGCCCTGCCTGAGCGGTCTATCAGACGCTCCCAAAACCCGTGCGTGGTTTGACTTCCATCATGGCCGGCGCGACGGATCGCCTAACCTTGTTACACCCGTAACCGTTCACCCTCATCCATCCCTGCACCAACAAGGTACAATCCCGCACCTTTGTATCGTTCTCATAACAAATGGGCACCCGTCCTTCTCGTTTGGCGTGCATAGACGCGCTGAAGGCGGTCAGCTCACAGCTGATCGTGTTGCACCATCTGGCCTTCTACGGGCCGATGTCCGATGCCGCGCAGTCCCTCGCCCCGGGGCTGATCGGCTGGCTGGCGGACTATGCGCGCATTGCCGTGCAGGTCTTTCTTGTCGTCAGCGGCTTCCTGGCCGCGCGCAGCCTGGCGCCGGGCGGCTTCCTGACCGCCGCGAATCCGCTGGGGACGATCTGGCGCCGTTACCAGAAGCTGGTGGTGCCGTTTGCCGTTGCCATCCTCGTGGCGATTGCCGGGGCCGCGCTCGCGCGCACCTGGATGACGCATGACTCCATTCCGGCCGCCCCGCATCTGGCGCAGTTCGTCGCGCATCTGCTGCTGCTGCACAACATTCTCGATGTGGACGCGTTGTCCGCCGGCGTCTGGTACATCGCCATCGACCTGCAATTGTTCGCGCTGCTGGTGATCGTGCTGTGGATCGCGCGCGCCGCGCCGGGCCGGCTCCTGCCGTGGGGCATGGTGCTGGTGGGCGCGCTGGCCGTGGCGTCGCTGTTCTGGTTTAACCGCGATGCCAGCTGGGATATCTGGGCGATCTATTTCTTCGGTGCCTATGGCATGGGCACGCTGGCGTACTGGGCGTCGAACCCGGCGCGCTCGCCGATGGCGTTGATTCTGCTGGCCTCGGTAGGCGTGGCGGCGCTGGTGGTGGACTTCCGGCTGCGCATCGCGGTGGCGCTGGCCGTGGCGCTGCTGCTGGCCATTTCCCGGCGCGGGGACTGGCTGGAGCGCTGGCCCGGCGGCCGTCTATCGGGTCTCTGGGCCTATTTCGGCAAGATTTCCTATTCGGTCTTCCTGGTCCATTTTCCGGTCTGCCTGGTCGTCAACGCGGCGGTTTCGCACCTGGCGCCGGGCCAGCCTGTGCTGAACGCACTGGGCATGGGGGCCGCCTGGGCCGCCAGCAATCTGGCTGGCGCGGTATTCCATCGCTATGTGGAATCGGTCGATGTCCTCCAGGTGCTGCGCGAGGCGATCTGGCCGGCGCGCGACAAGTCGGTCACTTCCGAGGCCTGATCCGGTCCTTCAGCTGTAAGCAGGCACCAGTGCCTTGCGGGTGGCCGGGTCCCCGATCACCCGGTTCCAGTCAGCGGGCGCACCGAGCGACATCCCGCCCATGGGCGCCATGCCCGACGCCATGCCCGGCACCTTGCCCGACGGGAGTACGCACCGCACGCGCCCCGCGGGTGCCCGCTGGGCCTCGCCGGCCTGCGCCGGCACCGTCACGCAGGAAGTGGGCAGCGGGGTAGCCGAGGCCCCCGCCGCGTGCGCCGCCACGGGCGCCAACACGCTGACGGATGCGGCGATTGCCGCAATGGCGGATAGTAGTTTCACGATGTTCTCCATGCTGTGGCTGGCCCCATCTGGGGCGCGACTCAGCCAGTATGGAAAATGCGCATCGACCTCGACATAGCCGAAATACGAATTTGATCCATCGCCCTGATGGTGCCCGCCGCCTCGCCTTGGCGCGCGGGCGCGCACTGCCACGGTGCGTTCGGCGCAACACCTACCGTAACAACCCCACTTGGGCGATGGCACGAACGTTGCCTAGTATGGAGATACAAACCTGACCATTTGGTCAGGATTCCTGATACCGGGGCATCCGGGGAAGAGGCTGTCATGTCCGATCACATCGTCCTGACCTCGCACGCGCGCCGCGACAAGCCGGCCGAGCCGATCCACTGGGGCGCCCCCACGGCGGCCGAGCGTGGACCGGTCATCGCCAGCCTCACGGACCCCACGCGCCGCAATGTGATCGGCACCCATGCCGGGGCCTATGCGATCTATCGCGCGCTGGCGGTAGCCTCGGGCAGCCTGCAGCGCGCGCACCGGCCAGACCTGACCGATACCGCGCCGGCCGAGTCCATCGGCCCCCATGCCCAATGGGGCGATCCGGACAAGATCGTGTCGCTCGACCCCTGGGGCCACCTCGTCTCCACCGTCTTCGCAGACCGCATCGCCGCCGGCGTGGACATCCGCCCGACCATTGCCGTCACGCGCGCCCATATCAATATGCCGGAGCTGACGGCGGCCATTGCCGCCGGCCGTCTGGTGCCCGATGGCGAGATCCTCTATCCGAATGGCGATGTGCGCGTGACCAAGGCCGCCGTGGACCCGGTCTGGTACCTGCCGGGGCTGGCGCGGCGCTTCGATATCAAGGAAAGCATCCTGCGGCGCAGCCTGTTCGAGCAGACCGGCGGCATGTTCCCGGAACTCGTGACGCGGCCCGACCTCAAGGTCTTCCTGCCTCCCATCGGTGGCATGACGCTCTATTTCTTCGGCGATGTGGCCAAGCTGGGCCAGCCGGAGACCCGCGTGGCCTGCCGCGTGCACGACGAATGCAATGGATCGGATGTCTTCGGGTCCGATATCTGCACGTGCCGGCCCTATCTGGCGCACGGCATCGAGGTCTGTATCGAGATGGCGCAGCAGGGCGGCGTGGGCCTGGTGGTCTATAACCGAAAGGAGGGCCGCGCGTTGGGCGAGGTGACCAAGTTCCTGGTCTACAACGCGCGCAAGCGCCAGGTGGGCGGCGACCGTGCCGAGACCTACTTCGCGCGGACCGAATGCGTGGCGGGGGTGCAGGACATGCGGTTCCAGGAACTGATGCCTGACGTCTTCCACTGGCTGGGCATCCGGCGGATCGACCGCTGGGCGTCCATGAGCAATATGAAACATGGCGCGCTGACCGCGCAGGGCATCGAGGTGGTGGAGCAGGTGGCCATCCCCGAGGCGCTGATCCCGGCCGACGCGCGCGTGGAAATCGATGCAAAGGTGGCGGCGGGGTACTTCACGCGGTACACGCCGCCTGACGCCGACGAACTCGCCCTGGCAAAGGGCAGGGGGTTGAACGAATGAACCAGCATCCCGAAGGCGGGCAGGACGCACGGATCGATGACGATGGCAGCGGCTGGCACACCCCGGTGCCGCCCGGCCATCCCGCCTCGGCCCTGTTGTGCGCGGAGGCCGTGCGCAGCCGGTGCGCCGTTGTGACGGAGTATGTGGCGTCGGGCGAGTCGGCGCTCTTTACGTGGCATCCAGACCGGGTGCACGCCGTGGCGGACTACGTGGCAGCCACCATCCGGCGCCGCTACCGCGACCTCAAGGTGCCGTACCACAGCCGCTGGCGCCATTTCGAGAGCGGCGGCCCGGGCGAGGAGAAGCTCGACCGCTGGCAGATCCTGTGCGAGCGGGCGGGCATGTCCGGCGCCGACCATTGCGAGGAACGCGCGCGCATCGGCATCGACCTGGTCATCCCGAGCGTGCTGCTCGATGCCGGTGCCGGCCCGGACTGGCGCTACCGCGACCCGGCCAGCGACCTGATGCTGACCCGCTCCGAAGGGCTCGGCGTGGCCAGCTTCGATCTCTTCGCGCGGGGCGGTTTCTCCGCCGAGCATGGCGATCCGCTGCGCGCCGATGGCGAACGGCTGGCGCGCATGGATGCGTCGACCATCGCCACCGCCTTCCAGGTGGCCGCGCACAACCCGCTGGTGGGCCTGGAAGGCCGCGCCGGCCTGCTGCGCCGGCTGGGCGAGGTGGTGCAGGCCACCCCGGCCGTCTTCGGCACGCCGGCCCGGCTTGGCAATCTGTACGACTACCTGGCCAAACATGCCGTCGATGGCCGCATCGAGGCCAGCTTCGTGCTGCGCGCGCTGCTGGTGGCGCTCGGGCCGGTCTGGCCGGGCCGCGTGCAGCTGGACGGCATCTCGCTGGGCGACTGCTGGCGCCATGAAGCCGCGCCGGACGGGCTGGTGCCGTTCCACAAGCTGACCCAGTGGCTGACCTATTCGCTGCTGGAGCCGCTCGAGGATGCCGGCCTCACCGTCACCGGCCTCGATGCCCTGACCGGCCTGCCCGAGTACCGCAACGGCGGGCTGCTGTTCGACTTCGAGCTGATGGTGCCGCGCAACCCCGATTTCGCGACGGGCACGCACACGGTGGACGAGCCAGTGATCGTGGAATGGCGCGCGCTGACCGTGACCGGACTCGACCTTGTGGCCGAAGGGGTGCGGCAGGCGCTGGGCGTCACCAAAGAGGATTTCCCGCTGGCGCGGGTTCTGGAGGGCGGCACCTGGGCGGCGGGCCGGCGCATTGCGGCGCAGCGCAGGCCGGGCGGCACGCCCCCGTTCGCAATCCAGAGCGACGGTACGGTGTTCTGACAGGAACCGGTTTTCACCAACATTTTTGCAGGCAGCCGGGCGCGGCGGGCCTGTGGCCCGTCGTGCCTGATAACACCAGCGAATCGACCCAAGGAGCGCACCATGAATGACCTGTCCGCCGTGCCCACGGCCGCGCAAGCCATTGCCGATACCGATGCGGAGTCTTCGCCGTCAGCCATGGTGATGGTGGTCAATCACCCGCTGGTGCAGCACAAGGTCACGCTGGTGCGCAGCGAGGACACCACCACCGACAACTTCCGCCGCCTGGTGCGCGAGATCAGCCAGCTGCTGACCTACGAGGCCACGCGCGACCTGGCGATGGAGACCATCGCCATCAAGACGCCGATCGCGCCGATGGTGTCGCCGGTGCTGTCGGGCAAGAAGCTCTGCCTGGTGTCGATCCTGCGCGCCGGCAACGGCTTCCTGGACGGCATGCTCGACCTCCTGCCCGCCGCGCGCGTCGGCCATATCGGGCTCTACCGCGACCCCGAGACGCTGGAGCCCATCGAGTATTACTTCAAGATGCCGGAAGACATCCACGAGCGCATGGTGATCGTGGTGGACCCGATGCTGGCCACCGGCAATTCGGCCATCGCGGCGCTGAACCGGCTCAAGGAGGCCGGCGTGACGACCATGAAGTACGTCTGCCTGATTGCCTCCCGCCCGGGGCTCCAGGCGCTGCGCGCGGCGCACCCGGATGTGGCGATCGTCACGGCGGCCATCGACGAGCAGCTCAACGAGCACGGCTACATCGTGCCGGGCCTCGGCGATGCCGGCGACCGGCTCTACGGCACGAAATAATGGACGCGCTGGTCGCGCCCGCCGCCCGCGAAGCGGCCGGCCGCATTCGACAGGAGAACGAGGCGCTGATCCTGCGCGCGGCGGAGTATGTGTTCGCCCGCGCGGGCTTCGCCGGGGCGACGATGGCGGACATCGCCCTGCGCGCCGGCGTGCCGAAGTCGAACCTGCACTACTACTTCCGCACCAAGCAGGCGCTGTATCGCGCAGTGCTGGCCCATACGCTGCAACTGTGGCTGTCCGAGACCGACATCATCAGCGTCGACTATCCGCCCGAGGTGGCGCTGGAGCATTACATCCGCGCCAAGATGCGGCTCTCCGCCAGCCACCCGGACGCCTCGCGCGTGTTTGCCAACGAGCTGCTCCATGGCGCGCCCGAGATCGGCGGTGTGCTGCGTGAAGCACTCCGTGAGTTAGTTGCGCGCAAGTCGGGGGTGATCCGCGCCTGGATCGCCGGCGGGCAGATGGCGGCGGTGGACCCGCAGCACCTGTTTTTCACGATCTGGGCCGCCACGCAGACCTATGCCGACTTCGAAACCCAGATCTGCGCCGTGCTGGGGGTGAAGCGGCTGGACGCCCAGGACTTCCAGCAGGCCACCGAGCATCTGGTGGCCTTGCTGTTGCGCGGCTGCGGGCTGGAGCCAGCGTCCGCCCGCGCGCATGGCATGGCCTGAGGCCCGATGCCGACACAGAGAACAAGAATTCCAACGCAGTACTCGATCACGCGCAACGACGCGAAAGGGGAGTGAAGTCATGCCTATTGAAAGCTATCGCCGCACCTGGCTGAAAGTGGCGGCGGGGGCCGCGCTGGCGGGTATCGTGGCCCTCGGCGTCACGCCGCTGGCCCATGCCCAGACAAAGGTGAAGGTGGCCGCGGTGTACACGGTGCCGGTGGAGCAGCAGTGGGTCTCGCGCATCCACAAGGCGCTGAACGAAGCCAAGGCGCGCGGCGAGATCGATTATGTGTTCTCGGAGAGCGTGTCGAATGCCGACTACGAGCGCGTGCTGCGCCAGTACGCGGAGCAGGGCTCGGGGCTGATCGTAGGCGAGTCGTTCGCCGTGGAGGCCGCCGCGCGCAAGGTGGCCAAGGACTACCCGAAGGTCGGCTTCCTGATGGGCTCCTCGGGCAAGCCGCAGGCGCCGAATTTCTCGGTGTTCGACAACTACATCCAGGAGCCGTCCTACCTGACCGGCATGATCGCGGGCGGCATGACCAAGACCAACCACATCGGCATGGTCGGCGGTTATGCCATTCCCGAGGTGAACCGGCTGATGCACGCGTTCATGGAAGGCGCGCGCGAGGTGAACCCGAAGGTGAAGTTCACGGTGAGCTTCATCGGCTCCTGGTTTGATCCGCCCAAGGCCAAGGAAGCGGCCTTCGCCATGATCGACAAGGGGGCGGATGTGCTCTACGCCGAGCGCTTTGGGGTTTCCGACGCCGCCAAGGAGCGCGGCAAGCTGGCCATTGGCAACGTGATCAACACCCAGCCGCAGTACCCGGCCACGGTGGTGGCCTCGGCGCTGTGGAACATGGAGCCGACGATTGGCGCCGCGCTGGCCAAGGTCAAGGCCGGCCAGTTCAAGAACGAGGACTACGGCCAGTATTCCTTGATGAAGGTCAAGGGCGCCGAGCTGGCGCCGCTGGGCACCTTCGAGGGCAAGGTGCCGGCTGATGTGATGGCCAAGGTCCGCGCCAAGGAGCGGGCCATCCTCGATGGCAAGTTCACGGTCAAGGTGGTGGAAACGGAGCCGAAGTCCACGCCGTAACGCCCGGATCGCGCCCCTCTCCCATTGGGGGAGGGGCATCACACGCACAGAATAACTAGATGTCGATTCCCCCTCCCGTCCTCCATCTTTCCCATATCACCAAGCGGTTCGGCCCGCTGACCGCCAACGACGACATTTCGCTCGATCTCCAGCGCGGCGAGGTGCTCGCCCTGCTCGGCGAAAACGGCGCCGGCAAGAGCACGCTGGTCAATATCCTGTTCGGCCATTACGTGGCCGACGCCGGCACCGTCGAGGTGGATGGCGTGGCGCTGCCGCCGGGCAATCCGCGCGCGGCGCTGGCGGCCGGCGTGGGCATGGTGCACCAGCACTTCACGCTGGCCGACAACCTGACCGTGCTCGACAACATCCTGATTGGCACCGAGCCGCTCTGGCGCTGGCGCCAGCAGCGCACCGCCGCGCTGGGGCGCGTGCAGGCCATCGCCCAGCGTTTCGGCCTGGCCGTGCACCCCAACGCACGGGTCGGCGCGCTGTCCGTGGGCGAGCGCCAGCGCGTGGAAATCGTCAAGGCGCTGTATCGCGGCGCCCGGGTGCTGATTCTCGATGAACCCACGGCCGTGCTGACGCCGCAGGAGGTAGACAGCCTGTTCACCACGCTGGCGCAGTTGATTGCCGAAGGGCTGTCGGTGATTTTCATCAGCCATAAGCTCGATGAAGTGCTGCGTGTGTCGCATCGCGTGGCGGTGCTGCGTGGCGGCAAGCTGGTGGCCATGCGCGCCGCAGGCGAGACCAGCAAGCAGGAGCTGGCCGAACTGATGGTGGGGCGGCGCGTGGAGATGCCCCGGCGCGAGGCCGCCGAGGCGCCCGGGGAACTGGTCGCCACCCTGCGCCGCGCCAACGTGGCCGCGGCGGACGGGCGCGTGGCGCTGCACGATGTCACGCTGGCCCTGCATGCGGGCGAGATCGTCGGCATTGCCGGCGTGTCCGGCAACGGGCAGGTCACGCTGGCCGAGCTGATGAGCGGCATGCTGGCACCATCGTCCGGCACGGTGACCGTGGAAGGCATCGACCTGCCGGCCGTGCCCCGGCGCTGGATTGCCGCCGGTGTGGCGCGCGTGCCCGAGGATCGCCATGCCGAAGGTGCCGTGGGCGACCTGGCCGTGTGGGAGAACGCGATTGCGGAGCAACTGGGCAACCCGGCGTTCGTGCGGTGCGGGGTGATCCGCAGCGGACCGGCGCGACGCTTTGCGGCGGCGCTGGCCAGGAAATTCGACGTGCGCGGCGGCGGCATCGACGCCCCCACGCGCACGCTCTCCGGCGGGAATATGCAGAAGCTGATTCTGGGGCGCGCGCTGTCGGTACGCGGCGCGCAGACGCCCCGGCTGGTCATCGCCAGCCAGCCCACCTGGGGGCTGGATATCGGCGCGGTGGCCTACGTCCATCGCCAGTTGCTGGAAGCCGCGGGGGCTGGCGCCGCCGTGCTGCTGATTTCCGAGGATCTCGACGAACTGCTGTCGCTGGCGGACCGCATCGCCGTGATCCATGGCGGACGGCTGACGCCGGCCCGCGCGACGTCCGGCTGGACGCTCGGCACGCTGGGACTGGCCATGGCCGGCGCGGACCACGCCGCGATGCGCGGGGAGGTGGCCCATGCGGCTTGAAGCGCGCACCACGGTCTCGCGCACCGCGCTGGTGGCCGCGCCGTTCGGGGCCATCGTCGCCACGCTCGGCATTTGTGCTGTATTGGTTGCCTGGGCCGGCGCGCCGGTCGGCAAGGCGTATTGGCTGTTGCTCGAAGGGGGCTTCGGCTCGCGCTTCGCGTGGTCGGAGACGCTGACCCGCGCCACCCCGCTGATGCTGACCGGGCTGGCCGTGGCGGTGGCGTTCCGCACGCGGCTGTTCAATATCGGCGCGGAAGGGCAGTTGTACCTGGGCGCGCTGGCGGCGGTGGCTGTCGGCGGGCAGGTGGATGGGGGTGCCGCGCCTTGGGCGGCCGCGCTGCCGAATGGGCTGCTGTTCGGCCTGATGGTGGCGGCCGGCATGCTGGCCGGCGCGTTGCTGCTGCTGGTGCCGGCGCTGCTGAAGCTGCGGCTGGGGGTGGACGAGGTGGTCACCACGCTGCTGCTGAACTTCATCGTCCTGCTGGGCGTGTCGATGATGCTGGATGGGCCGATGAAGGACCCGCTGGCGATGGGCTGGCCGCAGTCCGTGGCGCTGGTGCCGGAACTCGAACTGTCGCGGCTGCTGGAGCGCTCGCGCGTGCATAGCGGGCTGCTGATCGCCGTGGCGCTGGCCGTGATCCTGTGGGCGGTCAACCGCTTCACGGTGTTCGGCCTGCAGATGCGCGCGGTGGGCGCCAACGCGCGCGCGGCGGCCTTCGCGGGCATGCCGGTGACGCGCGTGACGCTGCTGGCGGCGATGCTGTCCGGCGCGCTGGCGGGGCTGGCCGGCGTGGTCGAGGTGGCGGGGCGCACCGGCTACCTGACGCTGGACATCTCGCCCGGCTACGGCTACGCCGGGGTGGTCATCGCCATGCTGGCGGGGCTGCACCCGATCGGCGTGATTGCCGCGTCGGTGTTCGTGGCGGGCGTGCTGGTGGGCGCGGACGGCATGAGCCGCGCCGTGGGCGTGCCCAATGCCATCGCCGACGTGATTGTCGCCGTGGCGCTGCTGAGCATGCTGGTGGCCACGATGCTCACGCGCTACCGCGTGCGGCTCGACCGTATCGGGAGGGCCGCCTGATGGAACTGCTCGATATCGTGAGCGCGGCGCCGTTCTGGATCGCCGTGCTGCGCGTGGCCACGCCGCTGATCTTCGGCACGCTGGGGGTGCTGCTGTGCGAGCGCGCCGGGGTGCTCAACCTCGGCATCGAAGGGATCATGGTGGCCGGCGCGTTCTCCGGCTGGCTGGCGGTCTACCTCGGCGCGCCGCTCTGGGGCGGCGTGGCGGTGGCGGCCGGCGTGGGGCTGGCCTTCGGGCTGCTGCACGGCTGGCTGACGGTGTCCCTGGCGCTGTCCCAGCACGTGGCGGGGCTGGGCGTGACGATGCTTGCCACCAGCGTGTCTTACTACGCCTATCGGCTGAACTTCGCGCAGGTGTCGTCGCCGCCGACGATCACCCCGTTCGCGCCGATGACGTGGTGGGCGGAGGTTCCGCTTCTCGGCCCCCTGATCGGCCCGGTGATGGCCGCCGAGACCGCGCTGACGCTGCTGGCGCTGTGCATGGCGCCGCTGATCGGCTGGCTGCTCTATCGCACGCCGCTGGGGCTGGCCCTGCGCATGGTCGGCGAGAATCCGGCGGCGGCGGAGGGGCAGGGCATCCGCGTGGCGGCCGTGCGGATTGGTGCGATCATGGCCGGCTCGGCGCTGATGGCCGTGGGCGGGGCGTTCCTGACGCTCTCCGCCTTCAACGCGTTCTTCTTCAACATGATTAACGGGCGCGGCTGGATCTGCGTGGCGCTGGTGGTCTTCGCCTCCTGGCGGCCGGGCCGGGCGCTGCTTGGCGCGGTGCTGTTCGCCGCGTTCGACGCCCTGCAACTGCGCCTGCAACAGGGCGGGGCGAGCCTGCCGGGCCTGCCGCCGCTGCCGTACCAGGTGTACCTGATGCTGCCTTACGTGCTGTCGATCCTGGCGCTGGTGCTGGTGGCGCGCCGCGCGGCCTATCCGCAGGCGCTGATGAAACCGTACCGCAAGGGCGAGCGGTGATCCAACCCCATCGCCCCTATATATAAGAGAGAGATTCCACATGTTCGACCTGATCCTGCGCCGCTGCAGCCTGCCCGATGGCCGTACCGACATCGACATCGGCATCGCCAATAGCAAGATCGCCGCCGTGGAGCCGCGCCTGGCCGCCACGGCGGGCGAGGAGATCGACGCCGCCGGCCAGCTCGTCACGCCGCCGTTCGTCGACGCGCACTTCCACATGGATTCGACATTGTCCTATGGGCTGCCGCGCGTGAACCAGTCCGGCACGCTGCTCGAGGGCATTGCCCTGTGGGGCGAGCTGAAGCCGCTGCTGACGCAGGAGGCCATCGTGGAACGCGCGCTGGCCTATTGCGACTGGGCCGTCGCCAAGGGGCTGCTGGCCATCCGCTCGCACGTGGATGTCTGCGATCCGCGCCTGTTGGCCACCGAGGCGCTGCTGCACGTGCGCGAGCGCGTGAAGCCGTACCTCGACCTGCAACTGGTGGCCTTTCCGCAAGATGGCGTGCTGCGGGCGCCCGGCGCGCTGGACAACCTGCGCCGCGCACTGGACATGGGCGTGGATGTGGTCGGCGGCATTCCGCACTTCGAGCGGACCATGGCGGACGGCGCGGCGTCCGTGAAGCTGCTGTGCGAGGAAGCCGCCACGCGCGGCCTGCGCGTGGACATGCATTGCGACGAGAGCGACGACCCGATGTCGCGCCATATCGAGACGCTGGCCAGCGAGTCCGTCCGGCTCGGGCTGCAGGGGCGTGTCACGGGCTCGCACCTGACGTCGATGCATTCGATGGATAACTATTACGTGTCCAAGCTGCTGCCGCTGATGCGCGAGGCCGGCGTAGCGGCCATCGCCAATCCGCTCATCAACATCACGCTCCAGGGGCGGCATGACACCTACCCGAAGCGGCGCGGCATGACGCGCGTGCCGGAGTTGCTGGCGGCGGGGGTGCCGGTGGCCTTCGGGCACGACTGCGTGATGGATCCGTGGTACGGGCTGGGCACCGGCGACATGCTGGAGGTGGCCCACATGGGCCTGCACGTGGCCCAGATGACCGGGCAGGACGCCATGCGCGCCTGCTTTGCTGCCGTGACCGAGACGCCGGCCAGGATCCTTGGCCTGGGCGGCTACGGCCTGGCCCCAGGCTGCCGCGCGGACCTGGTGCTGTTGCAGGCGCGTAATCCGGTGGAGGCCCTCCGCCTGCGCGCCACGCGGCTGGCCGTACTGCGCGCCGGCAAGGTGGTGGCGCGCACCCCGGCCGCCACCGCCACGCTGGCGCTGGATGGCCGGCCTTCACAGGTGGATTTCCGGCTACGGTAAGAATCGCCAAGATTTTTTCGGTGACCTGTTGACAGAGGGCAATCATCGCAGCATAATCTCTTTCTTCGCATCGCTGCAGACATGCAGCGAGACGAAGCCCAGATGGCGGAATTGGTAGACGCACTAGGTTCAGGTCCTAGCGGTGGCAACACTGTGGAGGTTCGAGTCCTCTTCTGGGCACCAATATTTAAGTGGCCCCGCGCAAGCGGGGCCACTTCTATTTGTACATCCGGAAAGACAGGCCCCCCTCGGGGCCTTTTTCGTTTTCGGCGCTTGTACGATCTCTGCGGGTTTTGGCTTGCGCGGCAAATCACACAGGCGTTCACCATCCCCGGATGTTTGACCTATGCTCAAGTCTGATCGGGCATGGTTCAGAAACGCCCGGCAAGGTGGTTGCCATGAGAAAGCTGGCGTTGCGTGAGAGAGAGGAACGGTCTGGGAGCCATCCCGGATGGAAACCTTGTGCCGCGACAGACTGGGCACATCATCCGCCGCTCCGATGGTGGCTGCTCATGGCGCTGATGGCCGGCGCGGTCGTGGCCCATGCGGAGGAGGCGGACAGCTGGTTCTTGTCGGCTGTCGCGTCCGCGTCCGCGCCCGTGCCCACCGCCGAGGGCGCTGCGCCGCCCGACCTCGCCGCGGGGCATGCCAAGCCCCCCGGCCATCCCGATGCCCTCGCGCCACCACGCATGGTGGATGACGATGACGGTCCGGGGCTGCCCCGCCCGCACTATGCCTCGCTGTCCGCGCAGTCGCGGCCCGTGGACGATGCGCCGGGCCCAGGCGCCATCGATCGCCAGGTCGAGACCTATCGCGGCGCGCCCCGTCCTGCCCGGTTGCATCTCGACGACGTGACCTCCGCCACCGGCTTTGTCGACAGCAGCGTGCGCAGCATGGCGTTGGCGATGAACACACCGCTGTCGCGCAATGCCGAAGGGCTGACGCTGCAGTCGCGCGTGGAAATGGCCTATCGCCCCGGCATGTCGCCCGTCGCCAACAACTGGGACGCCGCGCCCGGCGAGGCCAGCGCCACCGGCCTGGCCGTCCGCCTCTACGGTTCCCGCCCGACGCGCATCTCCGGCGTCTATCCCTATGTGGAAGCCGACTGGTGGCAGGATAACCGCGCCAAGACCATCAACATCAACGGCACCCGCATCGACACCGACCTGCTGCGCGGACTGCTGTCTTTCAACGTCGGCGCCCAGCGCAATTCCATCACCGGCCTGAAGGTCTGGATGAAGGCGCGCGGCGGCCGTAACCCAGGCGCTACGCTGGGCGCGCGGTACCGCTGGTAGCTATGTCGATTTTTTTCATCAAACGCTTGCACGAAAGGCGAATTGCGATACAATTGCGGCCTCGCGTGCGGCTGTAGCTCAGTTGGATAGAGTACTTGGCTACGAACCAAGGGGTCGTGGGTTCGAATCCTGCCAGCCGCGCCACCTATACTGGAAGTCAATTGACGGCCTAGAGAGGACAGCCTCTCTAGGCCGTTTTTGTTTTCTGTGGGCGCCCCCTTGCAGCGCCTCCAGCGCGCTGCGCAACGCATAGTGGCTGTGGGCTAGGGGTCGACCCCCTCTCCATTGCGACCCTCGCTCCCGCATATCTAGAAATGCAGCAGCTAAATCGGACGGAGCCCACTTCGCCAGGAAGAAGTACTACGAGGCGCTCTCCGAAAAATTTGGGCGGTCCGTTAAGTCCCACCGGCTTGCCTTCCACCTCGGCGACCAACTTCTCGATCTGGGCCGCGACGTTTGCTCCCACGTTCTTGGCTGGCTTAAGACCGGATAACCAGTCCCTTCCCATGAGTGCCATGACGTAGGAGATATTTTGCATCCGGTACTCAAAGGGAGGGCCCTCTAATCCCGGCTTGACGAGGGCGCCGGCAAGCAGATAAATTCGCCAAACTATGCGCCGGTGCCTCGTTTCCCCCCGTCCTGACCTCGATGCGAACGCGTCGCAGCCGGGCTCGCGCGCCAAATCCAAAAAACAGTCGCTCACCTGACCGGAGCGCGCTGTTCCGTCAGTTGAGCGACGGAACAGCATCTGTGCCGAAGACGGTCTGCCAAATCCTTCCTGACTGTCTCGAGCGCGTCCCACTCTGTCGCTTGCCTGCGCGGTTTCCGAATCGGTCGATCCGGAGTATGCAATGCAAGAAATGGAATTTCTCTTCCGTGGAATCTGGCTACCGCTGGTCACGCCGTTTCGCGCCCATGAGGTGGATTACGTCGCGCTGCGGCGGCTGGTGGGTCATTACCGGAATAGTGGTCTGGCGGGGCTGGTGGTGTGCGGCAGCACCGGCGAAGCGGCCGCGCTGGACGAGGCGGAGCAACTGGCCGTCCTGGATACCGTGCTGGCCGAGGCCGGGGACTTGCCGGTCGTGATGGGTCTGGCGGGTAATCATTTGCGGAATGTGCTAGCTCGCCTGGACAGGCTTCGTGAACGTCCGCTGGCGGGCGTCCTGACGCCGGCACCGTATTACATCCGACCATCGCAGGAAGGTTTGCAGGGATATTTTCGAGAACTTGCTGACAGATCTCGGGCACCGCTACTGATATATGACATTCCCTACCGGACCGGCGTGACGCTCAGTCTCGAAACGCTGCTCATGCTCGCGGGCCACGGCAATATCCGGGGTATCAAGGACTGCGGCGGTAACGCCGAAACGACTCAGGCACTCATTGCAGATGGCCGCCTGGCCATGCTGGCAGGCGAGGATCATCAACTGCTTGCCACCCTGTGCATGGGCGGTCAGGGGGCGATTATCGCGTCCGCGCACATTCGGCCTGATCTCTTTTCGGCGCTGTGGCAGGCAGTGGCCGACCAACGCCTGAGTGACGCCCAGCACCTCTTTCATACCTTGACGCCGCTGATCCGGCTGATGTTCGCACAGCCCAACCCTGGCCCGGTCAAGGCATTGCTGGCCAGACAGGGCTGGCTCTCTGACGAACTACGGTTGCCGATGACCCCGGCTTCAGCCGCGCTCGCTGGGCAATTGGCAGCGGTCTGCGAAGCCCTAGAGACGGTGCGACCGGATTCCTTGTCACAGCGCCAATAACGGTCAATGCCATAGTCCACAAATAATATGTATTGAAATTAATAGCTTACGAGTCGTTTTGAAAGTCGAGAAAAGGGGGGCAGGCCAACCCCCTTTTTTCGTTCACACAATCCCGAAATCCTTCACTTCCTGCCGATCCGTCGCGTCGCTACACTGGCCGCGTAGGAAATTTCTCAGGCAGTCCCAGACACCAAGGAGATAGGCATGGAGGCACGGAAGTGGGCGTTCCCGATGGCGGCGATGGCGACGGCGGCGGGGCTCTTGATGGGGCAGGTGGGGGTAGCGGGTGCCGAGGGCGGGACGATCCGGTTTGAGGGTGCCATCGTCGCATCGACCTGTGACATGGTGCCGCAGGCCGGGGCGCGGCCGACGCTCCAGTCGCGCTGTCCCGTGCCGGGCGGTGCCGTCGTGCGGACCCTGGCATTGCCGGCGGCTGGGGAGGGCGCGTCCGTGGGCCGTTATCACCTCGATGTCCGGCCGGCCGATGGCCCCGTCGCCCCTGTCGGCACCCCCGCGGGCTATGTCGTGATCGCCACCTACCTCTAGCGCCGGGCCCCGGACCCGGCAGCCCTTGCCGCTGTTCGCCCGCAGCGTGTTCGGTTCCACCCTTAATCGGGCCGCCGGGACATTGACACGGGCGGATCGGCGGGCACATCATTCGTCCGGAAGAGATGCGCCTCCGGGGCGACAAGCGACGTTTACCCGTCCGTTTGCCCGTCTATCCGGAAGGCCGCCAGTCCAAAGGGAAACGGGGTCATGAATCCTTCGATACGCAATCTGGCCAGCGTGGTCGCGCTGGCCGTCCTGCTCTCCGCATGCTCGTCCACCAACGAGCGTGCGACCACCGCCACGGCCGTGGAGCAGCCGCCCTCCGACCAGGCCATGAAGGCCCTGTCCGCGGAGGTGTTCACCTACGGCTATCCGCTCGTGCTGATGGACGTGACGCGCGAGGTGATGACGGCCCGCACGCCGGCCAACACCTTCGTTCACAAGCGCAGTTTCCCGGATGCCATGTTCACCGACGTGGTCAGCCCCAACGCCGATACGCTGTATTCGACGGCCTGGCTGGACCTGACGAAGGAACCCGTGGTCCTGTCCGTGCCCGATACCGCCGGCCGCTACTACCTGATGCCGCTGATGGATGCGTGGACCAATGTGTTCGCGTCGCCGGGCAAGCGCACCACCGGCACCAAGCGCGGCGCGTTCGCCATCGTCGGACCGGACTGGCAGGGCACGCTGCCCAAGGGCGTGAAGGAAATCCGCTCGCCGACCGCCATGGTCTGGCTGATTGGCCGCACGCAGACCAACGGGAAGCAGGACTTCCCGACCGTGCACCGCCTCCAGGACCAGTACCGCCTGATTCCGCTTTCCGCCTGGCAGAAGGGCGCCCGCGTGGCGCCGCCGGCCGCGCCGCCGCGCGCCACGCTGATCGACACCCAGACGCCGCCCGTCGAGCAGGTGGCCGCCATGGACGCGCAGGCGTTCTTCACGCGCATGGCTGATTTGCTGGAGGCCAACCCGCCGGCGCCCGAGGATGCGGCGATGGTCGGGAAGATGCGCCGCATGGGGATCGAGGCCGGCGAGCCGTTCAAGACCACGGTGCTGGAGCCGTCCACGGCGCGCGCCGTGCAGGAAGGCGCCACCGCTGCGCTGGCCGGGATTGCCGCCGAAGCGCGCAAGGGCGCAGCCGGCAGCACCGGCTGGCGCGTCTCGCGCGACCTCGGCAGCTACGGCACCGACTACACCAGGCGCGCCGCCGTCGCCATGGTGGGCCTGGGCGCGAACCTGGCCGAGGACGCGGTCTACCCCGCCACGCGCGCCGATGCCACGGGCCGGCCGTTCGATGGCGGCAGCCGCTACGTGCTGCATTTCGAGAAAGGGCAGTTGCCACCGGTCAAGGCGTTCTGGTCGCTCACGCTCTACAACAACAAGCAGGCGTTTGTCAGCAACCCGATCCAGCGCTACGCGCTCGGCAGCCGAGACCGCCTGCGCTACAACCGCGACGGCTCGCTCGACATCTATATCCAATACGAGCGCCCGGACGGCGCGCGCGCGGCCAACTGGCTGCCGGCGCCGCCCGATGGCTTCAACCTCGTGCTGCGCGCCTACTGGCCGGACCAGGCCATGCTGGACGGCAAATGGGCGCCGCCGGCGGTGCAGCGCGTGAACTGACGCGTGACCTGCCGAGCAACCTGACGGCGCCCCGCCGTCAGAACTTGAACTTCACGCCAGCGTAGAACGCGCGCCCCACGCCGGGGTAGAACACCGAGGTGTTGGCGGTGCGCGCATCGGCCACGGTGCCGAAGTCACTGATGTAGCGCTTGTCGGCCAGGTTGCGGGCGTCGAGGAACAGCGTGACGCCGCGCTGGAATTCGTAGCTGGCCTGGATCCCGAACAGCACGTAGGCCGGCACCTTCATCGTGTTGGCGTAGTCCACGTAGGCGCCGGTCGGCACCCAGTCGATCGTTCCCGCCACCCGCAACCCCGCAGCCTGGCTATACGCGAGCGTCGTGCGGAGCACGTGTTTCGGGATGCCGGCGATGCGGTTGTTGCCGTACACCGGGTCGTTGTCGAAGCGGAAATCGCTGAAATTCCACAGTTGCGACACGGTGATCTTGTCGCCGGGGCCGGCCACGTTGCGCAGCACGTCGGCGCTGGCGCCCAGCTCCACGCCCTGCAGGATGGTGCGATTGGCGTTGAAGGTGGAAGCCGGCACATCCGGGCTGACCGTGTATTGCAGCAGCTGGTCGCGCACGAGGGAGCGGTACACCGTCAGATCCCAGCCGAAGCGGTCCACCTGGCCGCGCGTGCCGGCCTCCAGCGTCCAGCCGCGCTGCGCGGCCAGCGGCACGAACTGGTTGGTCGCCCCGATGGTCTGGTTCAGATCGGAAAAATCCGGGACATCGGCGCTGCGCGTGATGTCGAGGAAGGCCTGCACGTCCTTGCGCGGTTCCCAGAGCACGCCGAACTTCGGATTCACGCCGCTATAGGTGGCGCCGTCCGACTTGGGCGTGGGGCTGGCGGGCAGGCCGCCGTAGTCCTGGTATTCGCGCCGGTTGCGGTACGCCTTGGCGCCGGCCATCAGCGCCACGGTGGGCACCACGTAGAGCCGGTCTTCCAGGTACGCCTCGTAGTTATACGCATCCTGCGCCGCGTTCAGCGTTTGCGCGCCCCGGCTGCCGTTCACGTTCACGTACTGGCGCGCGTCGTTATTGCCGCCGAAGAAGCGCGCACCCGCGATCAGCTGGTTGCGCATGCCGCCCAGCGTGAAATTGCCCGTGTAGCGCGGCGCGAAGCCGTAGGTCCAGTAATCCTGGTCGATGACCTGGAAGATCGGGTGGTACAGGCTCTTGTGGATGACCCAGGTGCTGAAGTCGAGCTGGCCGTTGTCGAGCTTCACGGTCGTCACGTTGGCCAGCCGCTCGGTGCGCGTGTTGCGGGCCTGATCGCCCGCCAGCGCGCTGGCGGAGGCCATGCGCGGGTTGTTCAGCGCGTCGTTCAGGCTCAGGGTGCCGGGCAGCAGCTGGTCGACGATGTACGCGCCGAAGTAGAAGCGCGTTTCCACGGACGGGCTGAAGCGGTAGCCGAGGTTCGCGTTGAGCTGCTCGTACTGGCCGCGTTCGTGGTTCCGGTAGCCCTCCGAATGGTTCACGGTCAGGTTGGCCAGGAAGTCCCACGCGCCGATCTGGCGCGACACCTGCCCGCTCGCGCGGATCGTGCCGAAGCTGCCGCCGTCCACGCGCGCCATGTTCGGCGCCTCGGCGTTCAGGGCGGTCGGGGTGGTGAAGTTGATCGCGCCGCCCAGCGTGGTGCTGCCATAGGCGAGGCCGTTGCCGCCCTTGTAGATCTCCGCCGCCGACAGGCCAATCGGATCGATCTGATAGAAGTCGCCGCTGCCATCGGCGAAGTTGGTCGGTACGCCGTCCTGGAGGATGTCGATGCCGCGCGTGTGGAAGCCGCGCGCCACGCCCGAGCCGCGCACCGATAGCCGCAGTTCCTGGCCGTAGCGTTCCTGGACGTAGATGCCGGGTGCATCTTTTAGCACATCTCGCAGATCGCTGGCGTAGGTGTTGCTATATGACGCCGCGTCGACGAACCCCACCGAGCCAGCGGATTCGAACAGCGACCGACGCTGCTGGCCGATGTTCGGCGCGGTCAGCGATCCCGCTGCCGGCGCCGTCGCGGTGACGGTTGGCAGCACGGTTTCGGGTGCGGGTTGGGGCGCGCTGGCAGCCTGGCCCAGCGCAGCCGTGGACAAGGCGGCCGCGGGCAGGACTGCCACGCGGCGCCAAGGATTGGCTCGTTTCATGACTTCCTCTTGGAATTTTTCCCGAGAGGATACGGGCTGGCCAGCGCGCGCACCATGTGACACAAGGACACAGCTGCGCGCGCAGGGCGCCGTTTTTCCAGCCGATTTCCTGACCTAGCTCTGACCTCGCTCTGGCCCTAACTCCGGCCTAAACCGCCGCTTGCCCCGCGCACGCCGGGCCGCATGCCGCCGTGTGCGTATGGCCGACAGCCGCGCCGACAACCCCGCCGACAGCCGCGCCGACAACCCCGCCGGTCGGCGCGCTGGCCGGGCGATCCACCCGCTTCCACGACACCGGCGTCTGCCCGGCCAGCTTGCCGCGCAACTGCCGCGCCGCCGTCACCATATTGGCCAGCGCCGCCTCGGTCTCCGGCCAGCCGCGCGTCTTCAGTCCGCAGTCCGGGTTGACCCACAGCCGTTGCGGCGGAATGACCTCGCAGGCGCGCTCGAGCAGCCGCGTCACGGCTTCCACGGTCGGCACGCGCGGGGAGTGGATGTCGTAGACGCCCGGGCCAATCTCGTTCGGATAGTCGAATTCGCCGAAGCCCTCCAGCAGTTCCATGGCGGAGCGCGAGGTCTCGATGGTGATCACGTCCGCGTCCATGGCGGCGATGGCCGGCAGGATGTCATTGAACTCCGCATAGCACATATGGGTGTGGATCTGCGTGGCGTCGGCCACGCCGGCGGCCGACAGCCGGAAGGCGTTGACAGCCCAGTCCAGGTAGGCCGCCCAGTCCGCGCGGCGCAGCGGCAGGCCCTCGCGCAATGCCGGTTCGTCGATCTGGATCACGCGGATGCCGGCCGCCTCCAGATCACGCACCTCGTCGCGGATGGCCAGCGCCAGTTGCCGCGCCGTGGTGGCGCGCGGCTGGTCGTCCCGCACGAAGGACCATTGCAGCATCGTCACCGGGCCGGTGAGCATGCCCTTCATCGGCTTGTCGGTCAGCGACTGCGCGTAGCGGGCGGTCTCCACCGTCATCGGTTCGGGGCGGTACACATCGCCATAGATCACCGGCGGCTTCACGCAGCGCGAGCCGTAGCTCTGCACCCAGCCGTTCTCGGTAAAGGCGTAGCCGCATAGCTGTTCGCCGAAATATTCGACCATGTCGTTGCGCTCGGCCTCGCCGTGGACCAGTACGTCCAGCCCCAGCGCTTCCTGCTTGCGCACCGCCAGTTCGATCTCGCCGCGAATCCGTTCGAGATATTCCAGCGCGCCGATGTCGCCGCGCTTGTAGGCCGCGCGGGTCTGGCGGATGGCCGGCGTCTGCGGGAACGAGCCGATGGTGGTGGTCGGCAGCGCCGGCAGGGCCAGCGCGGCGCGCTGGCGCTCGATGCGGAGGTCGAAGGCACTGGCGCGGTCGGCCATGCCGGCGGTCACGTCGGCCAGCCGCTTCTGCACCTGCTGGTTCACCACGCGGCGCGAGGTGCGGCGCGCGGCCTGGGCTGCATCGCTGGCCGCGAGGGCTTCGGCGACGGCTGGCTCGCCCTGGTTCAGCGCCGTGGCCAGCGTATGCAGTTCATCGAGCTTCTCGGTGGCGAAGGCTAGCCAATTCCTGAGTTCCGGGTCGAGCCGCTGTTCGGCATCGAGCGAAACCGGCACGTGCAGCAGCGAGCAGGACGGGGCGATCCACAGCCGATTCCCCAGTTGCGCGTGCAGCGGCTTCAGGGTGTCCAGCACGGCGCGCAGGTCGGCCCGCCAGATATTGCGGCCATCGATCACGCCGACGGACAGCACGGCGTCAGCCGGCAGCACGGCTTGCCACGCGGCCAGTTGCTGCGGCGCGCGCACCAGATCGATATGAAAACCGTGCACCGGCAGCGCGGCGGCACGGGCGGCGTGGGGCGCGGCGGTGTCGAAGTAGGTGGCCAGCAGCAGCTTGACCCCGGCAGCGGCCAGCGTGGGGTAGGCGGCGTCGAAGGCGTCGAGCCAGGGCGCGTCGAGGTCCAGGCACAGGGCCGGCTCGTCGATCTGCACCCATTCGATGCCGCGCGCCTTGAGCTGGGCGAGGATGCGGGCGTAGGCCGCTACCACCTTCGGCAGCAGGCTCAGGCGGTCGAACCCTGCCACGTGGGATTTAGACAGCCACAGGTAGGTCACCGGCCCGATCAACACCGGACGCGTGGGCAGGCCCAGCGCCAGCGCCTCGTCGATTTCGTCGAGATACCAGGACGGACCGCCGTCGAAGGCGGATTCGGCATCGAGTTCCGGCACCAGGTAGTGGTAGTTCGTATCGAACCACTTGGTCATTTCCATGGCCGGCTGGCCCGCGTTGCCGCGCGCCAGTTCGTAGTATTGCGAGAGCGTCAGCGCGGCCGGGTCGAAGCCGAACCGCCGGGGCAGGGCGCCCAGCAGTGCGGTGGTGCCGAGCATCTGGTCATACCAGGCGAAGTCGCCGGCGGCCACGGTGGCCAGGCCCGCATTGGCCTGCAACTGCCAGTGGCGGCGGCGCAGCGCGGCGCCGGTCTCGCGCAGCGCGGCTTCGGGCGTCTCGCCGCGCCAGAACGCCTCCTGCGAGAATTTCAGTTCACGGCGCGCGCCGATGCGCGGAAAGCCGAGGATGTGGGTGCGTGCCATGTGTGGGCTCCAGAGATGGGAAATGTTCGATCTGGCGCACAGTCTCTGATGGCGAGTAGAATGAATCAAGCGACATGTTTTAAACAATGTATGAATTTCATTCAAGTTACAGGGTGTAGTCAACGCCAATGATCGAAGTCCGCCATTTCCGCTCTCTCGTGGCGATTGCCGAGTCCGGCAAGCTGGCTACGGCGGCCGAGCGCGTTCATGTGAGCCAGTCGGCGCTCTCGCACCAGATAAAAGCCATCGAAGCCCATTACGGCATGCCGCTGTTCGACCGCACGCGCCAGGGTCTGCGCTTCACGCCGGCCGGCGAACGGCTGCTGGCACTGGCGCGCGAGGCGCTGGCCGCCATCAGCGCGGCCGAACGCGACCTGCTGCGGCTCAAGGGCGATACCCGGGGGGAGTTGCGCGTGGTGCTGGAGTGCCACACGTGTTTCGACTGGCTGATGCCGGTGATGGACGAGTTCCGCCGCCGCTGGCCCGAGGTGGAGATCGACCTCGTGGCGGGCTTCCACGCCGATCCGCTCGCACTGCTGGCGAACGGTAAGGCGGACATGGTGATCGGCTCCAAGCCGCCAGCCAAGCGCGGGTTGGAGGTAGCGCCGCTGTTCCGCTTCGAGATCCTGGCCGTCATCGCCAACGAACACCGGCTGCGCAACAAGCGGCGCCTGGATGCGGCGGACCTGGCCGGCGAAACGCTGATTACCTATCCGGTGCCGGAGCAGCGCATCGACCTGATCCGCGAGGTGCTGGAGCCTGCCGGCATCCATCTGCAACGCCGCACGGCCGAACTGACCGTGGCCGTGCTACAGCTCGTGGCCAGCCGGCGCGGGGTGGCTGCACTGCCGAACTGGGGCGTGAAGAACTACGTCGATCACGACTACGTGCTGGCCAAGCGCATCGGCGCCAAGGGCCTGTGGAGCGAGCTGTACGCGACCGTACCCGCGGCGATGGCCGACCGGCCCTATGTGGCGGACTTCGTCACCATCGTGCGCGACACCTGCGCGGCGGAACTCGACGGCATCGAACTGCTGGCGCCGGCCTGACGGGCCTGATCCGCCTTCGCCATCCTAAGCGGGCAGCGCTACCGCCTCGGGCAGCGTGACGGACATCAGGCCGTCGAGCCCATCGACGTCATCGCCGAACTCTGCATCCACGATCCGCACCTCCACGCCATGGCCGATGCGGCGCACGAACACGTGCAGCAGTTCCGGCACCGGCGCGCTGGCGGAGAACCGCACGCCCTGCGCGGCGTCGGCGTCGAAGCGCAGCGCCTGCAGCGTCAGGCCCGTGCGGCGGGCATTGGCGAGCACCCATTCCAGGCTGCCGAAGACATCGGCGGGATCGAGTTCAAGGGCGAGGTCGAGAGTGGGCAGCGACATGGCAGGCGGTCCGGATGTGATGCAGAAGATGTCCGGTAAATTTACCAGCGCGGGCGGAAAATGAGCTTCTGATTTTTCTCCAATGTTTGTGGAAATGGAGAAGAAATCGCGGTTTCGCATATAATCTGAGGAAAATTCTTCTTACGGAAGCGAATCTGCCATGTCGAACCTCCCCAAGCTCGATGACATCGACCGCCGCATCCTGCGCGAACTGCGCCGCGACGGGCGCATCTCCAATGCGAAGCTGGCCGAGCTGGTCGGCCTGTCCGCCACGCCCTGCTGGAACCGCGTGCGGGCGCTGGAGGAGGCGGGCGTGATCGAGAGTTACGCGGCGCTGCTGAATCAGAAGGCGCTGGGCCTGCCGGACACCGTGCTGATCGAAGTCACGCTGGACCGCCACGACGACGACATGTTCCGCCGCTTTGGCGAGGCGCTGGCTGAACTGCCCGAAGTGCTCGAGGCCCATCTGCTGACGGGCGAGTACGACTACCTGATCAAGGTGGCCGTGGCCGGCACCGAGGGCTACGAGGAATTCCTGCGCCACAAGCTCTACAAGCTGCCCGGCCTGCGGCACAGCCATTCGACCTTCGTGCTGCGCACGCTGAAGCGCGAACCCTCAGTCCAGCCGTAGTTACCTGGTCGCCTGGTCGATTTCCGAAAAATCAGCGCGGCGTGGCCAGTTTGCCCAGGCGGGGCGCCAGCGCCGTGGTAATGACGCCGAGCCCGATCAGCGCGAGGCCAATCGAAAGATCCGCGGAAATGCGCTCGTGCCAGGCCACTGCCGAGAGCAGCAGGCCGAGCAGCGGCACGCCGAGCATGGCGATGGACGTGGCGGCCGGCGGCAGCGACTGCGTGACATTGAGCACGACGATAAAGGTCAGCGCCGTGGCGAGCGGGCCGGTGTAGAGGATGACCGGCCAGATGTCCGCCATGGCGCCGAGGTCCGGCGTGCCATCGCGGAACAGGGCTAGCAACAGCAGCGGCACCGTGGCCACCGCGCATTCCCACGGAATCATGTCCGCGCCGAGCCGTACCGCGCGGTGCGCGCGCAGATGGATGATGCTGACCGACCACGCCAGCGACGCGCCCAACAGCATGGTCAGCCCCATCACGGTATGCAGTTCCCAGCCGCCCAGCGCGGGCGCCACGATCACGGCGATGCCGGCGTAGCTGAACGCCGTGGCCAGCCATTGCAGCCGCGAGGGCCGCTCGCCCAGCACCAGCGCGGACAGCGGAATCACCCAGATCGCCGTGGCGTAGGCCACCACCGAGGCCCGCCCCGGCGCCACGTATTGCAAGGCCCACAGCGCCAGCGCCGTGAAGGCGCCCATCTGCAACAGCCCCACGCTGACCACCAGCGGCCATTCCTGCCGCGTTGGCAGGCGCAGCCGGCGCAGCGCGCCGAGCACCACCACGCTGATCAGCGCTGCCGAGCCGAAGCGCAGCGCCGCGAACCACAGCGGGCTGACGTGGGTCAGGCCGAGCTTCATCACGGGCCAGTTGCCGCCCCAGATGGCGACGGCCCCGATCAGGGGCAGGAATTTCTTGAGTCCGGCGGCCGGAGCGGCGCCGGCGGGAGCTTGGGCAGACATCGGGAACGGGTTTCCGGGGCGGGTGCGGGTGCTGAAAAGTCTACGTCTGGTTGCGCCGCAGCAATTACCGGATTCGACTGCGCCGACCGCCGATTCCAGCATAGAATGCCGTTTTTTCACGAACGGGAAGCGCAACATGCTGGACATCGATCTTGACGCCACAGATATCCGGATCCTGAGCGAATTGCAGCGCGACGGCAGTCTCACCAATGTGGAGCTGGCCAGCCGCGTGAACCTGTCGCCGTCGCCCTGCCTGGCGCGGGTAAAGCAGCTGGAGAAATCGGGCGTGATCGCGCGCAAGGTCACGCTGCTGGACGCGCGCCGGCTCGGCCTCAAGGTGGTGGTCTTTATCTCGATCTCGCTCGACAAACAGCGCCGCGAGACATTGGACGAGTTCGAGCGCCGCATCGCCGCGCTGCCGCAGGTGATGGAGTGCTACCTGATGTCGGGCGATGCCGACTACCTGCTGCGGGTGGTAGTGCCCGATGTGGATTCGCTGGAGCGTCTGATCATCGATCAGATCACGCGCATTCCGGGCGTGGCCAGCATCCGCTCCAGCTTCGCGCTGAAGCAGGTGTTGTACAGCACGGCGCTGCCGCTGGGGTAGACATTGATGCGGCTGGGCCCCTGCTGCAATTTAAGGAAATGCCCATAGAAACAGGAAATTTGACTCGTGAGAATGCGCGGGCCCCCGGAAAGCCTCGCTCACAAGGCGGGGCGGACCGGCCCTTCCTTCTTACTCTTCGAGTCCATCCATGCAGGTGCTACCTCCAGTGCAGGCCCGCCGACAGTGCAGGGCAGTCAGCACGCCCTTGTCCGTGATTGCCACGGCTTGTCTCGTTTTTTCCCATTCCTCGTTCGCCCAGCAGGTCATTGCCAACGGCGTTCATGTTCAGATCGATGATGGCCGCTCCATCGACACCGGCAGCACGGTCGGGCGGGCAGGCGTCGCGGTCCTGGCCCAGGACGGGGGCTCCGTCAACATCCTCGACACCGGCGGCGCGGTCGCCATCGCCACGCATGGCGGCAACGGCCATGGGCTGGTGGCCGAGCGCGGCGGCATCATCACCATGCGTGGCGGCGGCATCAACGCCGAGCAAGGCATGGGCCTGTTTGCCAATGACGCGGGCAGCCGCATCGACCTCGACAACGTGCAGGTTTTCGCGGGCCAGACCCACGAAGGCGTCCGGGCCGACGACGGCGCGCGCATCGGCGTCACGGGCGGCACGGTGACCGCTGAAGCCGGCCATGGCGTGATGGCCTTCGCCGGCGGCGCCCGGATCGACGTGCGCGGCACTACCATCAACACCAGCGGCGACAATGTGAGCGCGGTGGAAGCCAACAGCGAGGCCACCGTCACCATCACGGGCGGCGTGATCAACACCAGCGGCCAGCGTGGCTACGGGCTGGAGGCGATTGGCCTGAGCAACGGCACCCTTGTTGAGGCCACCGGCACGCGCATCCGCACCACCGGCAGGGGGGCGCACGGCGCCCATGCCATGTCCGGCGCCATCCGGGCGGAGCAGGCCGATATCGTGACGACCGGCCAAGGCGCTGCCGGCATCTGGGTGGAGGGTTTCAACGACCAGCACGGCTACATCAGCAGGGTCGATGTCCTGGGCGGCAGCGTGCAGACGCAGGGCGCGCACGCCCACGGCCTGGGCGCGCTGTCGGGCGGCCAACTGCTGGTTAGCGACGTAGATGTGACGACCAGGGGGATGCGCGCCGCAGGCACCTTCGCCATGCACGGGGCGCACGTCGCGCTGGCCGGCGGTGCCGTGACCACCGAGGGCGCGGAAGCCTACGGGCTGGTGGCGATGGGCCAGCATCCCGTCAAGGCGCGGCACACCACGCTGGCGACGCACGGTGTCGACATCACCACGCACGGCGCGGGCGCCCATGGCGTGGTCCTGGCCGGCGCCGCCGATCTCCATCTGCTTCACGGTCCGGTCACGACACATGGTGCAGGCGCGGCGGCCCTGGTCGCCACGCCATACGGGCAGGGTACCGGCACCGCACTCGTGTCCGACGCGCAGCTGGTGGCGCACCAGGGCGCCGGCATCCTCGTGGAAGGCACCACGCTGGACGCCACGCTGCGGCGCGCGTCGGTATCCGGCGGCACGCGTGCCATCGACCTGATGAACGGCACCGCTGGCGCGCCGGCAACGCTGAACCTGGCGCTCGAATCGTCGACGCTGGACGGCGCGTCGCACCTCGAAACCGGCAGTACCTTCAACCTCTCGGTGGACGCCCAGTCGACCTGGAACACCCGGGGCGATGCCGTGGTGTCCAGCCTCGCCAACGGCGGTACGGTCAACCTCGTCACCGGCACGACCCCCGGCCACACGCTGACCGTGACGCGCGACTTCACCGGCACGGGCGGCACGGTAAGGCTCGCCACGCAGATGGGCGGCGATGCATCGGCCACCGACAAGATCGTGCTCGACGGCGCACGCGCCTCGGGCGATACCAGCCTGCTGATCCAGCATGCCGGCGGCGAAGGCGCGCAGACCGTGCAGGGCATTCGCCTTGTGCAGACGCGCAACGGCGGCGCCACGGACGCCACGGCATTCCGCCTGAACCCGGGCTCGGACGGCTACCGGCAGGGCGTGGGATCGATTGCCGCCGGCGCCTATGACTACCAACTGGTGCGGGGCGGCGAGGGTGGTCAGGCCGAAGACTGGTATCTGGTGGCTAATGTGCGATCCGACGGCCGGCCTGACGATGTCACGCCGCTGCCACCGCTGCGCCCCGAAGTGGGCGCCTATCTCAGTAACAAGCTCGCCGCCAGCACCCTGCTGTTCCACACCCTGCGCGACCGGCAGGGCGAGCGCACCGCCGCCGCCAGCACCGGCGACGCCAACCGCGCAGGCCGCCACGCCTGGCTGCGCACGGTCGGCACCACGGCCAGCCGCAACGGCGCGCTGGGCCTGACCGGCAGCGACAACCGCTACCTCGTGCATGCCGGCAGCGATGTGTTCAGCTGGCCGGTGGGCAAGGGCAGCATCCATGTGGGGGCGATGGGCGCATACGGCGGCAGCCGCAACGCCTCCCGCAACGGCCCGCTGGCCGCGCACGGCAAGGTCGATGGCGTCAGTGGGGGGATCTACGGCACCTGGTACGGCAACCGCCACACCGAAACCGGCCCTTACGTGGACACGTGGGTCATGTATGGCGCCTATGACAATGAAGTGAACGGCGCGGGCCTGCCCTCGGAGCGCTATCGCTCGTCGAACCTCGTGACCTCGATCGAAACCGGCCATGCCTTCCCGCTCCACCGTTCGGCGGACGTGCGTACCTATCTGGAGCCGCAGCTCCAGATCCTCTACGCAAACTACTGGGCGGACCGCCATGTCGAGCAGGGCGGCACCGTGGTCAGCCAGCTATCCGAGAGCAGCGTGACCACCCGCCTGGGCCTGCGCCTGCATGGCGATGTCAGCCATCCCGAGACCGCCGGCAGCCCCATCGGCGTGATGCGGCTGCTGCCGTTTGCCGAAATCAACTGGTGGCATGGCCCGGCGACCCAGACCGCGCAGTTCGACAGCCTCGTCGTCCGCGAGGAACTCCCCGCCAACCGTCTCGAAGCGCGGGTCGGCATGCAGGGCGATATCACGCGGCGCCTGACCGTGTGGGGCAGCGTCGGGTTCGAGGCAGGCGCCCAGGACTACACGGTCGGCAAGGCGCAACTGGGCATGCGCTACCGCTGGTAAGAAGGCCCCGCTGATGGCGATGGCTGTCCGGCGGGGTCAGAATCCCACCGGATAGCCATCCTTGCGGGAGTCCGATGCCGCCGCATAGCCGTGCGGCATCTTCATCGCCATCTGGGCTCCGCCGAAGTCGAGACTGTCGGCGGGCGCCTGTTCCACCTTGTGTCCCATGGCGCGCAGCCCCTCTACGGTGGCGGGCGGGCAATGGGCTTCCACGGCCACCCCCACGTTATCGTCCATCACGCGCCAGCGCGGCGCGTCACTGGCCGCCTGCGGGTTCTGGCCGAAATCCGCCAGCCGGCTGGTCATCTGCACGTGGCCCTGCGCCTGCATCGACCCGCCCATCACGCCGAACGACGCCAGCGGCGCACCGTCGCGCATCAGGAAGCCCGGAATGATGGTGTGGAACGGGCGCTTGCCCGGCGCCACCTGATTCGGGTGGCCGGCTTCCAGGCTGAAGCCCCAGCCCCGGTTGTGCAGCGCGATGCCCGTGCCGGGCACCACCACGCCTGAGCCGAAGCCTTTGAAGTTCGACTGGATGTACGACACCATCATCCCGTTGCGGTCGGCCGCGGTCAGGTAGACCGTGCCGCCCGTGTGCGGCTTGCCCGGGCCGGGATACGACGCCTGGTCGGGGCGAATGGCGCGCGCGCGTTCAGCCAGGTAGGCGGGATCGAGCAGCGCCTCGGGCGGCACCGCGTCGGGCCGGCGCATGGCGTCGATATCGCCCACATGGGCTTGCAGGTCGGCGAAGGCGAGCTTCATCGCCTCGATCTGCAGGTGCATGGTGCGGGCGCTGTCAAGGCCGGACCCGGCAATGTCCCAATGTTCGAGCATGCCCAGCGCCATCAGCGCGCCAATGCCCTGGCCGTTCGGGCCGATTTCATACAGTTCCAGGTCGCGGTAGGCCATGCGGATCGGCTCGACCCAGTCCGCGCGGTGGGCGGCGAGATCGGCTTCGTCGATGCGGCCCCCGGTGGCGCGGGCGTGGTCCGCAATCTTGCGTGCCAGTTCGCCGTGATAGAAGTCCTCGCCGCCGGAGCGGGCGATGCGGGTCAGCGTCTCCGCCTGCCCCGGGCAGATAAAGCGCTCGCCGGGCAGCGGCGCCCGGCCACGCGGGGCGAAGGATTCGGCAAAACCGGGCTCGTTGCGCAACACCGGCACCTGGGCCTGCCACTGGCGATGGACCGTATGCGAGACCACGTAGCCATGGGTGGCGTACTCGATGGCCGGCTCGAACAGGTCCTCGAACGGCAGCGAGCCGAAGCGTTCCCACGTGGTGCGCCAGCCCGAGACCGCGCCGGGCACCGTCACGCTGTCCCAGCCGGTAAAGGGCATGGCGCTATGGCGGGCGAACGATTCGGGCGTCCAGGCGCGCGGCGCGCGGCCGGAGGCGTTGAGACCGTGCAGCGTCTCGCCGTCCCAGATCAGCGCGAAGGCGTCGCCGCCAATGCCGTTCATGCATGGTTCCACCACAGTCAGCGCGATGGCGGTGGCCAGCGCGGCATCCACGGCATTGCCGCCCCGCGCGAGCATGCGCAAGCCGGCGGCTGCTGCCAACGGTTGCGACGTGGCGATCACATTGTCGGCAAGCACCGGCAAGCGGCGCGCCGTGTACGGAAAATCCCAGAAAGCGGTCATGAACGGCTCGGACAAATTCGAAAAAATGGGCGGCGCCAGCCAGGCTGGGGACGAATCGGGCCGCCGCCCCGGGAGGGTTGCTGAACAGCGGTGAGACCGGGCGGGGCTCAGTCCACCTTGACCTTCGCGGCCTGCGCCACCTTGGCCCAGTCGCGCATTTCCTCGTTGATCATGCGGCCGAACTTGTCCGGCGCCGAATAGACGATCTGCACGCCCTGCGCGTCCATGGTGTCGACCAGATCGGGCTGGGCCAGCACGGCCTTGGTGGCGGCGGCCAGCTTCTCGATCACCGCCGGCGGGGTGCCCTTGGGGGCCACCAGGCCGAACAGGTTGTTGGCGCGGAAGTCCTGGATGCCGGCTTCGCCCATGGTCTGGGCCTCGGGCAGGGACTTCACGCGCTGGTCTGACGCCACCGCCAGCAGGCGCAGCTTGCCCGCCTTCACGTGCGGCAGGGCCGACGGAATGCTGTCGAACATCATCGCGGAACGGCCCGCCATCAGGTCCGGCAGCGCGAACGAGCTGCCCTTATAGGGCACATGCACCACGTCCACCCCGGTGCGCAGCCGGAACAGCTCCGACTCCAGGTGCGACAGCGTGCCCGACCCCTGCGAGGCAAAGTTGTACTGCCCCGGCGAGGCCTTGAGGTACTTCACCAGTTCCGGCACGGTTTTCACGGGCAGCGTGGACGGCACCACAAGGATGTGCGGCACATTGCCGATACCGGCGATCGGCACGAAATCCTTGGCGAGGTTGGCCGGCTGGTTGCTATAGGTAACCGCGGCGATGGCGGCGTTGCTGACGGCGGCCATGTAGAGCGTGTAGCCGTCCGGCGCGGCCTTGGCGGCGTAGCCCATGCCCAGCGCGCCGCCGGCCCCCGGGCGGTTTTCCACCACCACCGGCTGCTTGAGCACCTGCGAGAGCCGCGTACCCACGGCGCGGGCCAGCACGTCGGTGGCGCCGGCGGGCGGGAACGACAGCACAAGCTGGATCGGACGATCCGGATACTCGGCCAGCGCAGCCGGTGCAGCCAGGGCGCCCGAGAGGCCGGCGGCGGCGGCGAGCACGGGCAGGGCGCGGCTCAGGATGGTGCGCGCATGCGCCGGAGCGGTGCGGGCGGGCAGGAGAGACGACTTCAACATGATGGAGAGACTCCGAGGGCGATGGGTTGCGGAACATCTGACGCACCGGCCGCTGTCTCGCGGGCTCTGTCGCGCCTGTCATGCCAGGGGCCGGGCCCCATGGGGCGGCCTGCTGTTGGGAGTGGGATCGATTCTAGGCACGGTCCGTGCATCGTGGGATGCAAATTGGCCATGAACCTATGCGAAACCGGAATAGGGCTTGCGCATCCGGGCGCCGCAGGAGTCCGTGGCCCGGTCATGGGGTTGCATCATGCAGTTGAAATGGATTGAAGACCTGCTTGTGCTGGAACGCACGCGCAGTTTCTCGCGTGCCGCCGAGTTGCGGCACATCACGCAGTCGGCGCTGTCGCGCCGCATCCGCTCGCTGGAGGACTGGGTGGGCGCCGAACTGGTGGACCGCAACACCTACCCGCTGGCGCTGACGCGGGCCGGTGCGGCCTTCTGCGAGACCGCCGGGCAGGCTGCGGACCTGCTGCTGGACGCCCGCGCCGCCTTGCGGCGCGAGGCGTCGCTGCCGGGCAATGCCATCGACATCGCGGCCGGGCACACGCTCTCGCTGGCCTTCCTGCCGGCCTGGCTCAAGCGCTGCCAGCAACGCTTTGGCGACTTCCACGCGCGCGTGGTGGCGGCCAATGTGCTGGATGCGGTGGTGGCCCTCTCCGAAGGCCACTGCGACCTCATGCTCGGCTACAACCACCCGCGCGTGCCGGTATCGCTCGATGCGGAGCGTTTTCTGAGCCTGACCGTGGGCGCCGACACGCTGCTGCCGGTCTCCGCGCCCCGGCCCGATGGCCGCCCGCGCTACGCCGTGCCCCCTGCCGTGCCCCCTGCCGTGCCCGCCGCCGTGCCCCCTGCCACCCGGGGCGACGCGCCACCCATCCCCTTCCTGGCCTACACGCCCAACACCACGCTCGGGCGCGTGCTCGACACCGTGCTGGAGACGCACAACGCGCACCGGGGGCTGGTGCGCTGCTATGAGGCCGACATGGCCATGCTGCTGCTCAAGATGGCCACCGAGGGCCATGGGCTGGCGTGGCTGCCGCTGAGCACCGCCGCCGAGGCGCTGGCCGATGGCACGCTGGTGCATGCCGGCGATGCCTCCTGGTACGCGGAACTCGAGATCGTCGCCTATCGGCCCGTCATCAGCAGCAATCCCACGCTGCTGGAGTTCTGGCGGATGCTGGAGACACCCGGGTCGGCCACGCCCCGGCTGGTCTCGTCGCGGGCAGAGGTGTCGGCCGTGCTGGCTTCCGCCGCGTAGCTATCGTCGCTATCGTAGCGAATCGACGAGTTTTTCCCGTACGGCGGCTTGCAGCGCCGGCAGCAGCTCCGCTTCGAACCATGGATGCTGGCGCATCCATCCCACCACCCGCCAGGACGGATGCGGCAGCGGGAACACATGCGGCCCGGCCGCGCGGAAGTTGAGGACGGCATCCGTCATCGATCCGCCGGAACCCTTCGGCAAATAGCGCGCCTGGGCGTAGCTGCCGACCAGCAGCGTCAGGCGGTCCGGCGGCAGGTGCTGCAGGATGGCTTCGTGCCAGAGCGGCGCGCATTCGCGGCGCGGCGGCAGGTCGCCGCTCGCGCCTTTGCCCGGATAGCAGAACCCCATCGGCATCAGGGCCACGCGGCTGGCATCGTAGAACACGTCGGGGGTAAGGCCGGTCCAGGCGCGCAGGCGGTCGCCGCTGGAGTCGTCGAATGGCACGCCGCTGGCGTGCACGCGTGAGCCCGGCGCCTGCCCGATGATCAGGATGCGTGACGTGGCGCTGAACTGCACCACGGGGCGCGGCCCGGCGGCGAGGTCGGCCGCGCAGCGCGTGCAGGCGGCGATCTCGTGGCGCAGGCGCTGCACGGCATCGGCGGCGAAACCCGGGGAGGAGGGTGGAGAAGAGGGGGCGGACGAGGGTGGGGACGGCATGGCCATTCTGCGAAATTCCTGAGGCATGCGTATATTACTGGTCCATGCGCCGGCGCTCTGGCCGGCCGCCAGAATGAAAGGATCAGACGTATGACGACGCAAACCGAAACCGCCATCCTCGCCGGCGGCTGCTTCTGGGGCATGCAGGACCTGCTGCGCCGCTATCCGGGCGTGCTCTCCACGCGCGTGGGCTACTCCGGCGGCGATGTGCCGAACGCGACCTATCGCAACCATGGCACCCATGCGGAAGCCATCGAGATCGTGTTCGACCCGAAGCAGATCAGCTATCGCCAGATCCTCGAATTCTTCTTCCAGATCCACGATCCGACCACCAGGAACCGGCAAGGCAACGATATCGGCACCAGCTACCGCTCCGCCATCTTCTATATGGATGACGAGCAGAAGCAGGTGGCCGAGGACACCGTGGCGGATGTGAACGCCTCCGGGCTGTGGCCGGGCAAGGCGGTGACGGAGATCGTCCAGGCCGGCCCGTTCTGGGAGGCGGAGCCCGAGCACCAGGACTACCTGGAGCGGATTCCGAATGGCTATACCTGCCACTTCGTGCGCCCCAACTGGAAGCTGCCGGCGCGCGTGTAATCCCCCCGCTGCCACACGGCCGGTGTGCCGATGAGGAGGCTGTATGTCGGATTCCCCTGAACGCTTCGACGCCATCATCATCGGCACCGGCCAGGCGGGCCCGTCGCTGGCGGGCCGGCTGACGCAGGCCGGCATGACCGTGGCGATCATCGAGCGCCATCAGGTGGGCGGCACCTGCGTCAACGTGGGCTGCACGCCAACCAAGGCACTCGTCGCCAATGCCTATGCGGCCCATCTGGCGGCGCGCGCGGCGGACTACGGCGTGATGCTGCCGGGGCCGGCCCGCATCGACATGGCGCGGGTCAGCGCCCGTGTGGCGGAGATCAGCGGCAAGTCCCGCGCGGGGCTGGAGGGCTGGCTTGGCGGCATGCAAGGCTGCACGCTGATCCGTGGCCACGCCCGGCTGGAGAGCCCCCGCACCGTGCGCGTGGGCGACCGCCTGCTACGCGCGAACAAGATTTTTCTCAATGTGGGCGGCCGCGCGCTGGCACCGAAGGAAATCGGCGGGCTCGCCGACGTCCCCTATCTGACGAATACGAACATGGTGGCGATGACCGAGGTGCCCGGGCACCTGATCGTCATCGGCGGCAGCTATGTGGGACTGGAGTTCGCGCAGGTGTTCCGCCGGCTCGGCGCGCAGGTCACGGTGGTGGAGCGCGGCAAGCACCTGATTGCGCGGGAAGATCCTGAGGTCTCCCTGCAAGTGCGGGAGATCCTGGAAGCGGAAGGCATCCGCATCCGCTGCGGCGCGGAGTGCATCCAACTGCACCCGCATGCCGACGGCGCGGCGGTGGGCGTGAACGGCCCGGGTTGCCCGGCCGGCGCGGAGCAGATCGCCGGCACCCACGTGCTGCTGGCCGTGGGCCGCCGGCCGAACACCGACGACCTGGGCCTGGACAAGGCCGGCGTGGCCACCGATGCGCGCGGCTATATCGATGTGGACAACCAGCTGCGCACCAGCGTGGAAGGCATCTGGGCACTGGGCGACTGCAACGGGCGCGGCGCCTTTACCCACACCGCCTACAACGATTTCGAGGTGGTGGCGGCCAATCTGCTCGATGGCGCCCAGCGCTCGGTGGGCGACCGGATTCCCGTCTACGCGCTGTTCACCGACCCGCCGCTGGGCCGCGTGGGCATGACCGAAGCCCAGGCGCGGCAGGCGGGCCACCGGGTGCGCATCGGCATGCGGCCCATGACGCGCGTGGCGCGGGCCGTGGAGAAGGGCGAGGCGCAGGGCTCGATGCGGGTGGTGGTGGATGCCGACACCGACAAGATCCTCGGCGCTGCCATCCTCGGCCCGGGCGGCGACGAGGCGGTGCACATGGTGCTGGCCGCGATGGCGGGCGGCATGACCGCCACGCAGATGACCCAGACCATGGCCATCCATCCCACGGTATCGGAGTTGATTCCGACGATATTCGGGGAGTTGTCGAAGCCGCGCTGAGCTTCGCCGACGCCCGACTATTTTCATATCTGCCGCAAAAAGTCTAACTACAAGACCGCAAATCGCTGCGATAGAGTCACACAGGCTGTTGCGCCCCGAGCGCTGAATACAACACAACCTGGGAGACATCCATGACCTCGAAACTCGTAGCTGCCGCGTGCCTTGCGGCGATTGCCGCTTTCACGTCCACGGCCGCCAGTGCGCAGCAGCAAAAACCGGCCAACGCGCAGGAGGCCAAGGCCGCCTTCGCTGCGAAATTCAAGGCCGCCGATACCAATCAGGACGGCAAGCTGAGCCGCGAGGAGGCTGAGGCCGGCATGCCGGAGGTCTACAAGAACTACGACAAGATCGACACCAAGAAGACCAACGGCATTACGCAGAAGCAGATCGGCGCCTACTTTGCGGCGAGAGCCAAGCAGCAGCGCGCAGCGAAGGATCCGGGCAGCCTGAACTGATCCCTTCCCGGCCATCGTCCAATGACCTGCGTCACCAGGCATCCGGCCATCCTGTTCCTCGCCATGATCGTGCTCATGGCGCTGGCGGCGGGGATCGGATTCCGGGTGCTGCGCCGCATCAGGCCGATGGCGGACGATAGCCGTGAACAGCCCATCGTTGACTACCGCACGCGCGACACCGGCGCGCTGCGGCAAATCGTGCGGGCCACCGGGCAGATCGGCGACGAGATGTGGAAGATGGTGCGCGGTGTGGCGCGTGACGCTGGTCGCCGACATCGACAGCCCGCGCGGCGGATTGATTCGCGTGCCGCCCCGGAACCTGCACAACGTGGAGGCCGCGCTGAAGCGCTAGGGCCGATGCGTTGACGCTGTTCGTCTTGAGTTGTCCTAACCGGGAGTACCAGCAATGAAGTTCGCCCCTCTCCTCATCACTGCGATGACGTTGGCCTGGACATCATCAGGGTGGGCCCAGGCCCAGCCGATCGGTGGCAAGCCAGCGACGGCCGCCACCAAGGCAGCGAACGCGGCCGTGCTGAACGAACTGCCTTTCAACGACAAGGCCGACTTCGAGGACGCCCAGCGCGGATTGGTAGCCAAGCCCGATACGCTGACCATCCGCAATGCCAAGGGCGACGTTGTCTGGGACCTAGAAGCCTACAAGCAATACATCGGGCTCGACAAGCCCGCGCCGGACACGGTCAACCCGAGCCTGTGGCGCAACGCCCAGTTGGGCATGCAGAACGGCCTGTTCAAGGTGTCCGACCGGATCTACCAGGTGCGCGGCTTCGATCTCTCGAACATCACGTTCGTGCAGGGTGACACCGGATGGATCGTGCTGGACCCGCTGATCTCTGCCGAGACGGCCAAGGCGGCGCTGGAATTCGTCACAAAAACCCTCGGGCAGAAGCCTGTGGTGGCCGTGGTGTACAGCCACTCGCACGTGGATCACTACGGCGGCGTGCGCGGCGTCGTGAACGAAGCCGATGTCCGGTCCGGGAAGGTCAAGATCTTCGCGCCGGAAGGCTTCACGGAGCATGCGGTCAGCGAGAACGTCATCGCCGGCAATGCCATGGGGCGCCGCGCCATCTATATGTATGGGGCGCTGCTGCCCCGCAACGCGCGCGGCGGCGTGAATGGCGGACTGGGGCAGACCGTGTCGACGGGCGACGCGGGGCTGATCGTACCCACGGACATCATCAGCAAGACCGGCACGGAGGTGACCGTGGATGGCGTGAAGATGGTGTTCCAGATGACGCCGGGCACCGAGGCGCCGGCGGAGATGAACACCTTCTTCCCGCAGTTCCGGGGCATGTGGATGGCCGAGAACACCACCAATACGATGCACAACATCCTGACGCTGCGTGGCGCCCAGGTGCGCGATGCGCTGAAGTGGTCGAGCTACCTGAACGAGACCATCGACACCTACGGCAAGGATGTCGACTTCAAGTTCCAGGCCCACCACTGGCCGATGTGGGGCAACGCCAAGATTATCGACTACTGGAAGAAGCAGCGCGACCTGTACAAGTACACCCATGACCAGTCGGTCAACCTGATGAACAACGGGTACACCGGGGAAGAGATCTCGGAGATGATCAAGCTCCCGCCGGAACTCGACAAGTTCTGGCCGAACCGGGGCTACTACGGCACGCTGCGTCACAACTCCCGGGCGGTCTACCAGCGCTACATGGGTTGGTACGACGGCAATCCGTCCGACCTCAACAACCTGCCGCCCGAAATGGCCGCCAAGAAGTACGTGGAGTACATGGGCGGCGAAGCTGCGGTGCTCAAGCGCGCCAGGGGCGATTTCAACAAGGGCGACTATCGCTGGACGGCAGAGGTCCTCAAGCATGTGGTATTTGCCAACCCCAACAGCAAGGCCGGCAAGGATTTGCTGGCCGATTCCCTCGAGCAGCTGGGATACCAGGCCGAGAGCGGGCCGTGGCGCTCGGTCTATCTGATGGGCGCCTATGAGCTGCGCAATGGCGTACCCAAGGCTGGCGGGACGACCACCGCCAGCCCGGACACCATCAAGGCGATGCCGCCGGAGATGCTGTTCGACTATCTGGCGGTTCGCTTGAACGGGCCGAAGGCCGCCGGCAAGAAGATCGGGCTGAACCTCGACTTCACCGACCTGAAGAAGCAGTACGGCCTGGCCGTGGAGAACGCCGTGCTCAACTATGGCAAGCCGCTGGCGCAGCCCGATGCGAAAGTCACGCTGTCGAAGGCGACACTCGATGCGATCCAGCTCAAGGAGACCACCATCGAGAACGCCATCGCCAAGGGCGATCTGAAAGTGGAGGGCCGGCGTGAGGCACTGAGCGAGTTCCTGGCCCTGCTCGACACCTTCCCGTTCTGGTTCAACATCGTGACGCCATGAAGACGACAGCCGCAGTGTTGATCACCACGTTGATGGTCGGACTGGGTTCCATACCGGCGACGGTGTCGGCGTGTGGCTCCGACTTCGTGCTCGGAGACGAAGTCGGCGCCGCCCATCCGGCCTCCATTGGCGTAGCCTTCGCGCTCCACGATGCCGTGGGCGCGGGCCGGTTGCCGGCTGCGGAGGGCGATACGGGCGAGCAGATGCGAGGGCGTGCGGACGATGCCGCACACGCGCTGGAACGGCGGCTTGCATCTGCCGGGCCGAAGCTGCCGCCCGTGGCGCTGCTGCAGGTGGAGTCGCGGCTCTGGACGCGGTATGGCGTCGCGGGCAGCCGGCACGCCGCCCGCGATGCGCATCACGAAGGGGGCCCAGTCGCTGGCGACGTGGTCGTGGTGACGGGGGAACCCGTCCTGCGCGCGCTGCTGGACGGCCGCATCGGCTGGGCGCAGGCCGTGGATGCCGGATGGGTCGTTGTCGTAGGCGAGCCGGCCGCCAAAACCCGCGTGGCGATGGTGCTGGCGGCTCGATTTGCCATGGCGGGCGGATCGTCGCTAGCGAGCCATGTAGCGAGCAGCCGGCCCTAGCCGCCCCCGAAGCGCAGTTGTCGCGCGGCGAGCGCTGCAATCGCCCGTCGCGGGAGAGGTCACCATGCAATGTTCGGTCGGAGTCTTCAACGACGTGCCCATGGCGGTCCTGTTCGTGACCGTCGGGCTGGGCTATGCGGTCGGCAAGCTCAAGATCGGGCCGATCGGGCTCGGCGGGGTGTGCGGCACGCTGATCGTTGCGCTGCTGATCGGGCAGACCGGCTGCCAGCTCCACGGCGAGCTGAAGGAGGTGGCCTTCGCGCTGTTCATCTTCGCGATGGGCTATTCCGGCGGCCCGCAGTTCTTCGCCAACCTGAACCGCTCCAGCCTGCGGTTCATGGTGCTGCCCCTGATCGAGGCGATTGCCGTCATCGCGATCGTGCTCACTGCCACGCGGATGATGGGCCTGGACCCCGGTACTGCGGCAGGGCTCGCGGCCGGCGCCGCGACCGAATCGGCCGTGGTCGGCACGGCGGCCGAAGCGCTCAAGCACCTCGGCCTGGGCGAGGCGGAAACGACGCGGATGGAATCGAACATCGCCACCGCGTACACGCTGACCTATCTGGTCGGCCTCGTCAGCATTGTCTTCTTCACCAGTCAGGTTGCGCCCGCGCTGCTGCGGCTCAACCTGAAGACGGCGTCCCGCGAGCTCGCCACCCGGCTGGAGGCCGCCTCGGACGACGACGTGGCCACGCAGCCGGCGCTGCCGCGCCTGGTGGGGCGCGCCTATCGTGCCGAAGGGGCGGCCGGGCTGACCGTCGGCCAGCTCGAAGGCCAGATTGGCGGGCGCACCCTCGTCGCGGGTCTGTTTCGCGGCGATGAATCCCTCTCAGCGGATCCGGACCAGAAGATCGAGGCCGGCGACATCGTCGCCCTGATCGGCGTGCGCGAGCGGCTGGTCAATGCGGGCGAACGGGTTGGCGTGGAGGTGTTGCCGCCGGCGGCCCACCACGATGTGCTCCAGCTCGACGAGCGCCAGGTGATCGTCAACAAGCCCGGTCTCAACGGCCGCACGCTGGGCGATCTCGCCCGGATGGCCACGCAACGGCACCTTCGCTTCGTCTGGGTCCAGCAGATCATGCGCTCCGGCATGAGCCTGCCGATCACGCCGGCGACGCAGCTGCTGCATGGCGATCGCCTGACCCTGGTGGGCACGGATCCGGCGCTGGGCGCGGCGGCGCAGGAACTTGGCACGGCCGTGCGGCACGTGGACACCACCGATCTCGTCTTCCTCTGCACGGGGATTCTGCTCGGCTTGCTGGTGGGCATGCTGTCGGCGACGGTGTACGGGGTTCCGATCTCGCTCGGCAGCGGTGGCGGGGCACTGCTGAGCGGGCTGGTGTTCGGCTGGATCAACTTCAAGCGGCCCGGGCTGGGTGACATGCCGCCGGCGGGCGTCCAGTTGCTGAAGGACCTTGGGCTCGCGGTATTCGTCGCCAGCGTGGGCTTGTCGGCGGGCCCCGATGCCATGACGCTGGTGCGCGAGCATGGCGCGATGCTGCCGCTGGTGGGCCTTGCCGTGTCGCTGGTGCCGGCTTGCCTGTCCCTGTGGATCGGCCACATGTTCCTGAAGATCGAGGGCCCGTTGCTGATTGGCGCCATCGCCGGACAGCACGTCAGCACGCCGGCGATCAGCGCCATCCTGGCGGCCAGCCAGAGCTCGGTGCCGCTGCTTGGCTACACGGTGACCTATGCCATCGCCAATGTGATGCTTCCCGTACTCGGCCCGATCATCGTCGCGCTGGCCTACCGGCTGGGTTAGCCATCCCCCGCCCGGATTTCCCATCGCCCGCCGCTGCGCACTCTGCCGCAGCCACCGCGCTCCACGCACTGTACGTTTATACAGTATAGTAGCGCCACACGAGACCCTGCCGGGACCCGCCAAGCCATCGTAAATCGCCGAGCCGATCGGAGTACGATGGTGGGCTCTGGCTGTCCAATCGCCCCCTGCATTGCGCTTAACTCATTGATTTGCGAGGCAAAATTGTCCGACCATGGCCTGATCCGCATCCGCGGCGCCCGTCAGCACAATCTCAAGAATATCGACCTTGACCTGCACACGGGCCAGATGACCGTGGTGACGGGCCCCTCGGGCTCGGGCAAGTCCAGCCTGGTCTTCGATACGCTCTACGCGGAAGGCCAGCGCCGCTACGTGGAGACCTTCAGCGCCTACGCGCGCCAGTTCCTGGACCGCATGGACCGCCCGCAGGTGGACAAGGTGGACGGCGTGCCGCCGGCCATCGCCATCGACCAGACCAACCCGGTGCGCAGCTCGCGGTCCACCGTCGGCACGATGACCGAGCTGAACGACCACCTGAAGCTGCTCTACGCGCGGGCCGCCGAACTGTTCGACCGCCAGACGGCCCTGCCGGTGCGGCATGACTCGCCCGAGACCATCTACGCCGAACTGGCCGCCCGCACCGCGCCCGGTGCGCCGTTTGCCGATGCCCGGCTGGTGGTGACCTTCCCCGTGGAACTGCCGGCCTCGGCCACCGAGGAAGAGGTGGCGCAATGGCTGTCCGTCAGCGGCTACACGCGCGTGCACGGCCAGCGCGTGGTCGAGTCCGCCACCGGCAGCCGCAAGGTGCTGGATGTGGTGGCAGACCGCTTCCGCATCGCCAATGTAGAGAAGGCCCGCGCCGTGGAAGCCATCGAAGCCTCGCTCAAGCGCGGCGGCGGGCGCGTCAGCGTGAACGTGGTGACGGATGCCGGCGATGGCCCGGTCTGGCGCTTCTCCACCGGCCTGCACAGCCCGGAAAGCGATATCCGCTACGCGGACCCGCAGCCGGCGCTGTTCTCGTTCAATTCCGCCTATGGCGCCTGCGAGACCTGCCGGGGCTTCGGCCGGGTCATCGGCGTGGACCTGGGCCTGGTGATTCCCGATAGCCGCAAGTCCCTGCGCGACGGCGCGATCAAGCCGATGCAGACGCCGGCCTGGAAGGAATGCCAGGACGACCTGATGCGCTACGCCGCCCGCGCCGGCATTCCGCGTGACCTGCCGTGGAACCAGCTCAGCGAGGCCGAGCAGCACTGGGTCATCCACGGCTCGCCGGACTGGAACGGCCAGTGGAACAAGCAGTGGTACGGCGTGATGCGGTTCTTCAACTACCTGGAGTCGAAGGCGTACAAGATGCACATCCGCGTGCTCTTGTCGAAGTACCGCAGCTACACACCGTGCGAAACCTGCGGCGGCGCCCGCCTCAAGACCGAATCGCTGCTCTGGCGCCTGGGCGACAAGGCCAATGCCGACGCCGTGCTCCAGCCGGACCACCGCTTCCTGCCGCGCGGCGTGGACTGGGACCGCACCCAGCTGGAGGCCCTGCCGGGCCTGACCGTGCACGACCTGATGCTGATGCCGATTGCCCGCATCCGCCGCTTCTTCGACGATCTGACGCTGCCGAGCGCCTTGCTCGACGACGCCCTCAAGCTGCTGCTGGCCGAGGTGCGCACGCGGCTGAAGTACCTGTGCGACGTGGGCCTGGGCTACCTGACGCTGGACCGCCAGAGCCGCACGCTGTCTGGCGGGGAGGTGCAGCGGATCAACCTGACCACGGCGCTGGGCACCTCGCTGGTCAACACGCTGTTTGTGCTCGATGAGCCGAGCATCGGCCTGCATCCGCGCGACCTGAACCGGATCGTGGAGGCGATGCACCGCCTCCGCGACGCCGGCAACACGCTGGTGGTGGTGGAGCACGACCCCTCGGTGATGCTGGCGGCCGACCGCCTGATCGATATGGGCCCCGGCCCCGGCGAGCGCGGCGGCGAGATCGTCTTCGACGGCACGCCGGCGGCCATCCGCCATGAACGCACGCTGACGGGCGACTACCTCGGTGGTCGGCGCCTTGTGACGGATGCGTCGCACTGGCAGCCACGCAAGGTCGATGCGGACACCCCGCGCCTCCGGCTGGAAGGCGCCACCGAGCACAACCTGCGCGATGTCAGCGTGGAGATTCCGCTAAACCGGCTGGTGTGCGTGACCGGCGTGTCCGGCTCGGGCAAATCCACGCTGCTGCAGGACGTGCTGTACCCGGCCATGGCGCGCCATTTCGGCAAGGCCACCGAGTCCCCGGGCGCATTCCGCGACCTGATTGGCGCCGAGCAGGTGGACGACGTGGTCTTCGTGGACCAGTCGCCCATCGGCAAGACCGCGCGCTCCAACCCGGCCAGCTACGTGGGTGCGTTCGACGAGATCCGCAAGCTGTTCGCCCGCGCGCCGCTGGCGCTCCAGCGCGGCTACACGGCCGGCACCTTCAGCTTCAATTCGGGCGATGGGCGCTGCCCAACCTGCGGCGGCTCCGGCTTCGAGCACGTGGAGATGCAGTTCCTGAGCGACGTTTACCTGCGCTGCCCCGATTGCGACGGCACGCGCTACCGCGCCGAGGTGCTCGAGGTGAAGATCGCCCGCGCCGTGCGCGGCCAGCCACCGCGCCAGCTCAGCGTGGCCGACGTGCTGGAACTGACCGTCAGCGAGGCCACGGCGCTATTCGCCGACGATGCCGCGGTGTTGCGCGTGTTGGCGCCGATTGCCGACGTGGGCCTGGAATACGTGAAGCTGGGCCAGCCCGTGCCGACGCTGTCCGGCGGAGAGGCCCAGCGGCTCAAGCTGGCCGGCTTCCTGGCCGAGACCGCGCAGGCCCAGCCGGTGAAGAACCGCAAAGCGGTGATCCTGCCCCGGCGGCTGTTCATGTTCGACGAACCGACCACCGGCCTGCATTTCGACGACATCGCCAAGCTGATGCGCGCGTTCGGCAAGCTGCTGGACGGCGGCCATTCGCTGATCGTGATCGAGCACAACCTGGACGTGATTCGCGCGGCGGACTGGCTGATCGACCTTGGGCCGGAGGGCGGCGACGCTGGCGGCGAGGTGCTGTGCGTGGGCACGCCCGAGGACGTCAAGGGTTGCGAACACTCGCATACCGGCCATGCGCTGATCCAATATGACCAGGCGATGGGCGAGGCCGGCACGCTGGCCGCCGAGCGCGCCGAAATGGCCGGGCACGGCCTGCCGTTGCAAGCCGCGTTGCAGGCCAAACGCGCGCGCCGGGCCATCGAGGGCGAGGGGGTGGTGCGCATCGTCAACGCGCACGAGCACAACCTGAAATCGTTGAATGTCGATATCCCACACGGGAAGTTCAACGTGATCACGGGCGTCTCGGGGTCGGGCAAGTCCACGCTGGCCTTCGACATCCTGTTCCACGAGGGCCAGCGCCGCTATCTGGAATCGCTGAACGCCTATGCGCGGTCGATCGTGCAGCCGGCCGGGCGGCCGGAGGTGGACGCGGTCTATGGCATTCCGCCGACGGTGGCCATCGAGCAGCGGCTGTCGCGCGGTGGCCGCAAGAGCACGGTGGCGACCACGTCCGAGGTCTGGCACTTCCTGCGCCTGCTGTACGTGAAGCTCGGCATCCAGCACTGCGTGCATGACGGCGCGCCGGTGACATCGCAGAGCGCGGCGTCCATCGTGGCGCAGCTGCTGCGCGACCATCGCGGCCAGCACGTGGGCCTGCTGGCGCCGCTGGTGGTGAACCGCAAGGGTGTCTATACGGATCTGGCCAAATGGGCCAAGGCGCGCGGCAACACCCACCTGCGCGTGGACGGCGAGTTCCTGCCCGTGGACCCCTGGCCGCGCCTGGACCGCTTCCGCGAGCACACCATCGAGCTGCCGGTGGGCGACATCGTGATTTCGGCGGATAACGAGGCGGCGCTGCGCGCGCTGCTGGACCAGACGCTGGAGGTGGGCAAGGGCGTGATGCACCTGCTGGCACCGCTGGACGGGCTGCAAGACGCCATCCACGGTGGCCGTGGCACGGGCCACGTCGGCGAAACCAAGGTTTTTTCGACGAAGCGCGCCTGCCCGGTCTGCGGCACGAGCTACCCGGAACTCGATCCGCGCATGTTCTCGTACAACAGCAAGCACGGCTGGTGCACCACCTGCGTGGGCACGGGGCTGGCGCTGACACGCGAGCAGCGCGCGGCCTTCGACGACACGGTGCTTGGCGCCGACGACAACCGTGGGCGCGAGCAGAGCCTGCCGTCCGAGGAGCAGGAACCGGAAGGCGTGGGCGATACGCCGTGCGCAGATTGCAGCGGCACGCGGCTGAACCCGGTGGCGCGCGCGGTGACCTTCGAGGCCAGCGCGATTACGGACGTCGCCCAATGGACCGTGTCCGATACACGGCGTTGGGTGGACGGCCTGCGGCTGAAAGGCCGCGACGCCGAGATTGCGCGTGACGTGGTGTCGGAAATCGCCAGCCGGCTGCAATTCCTGGAGGAAGTGGGGCTGGGCTACCTGAGCCTGGACCGGGCCGCGCCGAGCCTTTCGGGCGGCGAAGCGCAGCGCATCCGCCTGGCGGCGCAACTGGGCAGCAACCTGCAGGGCGTGTGCTACGTGCTGGACGAACCGACCATCGGCCTGCATCCGCGCGACAACCAGATCCTGCTGGACGCCCTGCGCAAGCTTGGCGACAAGGGCAATACGCTGGTCGTGGTGGAGCATGACGAGGACACCATCCGCCGTGCCGACCACATCATCGATATTGGCCCCGGCGCTGGCAAGCGCGGCGGCCATCTCGTGGCGCAGGGCGGCGTGGCGGCGCTGGCTGCCGCGCCGGACTCCACCACGGGCCAGTTCCTGGCGCGGCCGATCATCCACCCGCTCCAGCCGCGCCGCGCGGTGCGGCCGGCGCGTGCGGGCCGGGAAGCCGAGCCGGCGCAATGGCTGACGGTGGAGGGCGCCCATCTGCACAACCTGCGCCATGTCACGGCGCGGATTCCGCTGGCGCGGCTGGTGGCGATTACCGGGGTGTCAGGCTCGGGCAAGTCCACGCTCGCGCGGGACGTGCTGATGACCAACCTGCTGGACGCCGTGGGGCGCTCGGTGATGTCGTCGCCAGCCACGCGCCGGGCGCGTGCCGCCGCCGAGAAGGCGGGCAAGCCCACGGCGACGCGTACGCTCAATGTGGAACATGCGTGGCATGGTTGCGCGTCGATCACCGGGTGGGAGTCCATCGACCGCGTGCTGGAGGTGGACCAGACCCCCATCGGCAAGACGCCGCGCTCGTGCCCGGCCACCTATATCGGGGTCTGGGACGCGATCCGGAAGATGTTTGCGGAAACACTGGAGGCCAAGGCGCGCGGCTACAGCGCCTCGCGCTTCTCGTTCAATACCGGCGAGGGGCGCTGCCCGGCCTGCGAGGGGCAGGGCGTGCGTACCATCGGCATGAGCTTCCTGCCCGATGTGAAGGTGCCTTGCGATGTTTGCCACGGCCAGCGCTTCAACCCCGAGACGCTGGCGGTGACCTGGCGCGGCAAGAACATCGGCGAAGTGCTGACCATGGAGATCGACGAGGCGGTGGAGTTCTTCGGCGCCATCACGCAGATCGCCCATCCGCTGCAACTGATGAAGGATGTCGGCCTGGGCTACCTGACGCTGGGGCAGCCATCGCCCACGCTGTCTGGCGGGGAGGCACAGCGGATCAAGCTGGTGACGGAGCTGTCGAAGGTGCGCGACGACATCACGCGCCGGGGCCAGAAGGCGCCGCACACGCTGTACGTGTTGGACGAACCGACCGTGGGCCTGCATATGGCCGATGTGGCGCGGCTGATTCGCGTGTTGCACCGGCTGACCGATGGCGGCCACAGCGTGGTGGTGATCGAGCATGACCTCGACGTGATTGCCGAAGCGGACTGGATCATCGACCTCGGCCCGGAAGGCGGGGCGGCCGGCGGGACGATCGTTGGTGCGGCGGACCCGGAGGCGCTGTCGCGAATCGCGGCGAGCCACACGGGCGCGGCGCTTGTGCCAGTGCTGGCGCGCGAACCACAAGAAGGCGCCGAGCGGGAAAAGCGGGGGATTGCGGTCTAATGACGGTCGAATAAGGTCGAATAAGGTCGAATAAGGTCGAAAGTGACGAAAGCGACGTCATCCGGGTTGCTCCCACTGCATTCCTGGCATAGAGTCGTTCCGATATCCCCGTCATCCGACGGTCCGTAGTCGATACCGGAACCGACCCGATGCCCCGTTTTTCGTCACGCTTTTTCTCCCGCTTCTGTTTCCGTTCCTCTGCTTTGCCGGCGGCCAGCCTGGGGCTGGTCACGGTCGCCTTGCTGGCGGCCTGCACCACGCCGCCTCCGGCGCCACCGCAGCGGATGCCGGCGCCACCCGCCACCACGATCACGCCAGCGCCGGGCGGCGCCTATGGCGCTGCCGGTGGCCTGAGCCGGTCGCAGATGGAAGCCGCCGGCAACGCCTGCGAAAAAGCCGTGACCAGCGCGGTCAAGCAGCGCTATCCGAAGCCCGGCAGCGTGATGATGATGCCGGACCGCGAGCGGATCTATCAGCAGAGCAGTACGCAGACCGGCGTTAACGGCGAGGGCACCTTCGAGCCCGATGCTTCCGACGCGGCCATGTCGTTCCGCTACACCTGCCTGTTCAACACGCGCACCAACCGCGTGGACGACGTGCAGATGCGGTACTGATTCGTTGGTGCTGATTCGTTGACTTATCCAGTATCTCGCTGACATCGCGTCCGTAACGGTGGGGAACCCCTCCCCATCGGCTGCGATCTCCCGGCAACTTCCCCCTGATCTATTAAGCGGACGCTGAGGCGCCTTCAGCAGGCCCGCGCGTTTTCCCGTATTGTCTCGATTTGGCGACAAGGACGGCCCCCGATGGGGTCAAGCCGGTCCGGCGCCTTCGCCCCCGATCGCCCCTACTGGTATCCGACCGTGCAGACCCCCGCCAGCCAGCCGTCCTCCGCGCAGCCCAATCCCGCCACGCAGCCCCCGCTCGACAACGCCATGACGCCGCGCGAGAAGCGCGGCATGGCGGCGATCATGATCGCGGTAGCGCTGGCCACGCTCGATACGGCCATCGCCAACACTGCGCTGCCGGCCATCGCGGCGGACTTGCGCAGTACCCCGCAGGCCTCGGTCTGGATCATCAACGCCTACCAACTGGCGATGGTGGCCACGCTGCTGCCGTTTGCCGCATTGAGCGGCATCGTCGGTCATCGGCGCATGTACCTGAGCGGGGTCATCGTCTTTGTCATCTCCTCGGTGATCTGCGCGATGGCGTGGTCACTGCCGTCGCTGGCTGCCGCGCGGGCGCTGCAGGGCATCGGCGCCGCCGCCATCATGAGCGTGAACACGGCGCTGATTTCCGCGATTTTTCCGATGCACCGGCTCGGGCGCGGGCTGGGGCTGAACGCGCTGATCGTCGGAGTGTCGTTCGCCGTCGGGCCGACCGTGGCATCCGTCATTCTCTCGTTCGGCACCTGGCCGTGGCTGTTCGCCGTGAACCTGCCGATCGGGCTGCTGGCGCTGTCGATCGGCTGGCGCTCGCTGCCGGAAAGCAAGCGCAGCACGCATGGCTTCGACCCCGTGGCGGCCGTGCTCAACGTCATCACCTTCGCGGCGCTGATCTTCGCGCTCGGCGAGGGCGTGCAGCGCGAGCCAGTGGAATACGTGGTGGCTGCCGCCGCGGTGTTCGCCATCGCTTTCGTGCTGCTGCTGCGCCGCGAGCGCGGCCACCCGGCGCCGATGCTGCCGGTGGACCTCTTCCGCCGGCCAATGTTCGCGCTCTCCACGCTGACCGCCGTCTGCTCGTTTGCCGCGCAGGGGCTGGCCTTTGTGTCGCTGCCGTTCTATTTCGAGCATGTGCTGGGGCGCAACCCGGTGGAAACCGGCTTCCTGCTCACCCCTTGGTCTGCCGTGGTGGCCCTGATGGCGCCGCTGGCGGGGCGCCTGTCTGACCGCTATCCGCCCGGCCTGCTCGGCGGGGTGGGGCTGGCCGTGATGGCGGCCGGCATGGCGTCGCTGGCGATGATGCCGGCGGACGCCAGCGCGCTGAACATCGGCATCCGCATGGCGATCTGTGGGGCTGGTTTTGGCTTCTTCCAGTCGCCGAACCTCAAGGCGTTGATGGGCAGCGCACCGCGCGAGCGCTCGGGCGGTGCGAGCGGGGTGATTGCCACGGCCCGCCTGATCGGCCAGGCCATGGGCGCTGCGCTGGTGGCGCTGTCCTTCAGCATCGCCGGCGAACATGGCCCGACTCTGGCGCTGTCGCTCGGCGCCGGCTTTGCCGGGCTGGCGGCCATCGCCAGCGGCCTGCGGCTGGTGACGCCGCAAAGTGCGGACAGCGCGGACAGCGCCGCCATGCGGGCCACCGGCAAGTAAGCGGCAAATAGGCGGGAAATAAGCGGCGCCGCTTTGTGCGCGCACGGCTTGTAGAAACTGCATGCCGTGAGTGAATTATTCGCCACACCGAGCGCCCGCCGGGCTCGGTATGAAACTTGCCGTTTCTTCCGTATCGGGGCCGCGACTCGCGCCCCAGTCCATGGAGGAACGCAATGAAGCGATCAGACGACTATGGCCAACGCCGGTGGCCGGACCAGCGTTACGGCGGCTCGGAGCAAGGCTACGGTCACGTACCGGGCGATGATCGGAACTGGCGGGGACGGGACCTGTCGGGCGGCCGGTACGGCAACACGCGCGACCGCAATCCCTACGACGCCAGCGACAACGCCTGGAACGCGCCCGAAGACAGCGTGCGTGATGGCGGCGCCTGGCGACGCGGCCGCACGGAGGGGAGCCAGTGGGGTCGCCAGGGCAACCAGGCGCGTGGGGGCCCGGTCTACTATCCGGCCCGCTCCACCTTCGACGAGAACCGCGACGAGAGCGCGCCCCACAACCGGGGCTACGTCAGCGCCTACAGCAGCGGCTATGAGGATGGCTATCAGGCCGCCTCGCGCTCCCCGGCAGAGCCCGCCCGGGGCGCCGACTCCTATCCGCCGCACGAGCCCTCCCAGCCCTCCCAGCCCTACCAGCCCCAGCGCGGCTACGAGGCAGACGCCGGCCGCAACTACCGCCAGCGTTCACGCGGCGACCAGTCATTCGGGCAGGAGCGGTCGCCCTATGGCTATTCGCGCCGGGTGGGGCCGAAGAACTACACGCGCAGCGACGAGCGCATCCGCGAGGAACTTTGTGAACGGCTGGCCCATGAGTCTGGGCTGGACGTGAGCGAGGTGGATGTCACCGTCATGGGCAGCATCGTCACCCTGACCGGCTCGGTGGACAACCGGCGCATCAAGTACGAGGTGGAAGACATCGCCGATGACACCTTCGGCGTGACGGATGTGATCAACAAGCTCCACATCCGCCCATATGGCGTGCTGGCATCGGAATAAGCCGGTCCCACGCCCAATACGATGCCCCGGTCCGCCGGGGCATTTTTCATGGCGGGTTTCATGGCCGGGAGGGCGACCTACAGATCGCTGCCGTTGGGCGGATTCTCCATGCGCTTGTCGGTCTGGTCGGCGCGGTCGACCGGGGTGTCGGACGGCAGGGATTCGGCGGCGCGCTGTACTTCCTCAGAGATCTCGTCCTCGGGGTTGTCTTCCTCGGTGGCAACGTGGAGGTCGCGCTCGGTCTGTCCCATTTCGAGTTCCAGTTCGCGTTCCAGGTCGCCGGCATCGGTGTCGAGGTTGGGGTCGAGCGTGCTCGGGATGCTTGCGGGGTCGCTGGCGCCGGTCTGGTCCGCTTGTCGGGCCGGCGTGTCATGCGGATGGCGGGACCTTTTGCTCATGATGGGGCTCCTGATGATCGTTTTCACATGTCCTTCGACTCGGAAGGGCGGCAAGTTGCATGCCAGTCGGCACATCCCGCGCGGCAGGGCGGCCAGCATGCGCTACGGCACGGACGAGGGTTTTCACCAAGACCCGCCGCCGCCTATAGTTCCAGGCAGGGGACCGCGACACACATGCGTCATGCAGACCGCCCGCCAGAGGCTGGAATGCCAATTGCTCAGGGATGGTGGGCTGCGTGACCCACGCGGTGCAGGGCACCGCCGGGCGTCAGCCAGGGAGATCACGATGAACTTGTCCGGCATCCTGGTGACGATGAGCCTCGCCTCATCGGTGGCCGTCTCCTCCACGCCCGTGGAAAAACAACTCCTCTCGATCAGTCCGCGCGACTTCGCCCACCAGTTCAACGCGGTGGCCACGGGCGCTGGGTCTCGCCTCACGCTGCCCGATTTCCGCGCCAAACCCGGCTGGCATCGCGCTACCACCAGCGAGGGCATTTCCGTGCTCGTGCGCGCGGCCCACACCGGGTACGCCATCGACGAGGTGGTGGTGGTCTGCCGCGCCGTGGAACAATGCCTGATGACGATCTGCACGGCTGCGCTCGCCATCGACGCCACGGTGGACCCGGTGCTGCTCCAGCGCTTCATTGCCGCGCGCATCGCTGCGCAACTGGGCGAGGTGGCCCTGGTCATGTCGGGTCTGGTGTATCTGGTGGTGTCGCCCAAGAACGACGATTACGTGGCGTTGGTGATCCGGCCGTACCAGCCGCAACAGGAACTGACCGCGCCGCGCCAGGCGGGGCTGCTGCACGCCGCCTATCCGCAAGGCTAGGACGCTCCCGTCTTCCTTCTACCGTCTAATGTACCGGCGGACTCATGCGCCGGGAGGCCATGCCCGCAGCCCGCGCCGGGGAGAACTCGGCCACACGCTGTTCCAGCAGCCGTTGCAATTCTGTCGCGCCCCGGTAGTAGTGCGCAAGCAGCAGCCGCAGGTCCGGGTCGTCGATCGGCTCGCGCAGCAGCGCGCCATAGGCGCTGGCCGCTCGGCCCGCCTGTTGTGCCGCGTGGCGCAGCAGCAGCAACTCGCCGGCGTCCGCCGAGGGCATGCCGGCGCTGCCCGGCGCGTCGCGGCGCGGCGGGGGCACGGAAGCGCCGTGCAAAGTACCGTGTCCGTCGCCCAGCGTGGCCCCGGCCCGGACGGCGAGTTCGGCCGCCGCACAGCGCTGCATATTCGCGCGATGGGCCAGCACGGCGCGCATCTGCGGGTCAGACGCCGCGGCGACCACGGCGGACAACGACTCTGCGCACGACTGGGCATGTTGGCTCAATCGGGCGAGTGTAGTAGTCAATGCATCCATCAACGTCTCCGTCATGTCCTTGCGGTTGTCTTGTCATGTCTCACTGTAGGAGACCGCAGCCGCTCCGGGACGAAAGGCCGATCCATATCTCCCTGAAATTTCGTGCAGATCAGTCTTGCACGCATGCAAGCCGCGCAATACGTGCACCACGCGCAAGCGCCAAAGCGCCGCCCCGCTGCAAGACGCAGTTGGGCGGCGCGGGGCCGGTCGGCGGGCTGGTTGAGAATTAGCGCTTGGTGCCCGGGGCCGGGTCCGGCGAATCACCCTTCGGGCCGGATGGCGCATCGGCGGTCGGCACGGCCGGGGCGCCTTGCTCGCGCGGCTTCTTCGAGCGTGCCGTGGAATCCTTCTTGGTCGTGGTGCTGTCCTTTTGCATGGTCGAGCCGCTGCTCATCGTGCCGCTGCCGCCGGGTTGGGTGGCGGAAGGCAGCGTGCCGCGCTGCGTGCTGGGGCCTTCCGGGGCCGGGGGTGCGCTGGGGTTCGGCACGTTCGGCGAGACGGGGGCCTGGCCGCCCCCCTGGGCCATGGCGGGCATCGCGATCAGTGCGCTGAGGGCGAGGGCGGTGGCGGTAAGCGTGCGTTTCATGTTGGTTTCTCCAAGATTGTGTCCTCACGGTACTTCCACGATATTCGGGACGGCCGCCGGCCACTTGGGGGCGATGCCTGAAACACATGTAGGACATCGACTACTTGCCCGCCGCGCCGGTGCAGGCTTTTGCACCTTTTATATCGGCATGTAAAAGGGGGACGGGGCGAGCACGCCCGGCGTGCGCCGTGGAGCGCACGAGCCCCGTTGCAGCGTGCGGTATGGAATTTGCGTCCCTGGTCAAAGGCAACCGCGTGGCGCGGCACGACAGCGCCGCGATCGACGATCAACCGGAGATCGACATGAACCAGGGCAACAACAGGGGCAACTACGGGGGCGGCGGGTCTGACGACCGCGCCTCGGGCGGCAACGGCAGTGACCGCGACGACGATCGCAACACCGACGACCAACGCGACCAACGCAGCAGCGCCCAGCGCGCCGGTTGGCAGAATCAGGGCGGCAACCACTGGCAGGCGCAGCGCCAGCAACAGGCCGACAGCGGCGGCTGGCTGTCCCATCAGCAGCAAGGGAACCCGCAACAAGGCGGCGGCTCGGACTGGCAAGGACGCGCCAGCCAGCAGCAGGGCGGCGGCAACGACTGGCAGAACAACTGGCAGGGCAGCGGCCAGCAAGGTGCTGACCGGTCATCGTCGCAGGAATCCTCCGTGCGGACGGGAAGCGGCTACGGCGGCTATCAGGGTCAGGCCGAGCGCTACGGCAATGAGCAGAACGAGCGCAGCCGGGGCGAGCGTGAACGTTATGGTGACGATCCATCGTCTTCGTCCCTCTACGGCCAGCGCAGCGGCTATGGCGGCGAGCCGCGCCGCATGGAAGCCCACCGCTACGGCGGCAACCGCGCTGGCGAGGGCTGGAACCCCGGCGGCGGGCGCGATCTGGGCGGCCCCAGTGGCTATGGCGAAGACCGCTATGGCGAATATGGCGAAGGCCAGCAGCGCGGATCCCGCGAGCGCTTCGTCGGCGCGGGCGAGCGCGAGCGCTGGGGCGACTGGCATCAGGAAGGCCGTGCGGGACGTGGCAGTGAATGGTCGAGCCAGCAAGGGAGTGCGAGAGATGAATGGCGCCAGGGCCGCAGCCCGAGGGGCGGGCAGGACTGGAGCCAGGGCCGCGCGCGCGGCGGCTGGGAAAGCCAGCAGCAGAACCGGCGCATGCAGGAGCAGTCCCCCCGCATGCAGGAGCGCAGCCGCCAGATGAGCGGGCAGTGGCCCAACACGTCGCGCAGCAGCGGAGCACCGTGGGAGGAGCCGAGTCGTTCGCCGGACATGCGCACTCACTATCCCGGGGCCTATGGCGTGTCCGATTACGAAACGTCCGGCGGTCAGCAGGGCACCCGCAACTGGGGTGGGCCGGCCTCCGGCTCACGGGGGTACGGCGGCTACGGCGGCTACGGCGGCTACGGCGGCGCCAACCGCTCGGCAGGCTTCGACCGGGCCGGGTATGACCGCGACGACCGGGCTTACGAGCAGTTCACCGGCGCCAATGAGCGCAGTTCTCTCAATCGCGGCCATGGCGGGGCGGGCGGCTCGGCGGCGGCGCGTGCCCAGCGCGTGGCGCCCAAGGGTTACCAGCGCTCCGACGAACGCATTCGCGAAGACCTCTGCGAGCGCCTGACCCACAGCGGCCGCCTCAACGTCCGCGACGTGGAGGTGACGGTGTCAGGCGGCGTGGTCACCCTGAGCGGCTCGGTGATGGACCGCCAGCAGAAGTACCGCATCGAGGATATGGCCGACGACGTGTTCGGCGTGAAGGACGTGCAGAACCAGTTGCGGGTCCAGCGCGAGGGGGCTGCCCAGTCCGGCAGCCAATCGGACAGGCAATCGGACAGGCAATCGGGCACCCAATCCGGCAGCCGCCTCAGCGGGATGAGCAGCTCGGGGAGCGCCACCGGATCCTCCGCCAGCAGCTATACGGGCGGGCTGGAGGCCGGCAAGAGCGGCAAGGCGCCCGCGATTGAGCAGCACCTTGGCTCGACCACGCCGGGGAAATCATCGACCTGAGCATCGACCTGAGCATCGACCCGAGCATCGACCTGAGCATCGACCCGAGCGTCTGGTTGACCGCCGGTACCGCATCGCGACGCCGCAGCGCGCCGCGATGCGGCGGTCCCCCCAAATCAGGAGCCACCATGACTGAACTGAACCCGGCGCCCGGCAGCCAGCGCGCCACGCGCGTGCGCTCCGATGCGTCGCTGCAGGACCTGCTCTGCGAATGCCTCTGGCGCAGCGGGATCGATGTCAGCGAGGTGTCGCTGACCGTACGGGAAGGCGAGGTGACGCTGGAAGGCGCCATCGGCACCCGCGCAGACCGCGCGCGCATCGAGGACACCATCGACCACATTCCCGGCGTGCGCGCCGTGGAGAACCGCGTCCGCGTGGCGCCTGACCGCACCGGGGCAGGCCGCTAGCGGAGACGGAGACACCCAAGCCGGACGTTGCAACGCAGGACGACCATCCGCATCACAGCAAGAAGAAGGAGACGCCCATGCCATTCGCCTATGCAGGAACGCGCCGCCGGCGCAATCGGGACCGCCGTCGCGCCCATGATGCGATCGGCGCCGATGCTGGCCAGCGCGGCGACAACCCGCAGGCCCCGCAGCCCAGCACGGAGTCGGGCCCGCAGTCCAGCCCGCAGTCCAGTCCGCAGTCGGGCCCGCAATCAAACCCGCTGGAGGAGCGGGGCAAGCAGGAAGGGCGGGGCAATGCGCCGCCCGGCGTGGGCGAGCAGGACCTCCACGACCCGGGCAGCCGGGACCCCGATGCGCCGCCGGTGGACAACCGCTCCTGACACGCCTCCCCAACGCAAAAACGCCCCCGAGGGGGCGTTGTCACAGGGAGGGATGGGGCTGGACGGGCCTGGACGGGCCTGGACGCGGGTCAGGCCGCAGCCATGCGCGCAATCCCGCAATCCGTCTGGAACTTGGGGGGGCCGCCGGACGTATCGGCCTGCCCCTCTGCCACCTCTGCCACCTCTGCTACCGCTTCGGCTTCCTCAGCCTGTTCGTCCTCCACGCGCAGCGAGACCTTCAGGCGTGCCGCCGCCGCCCGGCCCACCCGGATGGCTTCGTCCCGGGTCTTGTGACGGCTGATGGCGCGCGGCACGCCGTCGGCGCGCAGATCCCAAAAGCCGTCGTTCAACACGATGTGAAAATTCTTCGGCATGGTGAAAGTGCTCCTGGTCGCTTCCCGAATGATGAGAGGTCCGTCTCCACGCGGACTGCCAATATTCTCGGATGGCGACGCCGGCACGTTGCATCGGCGTTTGTCTGACAGGGCTGTCGGTGGCCGCCGCGTGGCGTGTGATGCGGGCGGCCGGGGCAGGGTCAGCCGCCCCGCCATGTTCATGTTTCGCCGCCTGTTCAACCGGGCTGAACAGCGCGAAAAGTTGAACAGCGGCGTCCTTTGGTCCATGATCGGGGTTACCTTTCCCGATTCCCGTTCGGCGACCTGGAGGACGCAGCCATGGACCAGAAGGCGGGCGATATCGACTGGGTGGAGGCCGCGCTGGTGGCGCTGCACCGCACCACCGGCATGCAGGCCCGCATCCGCCATGGCCGGCGCGATCCGGGCGGCGAGGCGCCGGTGGCCGCCATTTCCCTGCGGCGCGGCGACGCCGCCCATCGCTACGCGGTGGAGTGCCGGCGCTCGGTGCGCACGGTGGCGGACCTCTCCGTGGTGCGCGCCCAGTTGCAGGAGCGTGCGCCGGGCCTGCTGGTTACCACCTACCTGACGCCGGCGCTGGCCGGGCAATGCCGCGAAATGGGGCTCCAGTTCCTCGACACGGCTGGTAATACCTTCCTCGACGCCCCGGAGTTGTTCGTCTTCGTCATCGGCCAGACCCCGCCGGACAGCGTGGTGCGGCCCGCCGTGCGCATCAGCGGCAATCCGAGTTCGCAACGGATGGTGTTCGCGCTGCTGTGCCAGCCGGAACTGCTCCAGGCCACGTACCGGGAGATCGCCCGGGTCAGCGGCATTGCGCTGGGCTCGGTGGGGGCGGTGTTCAACGGCCTCTCCGCGCGCGGCTGGCTGCTGGAGACGCGCGAGGACGAGGGACGCCGCCTGACCGCGCCGGACCGGCTGCTCGATGAATGGGTGGCCAACTATCCGACCATCCTGCGCCACCGGTTGCAGCCGCGCCGCTTCAGCGCGCCGGCGGCCGACTGGTGGCAGGCGGTCAACGCGGCGGAGCTGGAGGGCTACTGGAGTGGCGAGGTCGCGGCGGCGGCGATGGTCGGCGGCATCCGTCCGGCCAGCCAGACGCTCTATATTGCGCCCGCGCGGATGGCGGCGGCGCTCCAGGTGCTGACCCAGAAACACCGGCTGCGGCCCGACCCGGACGGCATGGTGGAAGTGCTGGAAGCGTTCTGGGACCCATCGGTGGAAGGCGGGGAGACGCCGGCACCGGGCCGCACAGACCTGGCGCCGCCGGTCCTGGTCTATGCCGACCTGATGGCCACGCTCGATGCGGACCACCTCGCGGCGGCCACGCAGCTGCGCAAGGCGCGCATCAAGGACGTGCTGGACCGGTTCTGACGCTCCCGGCCCACCATCGCCCGATCCTGCCTTACTGGTTCTTCATCGCCGCTGCCAGCCGCGCGATGATCTCGCCCTCGCTCTTGAATGCCTTCTGCGCATAGGCCGAATACTGCTCCGGGCCCATGTAGTTGGTCACCATGCCGTACTGGCGCGTCACGTTCAGGAACTTGGGGTCCTTGAGCGCGTTGCGGAACGCTTCGTCCAGCCGCTTGACCACGGCGGGCTTCATGCCGGCCGGCCCGATCACCCCGAACGGCGAGTTCGACCAGACCGGATAGCCGATCTCCTTGAGCGTGGGGGCATCCGGGAAGTCCGCCGCGCGCTTCTCCGACAGCGTGGCCAGCACCCGCATCTGGCCGCTCTGCACATAGGGCAGCAGGGTGTTGGACAGCACCGCCACGTCCGACGAGCCGCTCAGCAGGGCGGTGATGGCCTCGGCGTCGCCCTTATAGGGCACGTGGGTCCAGTTCGATTGGGTGACACGCGCCAGCTCGGAGATCGTCAGATGCTGGCTGCCATAGATGCCGGTGGTGCCGTAGCTGATGCCGCGCTTGTCGGCCTTGGCCTCGGCAATCAGCTCCTGCATGGTCTGCCATTTGGCGTCCTTCTTCACCGCTACCGCGAAGTTGTAGTCCGCGATCATCGACACGTAGGTCAGGTCCTTGAGCGGGTCGTAGCGCATCTTCTGCACGTGCGGCAGGCGGAAGATCACCACCGGCGCCATGCTGAGGGTGTAGCCGTCCGGCTCGGTGGTCACCATCTGCGTGGCGCCCAGTGTGCCGCTGACGCCCGGCTTGTTCTCCACCACGATGGTCTGGCCCAGCTCGCGCCCGGCGGCATCGGCCAGCGCACGGGCCACCTGGTCGGTCACGCCGCCGGCGCCGTAGGGCACGATCAGGCGGATCGGGCGGGTGGGGAATTCATCGGCGGCCTGGGCGACGCCCGGCAGGATGCCGGCGCCCGTGGCGGCCACGGCGGCGCCGGCCATGGCGAAGCGGACGAAGGTACGACGTTGCATGTGGTCTCCTTGGGTTCATCACGCCGGATCGTGGTTGTCCGGCTGGCAATACATCTGCCGCAGTATGACCGGGAGACAGGGCGCGCGGGGCGGCCTTGCAGGGGGTGCGAGCCCGCTATCCGTCGATTTCATCGACGTCATGCGCCGGCTGCATTGGCGCCTCCGGGTAAGTCCGGAGGCGGCGGTGAGGGCGGTGAGGGCGGTGAGGAGCGCTGCCCGACGAATGTCAGGCGGCGATCACGCGGGTGCGGATGAAGGCCTCGTCACGCATCAGCGCCTCGGCCCAGCCGGCGGGCGGGACCAGGCTGATATCGGTGATGGCGTAGCCGATATCGCCGGCGGTCTGCAACTGCTGCGCCACGATATTGGCGCCAATCTCGGCCAGCGCCTGGTTGAAGTGCGACAGCGTGCCGGGCCGGTTGTAGTGGATGTTGAGGATGCGCGCCGGGGCCTCGAGCGGGTTCGGCTGGATCTCGGGCAGGTTCACCGCCCCGATGGTCGCGCCCGTTTCCAGAAAGTTGGCCAGCTTGGTTGCCACTTCCACGCCGATGTTCTCCTGCGCCTCTTCGGTGCTGCCGCCCACGTGCGGGGTCAGGATGACATTGGGCTTGCCCTGCAGCGGCGTGACGAACGGATCGGTGTTGCTGCGCGGCTCTTCCGGGAACACGTCGATGGCGGCGCCGGCCAGGTGGCCATCGTCCAGATGCTGGGCGAGGGCGGCAATATCCACCACCGTGCCGCGCGAGGCGTTGAGCAGGATGGCGCCGCGCTTCATGGCCGAGAGCGCCCGGGCGTTGATCAGGCCGCGCGTCTGCGGGGTGGCGGGCACGTGCAGCGTCACCACGTCGGCCTGCGCCAGCGCGTCTTCCAGCGTGTGGGCGGGCATGGCCGAGCCGATCGAGAGGCGCGGGCGGATGTCGTAGAACACCACGCGCATGCCCATGGCTTCGGCCAGGATGCCAACCTGCGCGCCGATATTGCCGTAGCCGATCACGGCCATGGTCTTGCCGCGGATCTCGAACGAACCCTTGGCGGATTTCTGCCACTCGCCCAGATGGGCCGCGCGGCTTTTCTCGGGGATACGGCGCATCAGCATGATCGCCTGGCCGATCACCAGTTCGGCCACGGAGCGCGTGTTCGAGAACGGGGCGTTGAACACCGGAATGCCGGCGTGGGCTGCCGCGCCGAGGTCGACCTGCGAGGTGCCGATGCAGAAGCAGCCCACCGTCAGCAGCTTGCCGGGCTGGGCGAAGGTTTCCGCCGTGAGCGTGGTGGCGGACCGGATGCCAAGCAGTTCGTGCCCCTGCACGGCGTGCTGAAGGGCCTCGCCGGCGAGGGCCTTGCCCTGCGTGGCGACGTCGATCTGGTGGCGCCCAAGCATCTGCTGGGCGCTGGCGTGGATATTTTCGAGGAGGATGGCGGTGGCCATGAGGATCTGCCGGTGGATCAGGAAGGTTGGAGGTCTTGTGCGGGCGCGCAGCCATGAGGAACTGAGGGCCGGCGCGCCGATGCGCTCACCTTATCACTGTCCGTTACCCGTGCTCATGACGTGGGCATGGCGGGCCACTCGCCGGGCGACGTCGGGAAGATGTCTTTGTCATCGTACAACTAGGGCAATTCAAGGCAATTGCCGCCAACATCCCCCAACTGAATGCTTGCGGCGCCGCTTTTGTTCTCATATGATGTCCGATAACTATAACGAGGACGGAGACAAAACGATGCAAGACACCCCATTCGACGCGCGCCGGCGGACGCTGCTGAAAGCCGGCGGCGCGGCCGCAGCGGCCGCAGCGGCTACAGCCAGCGGCGGGGCCCTCGCCCAGGCGTTCGAGTTCAAGCCGAGCCAGCGCTATCCCGACGCGGCGGTGGAAATCCTCGATCCCAGCTTCGCCAAATACCGGCTGTACAGTTCGACCGTGGAGCAACTCGCCACGGGCTTCCGCTGGGTGGAAGGGCCGGTCTGGTTCGGCGACGGGCGCTACCTGCTGTTTTCGGACATCCCCAACAACCGCATCATTCGCTACGACGAAGCCGCCAACCAGTGGAGCGTATTCCGCCAGCCGGCCAACTTCAGCAACGGCCACTGCCGCGACAGGCAGGGCCGGCTGGTCAGCTGCGAACACCTGACGCGCCGCGTCACCCGCACCGAGTACGACGGTTCCATCACGGTCCTGGCCGATCGCTACCAGGGCAAGCGCTTCAATTCCCCCAACGACATCATCTGCAAGTCCGACGGATCGCTCTGGTTCTCCGATCCGCCCTTCGGCATCGCCGGCGAGTGGGAGGGGGACAAGGCCACGCCAGAACTGCCGCATGCTGTCTATCGGATTGATCCGAAAGACAACTCGGTTACGCAGGTCATTGCCGATCTCAACGGCCCCAACGGCCTGTGCTTCTCGCCGGACGAGAAGAAGCTCTACGTGATCGAGGCGCGCGCGCAGCCGCACCGCGTGGCCTGGGCCTATGACGTGGCGGCGGACGGCGGTTTGTCGAACAAGACCAAGCTGATCGACGCCAACGGCCCCGGCGCGCTGGACGGCATGAAGTGCGATGTGGACGGCAATATCTGGGCGGGCTGGGGCAGCAGCGGGGCGCCCGGTGCGGACCCGGCCAAGCTGGATGGCGTGCGGGTGTTCAATCCGCAGGGCAAGGCCATCGGCCATATCCACCTGCCGGAACGCTGCCCGAACCTCTGCTTTGGCGGCCCCAAGCGCAACCGTCTCTATATGGCGTCCAGCCACTCGCTGTACGCGCTGTACGTGGAGACGCGCGGCGCAGTCTGAGGTCTCGGAAAGGCGCCGAACATCGCTCAACCGCGCTGAAAAGTTTCAACTCGCCGACGAGAAAACTGAATTCCATTCCGTACGGATTCTGTCAGCATGCCTGCATGCTGGCAGATACGGGATGGAGGCAATCAATGGTCGGGAAGTCGCTTCTGTACGGCGCGGTGGCGTGCGGCGCGGGCCTGCTCCCGCTGGCCGCGCAGGCCACGGAAGGGGCGCTGGGCCGCCCGGTGTCTGGCACCAGCGTGCAGGCCAACGCTGGCGTGGTGCCGCCCGAGCCGGTCTGGGTGGTCAACTTCGGCGAGATCTACCTGAACGGCTCCGTGGGCGGCGACCGGCAGGTGCCCATCGGCGGTCGGACCACGCTCGGTGTGGAAGCCAAGATTGCCTTCACGCTGGCCACCGCCATGAAGGTCTGGGACACCGGCCCCGGCGCGTGGAACTTCGCCTCCAGCTTCACGCTGCCCTATGTCTGGACCACCGTGCACGCCACGGCCGGCGCCAGCGGCGCCCTGGGCACCTTCTCGACCGGCACGTCGGACCGGGCTTCGAACTTGTTCGATATCTACTTCGCCCCGATCATCGCCGGCTATCACTTCTCCAAGACCAGCCACATGGCGTTGAGCTTCAACGTCTGGGCGCCCACCGGCCAGTACAACAAGGACGCGCTGGCCAACCCGAGCCTGAACAACTGGACCTTCATCCCGCAGGTGGCCTTCACCCACCTGATGCCGCAGTACGGACTGGAATTCAACACCGTGGCCGCGTTCCAGTTCTACACGCGCAATACGGCCACCGACTACCAGAACGCGCCGCTGTTCACGCTGGACGTGATGGGCGTGAAGCGCTTCGGCCCATGGGGCGTGGGGCTGGTCATGGGCACGGTGCAGCAGCTGGGCGGCGACAGCGGCCCCACGGCGGACCTGCTGCACGGCTTCCACGGCCACGACTTTGCGATGGGGCCGATCGTCACGTACGACACCAAGCTCGGCGGCAAGCATCCGCTCTCGTTCGGGTTGCGCTGGGTGCCGACGGTGAGCAGCAAGAACCGGCTCGACAGCACCTCCACCTTCATGGCGACTGTCACGCTGGTGTTGTAGCGGGCGTTCCATCCTACGCAATGATTTTCTGAAAATACGCACCACTATCACTTTCCTGTCATGAGTCGCCGGCACTATCGGCGCTCAAACTAGAAATCAGGGAAGTCTGTCATGCGTAATACCCACTCCGCGATCGGGATCGCGGCAGCTGTGCTTGTCTCCGCCTTGTTCTACGGCTGCAACAGCAGCGACGATGCCCCGGTATCGAACCCGGCCACGCCGTCCGGCCCGACCACCCCCACCGAACCCAGCACCCCGGTCAACCCCACGCCCGCCGCAGCCACGGGCAAATGGACCACCGGCGACCTGCACGTCCACACCGTGGAATCGGACGATGCCCAGAGCCTGCTCGCCAGCGTGCTGGACGAGGCGCTGGTCAAGAACAACCTCGACTGGACTGCCATCTCGAACCACCTGCGTCCGTCCACGCGCGACCAGAACGGCACCGCCATCGTCGGCGGCCCGCTGCCGTTCTCGCAGGCCATGGCGCAGTACGAGATGCCGGCGGTGCGCCAGATGCAGGTCAATGGCGCATACGTCAACAAGCTGATCTTCTCGGCCTTCGAATGGGACATGCCCACCCATGACCACATGAACGTGGGCATTTTCGGCGGCGCGCCGCTGGGCACGGCCACCAAGGCGGCCAACGAGTTCGAATACTTCTTCACGAACCGCCCGGACACCCAGTTCGATCCGGTGGACGTGACCAACTGGAACGCCAAGGGCCCGCGCGCCTACACCACGCACGCGGACGCCGTGAAGGCCGTGGCCTGGCTGCGGGACAACTATCCCGACACCAGCTACGCGCTGATCAACCATCCCTCGCGCAACACGGGCAAGTACACCGCCGCCGACTACCGCGAATTCAACGACACCGCCCCGAACATCGTCTTCGGCGTGGAAGGCATGGTCGGCAACCAGATGGAGCCGGACCGCGGCGGCTACACCACCGCCTACGTGGACGCCAACCTCAAGAACCGCGTCTACGGCGGGGTGGACTACGTGGTGGCGCAGGTCGGGGGCATCTGGGACGCGTTGCTCGGCGACGGCCGGCGCTTCTGGAACGTGGCCGACTCCGACCACCACTTCAAGACCATCGGCGCGAACAGTAGCGGCTACTTCCCGGGTGAGTACGCCAAGACCTATGTCTGGATCGAAAACCAGTACACGGGCATCAAGGGCGTGCTGGAAGGCGTGCGCTCGGGCCGCATGTTCTCGGTATTCGGCGACCTGATCAACGCGCTCGACTTCCACGTGGCCGGCGCCGCGGGCAAGGGCGAGATGGGCGGCGAGCTGAAGGCCAAGGCGGGCGAGACCGTGACGGTGACCATCCGCTTCAAGAGCCCGGACCGTAACCACTACGAGTACCCGATCAGCAGCGGCATCAACGTGAACGTGCGCCCCACGGTGGACCACATCGACCTGATCGCCGGGGACGTGACGCCACGCGCCGCGGCCGGCACGCCGGGCTACAGCAAGGAAACCAACGACTCGACCAAGGTGATCGCCACCTTTACATCGGCCGACTGGAAGCTGGATTCGGACGGGTACTACGCCGTGACCTACACCTACACGGCGGCGAAGAACCAGTACTTCCGCCTGCGCGGCACCAACCTCGGCATGAACGTGGCAGGGGAGACCCAGAACGGCAACCCGCTGCCGGACGCCAAGACCACGGTCACCGAGGACACCGCGCGCTTCAACGCCATCAACGCCCGCAACTACAACGACCTCTGGTTCTACTCGAACCCGGTGTTCGTGACGGTGGGTTCGTGACGGTGGTTCGTGACGGCGAGCCGCTGGATTTGCGGCGCTAAACATCGGGTAGAGATAATGGTAATTATCAAGACACCGGTGTTTCTGTAAGGGGTGGTTTTCCCCTCTCCTGGAAGCGGGAGAGGGGCGAAAAACAAACAGCGGTATCATCGCGGCCTTCGCCTTGATGTCCGCATTGCACCTTGTCTGACCCTGAACGTACTGCCGTCCGTCGCCGGCAGCGCCCGCCCGTTGCCCCGGAGCGGCTGCTTGGCCCGCATCACTTCGCTTTCTATCGCGGTTACCTCGAGGGGATCGACCTCGCCCGGCTGGCCGACCGCTATCTGGAGACCGGGCTGGACCTGCGCGTGGCCCGCACCACCATCGGCTGGATCGAGTCCGAGCTGGCGCGCGGCGTCAAACGGATGGAAACCCGTGCCGACGGGCAGCCGACCATCTCCGAGCGCGCCTGGCTGGGCCTGTTCCGCACGCCGGCCGAGGAGAGCGCCACCGCGCGCCAGAACCGTCGCCGCAAGCTGCTGCGTGTGCTCGACGCGCTCAAGCCCCAACTGGTTTCCCGCCCCACGCCCAATGACGCCGTGACCGGCTGGTTCGCGCCGGCCATCGCCCAGCGGCTGGTTGAGGCGGGCTGGGCCACGCTCGGCGCGCTGCAAGCCGTGATCGCCCACGAGGGACCGCGCTGGCACCGCCATGCGCGGCGCATTGGCGACCATACCGCCCGGCGCATCGAGGCATGGCTGGCCGATCAGGCCGACGATATCGGCGCGATTCCCGCCGCCGCGCTGGTGCCGCGCCGCACCGCCACGGCCGCCGAACTGGCGAGCCTGCGTGCGCCGGCAGCGGCGGTGGCGCCGCTCGAATCGCTGCTGCTGCCGCCCGCGCTGGACGGCCGGCAGGGCCACAACCGCACGCCGCCCGGCGTCGATTCCCGCATTTCGGCCCAGAACGACCTGATGGCCATCCACGCGTGGCTAGGCGTGCATCCTCCCGTGGGCGGCCACACCTGGCGCGCCTATCGCACGCAGGCGGAGCGCTTCCTGCTCTGGGCCGTGTTCGCGCGCGGCAAGGCCCTGTCCGATCTGACCGTCGAGGATTGCAGCGCCTACCTGACCTTCCTGGCCGATCCGCAACCGGCCGCCCAGTGGGTTGGCCCGCGCGGCACGCCGCGCTATCGCCACGACTGGCGGCCATTCGAGGGGCCGCTGTCGGCGGGTAGCGTGCGGCAGGCGTTCACCATCGTCAAATCGCTGTGCGCGTGGCTGGTCAACGCGCAGTACCTGCGCTACAACCCGTTCGAGCTGCTGCCCAAGCCCAAGGCGGCGGGGCAGGGCCGCATCAAGGTGGCGCGCAGCTTTACCGACGCCCAGTGGCAGTTCCTGCGCAAGTTCACGGCTGGCCTGCCGGCGGATGACCCGCGCACGGCACGGCTCCAGTTCATGCTGCGCTTCGTCTACGCCACCGGCTTGCGGATTTCCGAGCAGGCGCAGGTGACCGTGGGCGACCTCGCCCAGCAGGACCTGGCTGCCGACCAGCGCGGCGTGTGGACGCTCTCCTTTGTCGGCAAGGGCACGCGCGCCCGGGAGGTGCATGTGCCGGGCCCGGTGATCGAGGCGCTGCGTGACTATCTGGAAGTGCGCGGCCTGGGGCGCGAGCTGGAGCGGCTGCACCCGTCCACGCCGCTGATCGGCCGGGTGAAGGACGATGGCGCCGTGGGCCGGCTGTCCGTGGCGCAGCTCGACGCGATCTGGAAGGGCTTCTTCGCGCAGGCGGCGCAGGCCATGGCCGCCGATGACCCGGCCGGCGCGGCGCGGTTGGGGCAGGCCAGCGCGCACTGGCTGCGCCACACCTTCGGCTCGCACGCGATTGCACGCGGGGTGGCGCTGGACGTGGTGCAGCACCAGCTGGGCCATGCCTCGCTGGCGACCACCTCGATCTACGTCCACGCCGAGGACGCCCGCCGCGCGCGCGAACTCGATCAGGCGGGGATGTATTAGGCAACTACGCGTCGGCCGCGGGCAGGCAGTCCAGGAACGCCTGCGCCAGCGCTGGCACCGGGCGTTGCTGGTTGTGCAGGACGTAGCGCTCGAACGGGATGGCCGGCTCAAAGCGGATGGCGCGCACGCCGGGCAGCTTCAGGCTGCGCACCACCACTGGGTTCACCACGCTGACGCCGAGGCCCATCTCCACCATCGTGCAGATGGTGGCGGCGTAGGGCGTCTCCAGCGTCAGCACGCGCCGGTCCGGCGCGAAGGCGGCATCGACGATGGCGCGCGTGCCATCGCCATGGGTGAGCGAGATAAAGCGCTCGCCGTCCAGGTCCGCCGCGTGGACGACGCGCTTGCGCGCCAGGCGGTGCTCGGCGGGCACGATGCAGACGCCGGGCTCGTCGCGCAGCAGCGCGCTGTCGATGCCCGCCATCTCCACCACGTAAGACACCAGCCCGAAGTCGCAGAACTGGTTCGCCGTCCATTTGGCGACGGTCGGCGAATCGCTGGTATGCACGGCGATAGGCACGTCCGGGTGCTGCTCCCGGAACCGGGCGATGGCCTGCGGCATCACGCTCATGGCGATGGACGGCACGGTGCCGATGCGCAGCGTGCCCACGCCCACCTCCCGGATCGACCGCGCCGAGGCGCGCAGGCTGTCGAGCCCGAGGAAGGAGCGCTCCACGTCCCGGAACAGGGCTTCCGCTTCCACGGTTGGCGTCAGCCGGCCGGCAATCCGCGCAAACAGCTTGAATCCCGTCTCCCGCTCCAGCTGGGCGATCACGCGGCTGATATTCGGCTGCGAGGTGTGCAGCTGGGTGGCGGCGGTCGTCATCGAGCCGGTCACCATCACGGCCCGGAAGGCTTCGATCTGTTTGAAATTCATGCGGGCGATGGTATATCAAATCCGTATGTACAGGCCGAAAGAACTGATTTGACGATATGACCACCGGATTTCCATACTTGGCTCCAACGTACCGGAGAACAACACACGTATGGAATCGAAAGTCAGCCGCCGCCTGACCCAGGCTACCGCCCCCGAGGTCTGCGAACACATCTACCTGCCGCGCCTGGCGCGCGAATTCGGCAGTGGTTTCCCGTATCTGAGCGATATCAACCAGGCGCATCTGCTGATGCTGCACGGCGCCGGACTGGTGCCGGCCGAGGTGGCCGCGCAACTGGCGCAGGCGCTGGTGCGCATCGAGGCCGAGGGCGCGGACGCCGTGCCGCTGGACCCGGCCCGCGAGGACGCCTATTTCAACTACGAGGCGCGGCTGATGGCATTGGCGGGCGCCGACGTGGGCGGGCGCCTGCACGTGGCGCGCAGCCGCAACGACATCCTGGCCACGCATGACCGCCTGCGCGCCCGTGATGCGGCGCTGGCCATCCTCGACGAGCTGCTGGCCACCCGCACGGTGTTGCTGGACCGCGCCGCCGAGCATGCCGGCACGGTCATGCCCGGCTACACCCACCTGCAATCGGCCCAGCCGATTACCTATGGCTATTACCTGGCCGGCGTGGCTGAGTCGCTGGGGCGGGACATCGCCCGGCTGCGGCAGGCGCTGGCCCGGCTCGATGCCTGCCCGCTTGGCGCCGGTGCGCTGGCCGGCACGGCGTTCCCGATCGACCGCACGGCCACGGCGCGCTGGCTCGGTTTCTCCGCCCCGACCACCAATTCGCTGGACGGCGTGGCCTCGCGCGACTTTGCGTGGGAAATCCTCGCCGCCATCACCATCGGCACGGTCACCTGGGGCCGCGTGGCGCAGGATCTCTATGTCTGGGCGACGCCGGAGTTCGGGCTGATCGACTTCCCGGACAGCGTGGCGGGCACGTCGAGCATCATGCCGCAGAAGAAGAACCCGGTCGTGCTCGAATACCTGAAGGGCAAGGGCGGTCACATGATCGGCCTGCTCACGGCCTCGCTGGCGGCGCTGAAGGGCAGTCATTTCACGCACAGCGGCGACGGCAACCGCGAAAGCATGCGCGGTTTCTGGGAGGCGGCGGACGAGTGCAAGCGCTGCGTGGCCCTGCTGCGGCTGGTGCTGACCCATGCCACGCCGCAGGCCAGTCACATGCTGGCGCGCGCCCGCCGGGATTTTTCGATGGCCACCGATCTGGCCGACACGCTGGTGCGCAGCGCCGGCATGTCGTTCCGCGAGGCCCACCACGTGGTGGGCGCGGTGGTGCGCGATGCGCTGGACCGCCATCTGCCGGCCAGCGAGATCGATTCGGCGATGGTCGATGCCGCGGCGCTGCGCCACACAGGCCGCGCCGTGCACCTGTCCGCCGAGGCCGTGGCGCGCAGCCTCGACCCGGAATCTGGCGTGGCTGCACGCACTGCCGCCGGCGGGCCGTCGCCCGCGTTGGTACAGGCGCAGGTTCTGGCCCAACGGGCCGATTTGAGCGCCGCACAAAGTGATGTGAACGCCATGCGAGAGCGCGTGGAATCGGATCGCGCCGCGCTGAAGCGGGCCGTTGCAGAACTGGCCAGCGCCCACCCAGGTCAGCCCCCGCATTTGCACCCCTAGCGGGCCACCGACCCGCATCCCTACACTGACCGACCGGAGATCCTGCCCCATGAAACCGATTGCGCACGCGCTGGCTGTGGCCTGTTTTTCGCTGGCATCCACCCTGGCTGCGGCCGGGTCCTTTCCCGACAAGCCGATTCGTATGGTGGTGCCGTTCCCGCCCGGGGGCACCACGGACCTGCTTGGCCGCGTACTGGCCAACCGCCTGTCCGAGACGCTCGGGCAGCAGGTCATCGTCGACAACCGGCCCGGCGCCGGCGGCACGATCGGTTCCGATGTGGTGGCCAAGGCTCCCGCCGATGGCTACACGTTGATGTTCGGCACGGTCGGCACACAGTCGATCAACACCACGCTCTACAAGCGCCTGCCGTTCGACGCCCAGAAAGACTTCACGCCGGTGGCGCTGTTCGCCGGCGTGCCCAACATCCTGGTGGTGAACCCCAAGGTGCCCGCCAGGAACGTACGTGAACTGGTGGACTACGCCAAGCGCCATCCCGGCGCGCTCAACATGGGGTCGGCGGGCAATGGCACCACCAACCACCTGTCCGGCGAGCTGTTCAAGTCGATGGCGCATGTGGAGATCGTGCACGTGCCGTACAAGGGCAGCGGCCCGGCCATGGCCGATTTGCTGGCCAACCAGGTGCAATTGATGTTCGACAACCTGCCGGGCTCGCTGCCGCACGTGAAGGCGGGCCGCCTGCGTGCGCTGGCCGTGACCAGCGCCACCCGCTCGCCGGCACTGCCGGACGTGCCCACCATGGCCGAGGCCGGCATCACGGGGTACGAGGCCGATGTCTGGTTCGGCGTGGTTGGCCCGCGCGGCATGCCGGCGGACGTGGTGAACAAGCTGTCGACGGAAATCGCCCGCATCGCGCAGGACAAGGCGATGAAGGAGAAGCTGCTGCAGGCCGGCGCCTCGCCGCTGACCGCCACGCCGGAGCAGTTCTCGGCGCTGATCGGCAAGGACACGGTCAAGTGGGCCAAGCTGGTGAAGGAATCGGGCGCGTCGATCGATTGACGCGCGCCGGGTGGTGGCTTCAGGCCGCCATCGCCGCGTTCCACCAGTCCCGGAGCGCATGGGCGAGGGTGTCGCCCTGATGCAGGCCGGCCGCGGCGCTGGCCGGGCGGCGGGCGGGGTCGAGGACGTTCGGGCCCATCGCCTCCAGCGACGCCGGGCTGGGCGCCACCACATGCACCGCGCAGCCCGCCGCCTGGAGCGCTGCCACTTCGGCGCCCAGGTGGCCGCTGACCGGATTGCCTTCGGCATAGCCGAACGGCGACAGCACCAGCACCCGCTCCGCGTCGATGGCCACCTCGGCGTTGGTCATCGAGGCAATCCCCCCATCTATATAGAAGGCGTCGCCGATCTGCACCGGCGGCCAGACGCCCGGCACGGCGCAGCTGGCGGACACCGCCTCCACCAGCGGCACCCCGCTGGCCGCATCGAACACCCGGCGCGTGCCGGTGGCCGCGTCCACGGCGGTGACGCGCAGCGTGTGCCCGGGCCAGTCGGGCTGGGGCAGCCGCGCCGCGATGATGGCGCGGCGGGCGGCTGGGGCGGGGGTCTCGCTGCGCCGGGCGAAGTCACCGATGCGCTGGCGCGCCGCCGTCAGGTCGCCCTCGACCTTGGCCACCAGCTTGCGGTTCTGCGCGTCCGCCTCGGCCTGCGAGTAGGGGCGAAACTGCTCGGGGGAATCGGCGGGCGGATGCAGCTGGGCGTGCAGCAGCGCCTCGATGGGCATGCCGCACGCCAACTGGGTGCCGACCACCGCCCCGGCCGAGGTGCCGACGAACAGCCCGGCCCGATGCCCGGCCACGCCGGCCCGCGCCAGCCCGGCCAGCACGCCCACCTCCCACGCAATGCCGGCCACGCCGCCGCCGCCGAACACGGCGGCCGTGCGGAATCGATGCTGGCCGGCCATCAGATGATGCCTTCCTGCGCCAGTTGGCGCTGCGCGTCGGCGTCCATGCCGAGCAGTTCGCCGTAGATCTCGGCGTTGTGCTGACCCAGCGCGGGGGCCGGCTCGATCGGCTTGGCAGGCACCCCCGAGAACTTCGGGAAGACGCCCGCCATCTTCACCGGGCCGATCTTTGGATGCTCCACCGTGGCGATGCTCTCCCGCGCCGCGTAGTGCGGGTCCTGCATGATGTCCTCGATGGTGTAGATGAAGGAGTAGGCCAGCCGCGCGTCGTCCAGCTTGCGGCACAGTGTGTCCTCCGGCTCCGTGGCGATCCAGTCCGCGACCAGCCGGTTCAGCTCGTCCACGTGCTCCCAGCGCTGGCTGTGCGAGGCGTAGCGCGGGTCTTCGGCCAGATCCGGGCGGCCCATGGCCACGCAGAGCCGCTGGAAGCCGGCGTCCGCCGAGCAGGTGAAGATCAGGTAGCGCCCGTCGCGCGTGCGGAAGTGCTCGCCGGGCGCGGCGGCGAAGTGCTTGTTGCCGCGCCGCTCGCGCACCACGCCCAGCCGGTCGTACTCGGGCACCAGCACCTCGGTGAAGCGGATGATGGACTCGTACATCGACAGGTCGATCTCCTGCCCCTCGCCGCCGTGCATGTCGCGGTGGTAGAGCGCCATCATCAGGGCGAAGGCGCCGAGGATGGCGGTCTGGTAGTCGGCGGTGGAGGTGCCGCTGCGCACCGGCGGGCGGTCCGGGTAGCCCGTGATGCCCATCAGCCCGCCGAAGGCCAGCCCGATGCGGTCATAGCCGGCGCGCTCCCGGTACGGGCCGGTCTGCCCGAAGCCGGACACGCGCAGCATGATCAGGCCAGGATTGTGCTGGCGCAGCGTCTCGAAGCCGCAATTCCACTTCTCAAGCGTGCCGGGGCGGAAGTTCTCCACCACGGCGTCCACCTCGCGCACCAGGCGGTACAGCAACGCCTGGCCGGCCGGCTCGCGCAGGTTCAGCGTGATCGACTTCTTGTTGCGCGCCTCTACCTGCCAGTACAGGCATTCGTCGTCCACGAAGGGGCCGAGGTCGCGCACGGTGTCGCCGCGCTCGGGGACTTCCACCTTGATGACTTCGGCGCCAAAGTCGCCGAAGAGCGTGCAGGCCACCGGCCCCGCGACCATCGTGCCGAGGTCGAGGATGCGCAGGCCGCTCAGCATGTGCGGACCGGGCGCTTTCATGAGCGGTCCTCCAGCGTGGCGGGTTCCTCGTCCGTAGCCGCCGTCTCGGTCGGTGCGGTCTTGAGCCGGTAGTCCGAGAAATCGGCCTTGCGCGTCATGTGCCAGTAGTCGTCATTGCGGAACGGCGTGGTGGCCACCACGCGGTCCTGCGCGTTGCGATACCAGTTGCTCATGCCCTTGTGGGTCCAGATCATGGCGTTGTGGGCGGCCTGCACGCGCTGGTTGAAGGCGTCGTGGCGGTCGCGCCGGACTTCGATCTCGAAGCGGCCCGCGCTGTGCGCCATGGCCTGCCGCACGATGTTGAGGATGTAGCTGACCTGCGTCTCCAGCAGCGAGACCACGCTGCCACCGTGGCCGAGCGCCGTGTTTGGCCCGGCCAGCATGAAGAAGTTGGGGAAGTCCGGCACCGCCACGCCGAGGAAGGCTTCGGCGCCGTGGCGGTCCCACGCCTCGCGCACGGAGCGGCCGCCCCGGCCAAACAGCTGGAACGAGGCCAGCATGTTGATGGCGTCGAAGCCGGTGGCCACGACCAGTACATCGGCCTCATGCCGCTCGCCCTTGTCCGTGACCACCGCGTTGCCTTCCACCCGGCTGATGCCACCCGTCACCAGCGAGACGTGCGGGCGGGCCATCGTGCGATACCAGCCGTTGTCCATCAGCATGCGCTTGCCGAACGGGGGGTACTCGGGCAGCACGTCCGGCAGCAGGTCCTGGCGCTCGCCCAGTTCGGCCTTGATGTAGTCCGTGAAGTAGGCGCGGTGGCGGTCGTTGGTCTGGTTGATGGCGCGCTCGGGGTGCGGCCATGCCGGGTCGATCTGGAGCGAGCCGTGGATGCGGTCGTTGAAGATGTAGGCCAGCCGCTGGCGGTACCACTCCTGGTAGAACGGCACCTCGCGCAGCAGGAAGCGGGCGGTCTCCGGCACCGGCTTCTGGAATTTCTCGAACGGCGCCGCCCACTGGCGCGAGCGCTGGAACACGGTCAGCGCGGCCACGCGGTCGGCAATGGCCGGTACCACCTGCATGGCACTGGCGCCATTGCCGATCACGGCCACGCGCTTGCCGGTCACGTCCAGGCCCTCGGGCCAGCGGGCGGTGTGGAAGCAGGGCCCGTCGAACTGGTCGAGCCCTTCGATGTCGGGCATCTTCGGCACGTTGAGCAGCCCCACGGCGCTGATGACCATGTCGGCGTGCAGGGTTTCGGCCTGGCCTTCGGCGTCCAGCGTGTGGACGGTCCAGCGCAGCGAGGACTCGTCGTAGTGGGCTGACTCCACCGTGGTGCGCAGCCGGATGTGGCGGCGCACGCCAAAGCGGTCCGCCACGTCCTCGAAATACTGCTGGATCTCGTCGCGCAGCGCGAAGTAGCGCGACCAGTCGCCCTTGGCGAACGAGTACGAGTAAATATGGTTCGGCGTATCCACGCCGGCGCCCGGGTAGCGGTTCTCGTACCACGTGCCGCCCACCTCGTTGTTCTTCTCGATCAGCACGAAGGGGATGCCGGCGCCCTGGAGGCGGATGGCAGCGCACAGCCCGGCCACGCCGGCCCCGATCACGATCACGCGGAAGCCTTCGGGCACGTCGATGCGGCCGCGCTGGTCGATGTGCATGTCCGCGTCCAGCCCCAGCCAGGCGGCGATCATCGGCCCGTAGGAGAAGGGGATTTCCTCGCCCACGCTCAGGCGCATCATGGCGACCAGCGTGTCCGGGTCCGGCGCGGGCAGCGCGGGCGGCACGCCGGACTTCCATGCCCGGATGGCGTCGCGGGCGGCAGCCAGCACTTCAGCGCGGACGTCATCGGGCAGGCCGCCGGGGTCGTTGTCTTCCAGGCCGCGGATGCGCGAGCACTGGTAGCGCGGGTCGAGCCAGCGGCGGTCCCCGGTCAGGTGCAGCAGCACCATCAGCAGGGTGGGGTAGTTGGCGTCTTGCAGGGCGTGGTCGAGCGTGGCCTGCCAGTTGGCGGTGGCGGTGGCGGTGGCGGTGGCGGCGGCCTGGATGTCGGGGGTCATGGGCGATGGAGTCGGATGAATTAGGGGTTTACTGGGCAGCCAGGCCGGCAGATTTCACGACGGCGCCCCACTTGGCGTACTCGGCGCGGATATCCCGGGCGAACGCCTGCGGCGTGTCGGTGTTGGGCTCGAAGCCGAGGGTGAGCAGCTTGTCGCGGACCTCGGGCTTGGCCATGATCGTGCGCAGGTGGCCGTTCAGGCGGGTGACGATGGCCTCCGGGGTGTCCTTCGGCGCCACAAGGCCCAGCCAGCCCACCGCCTGGTAGCCGGCCACGCCGGCTTCGGAGACCGTCGGCACGTCCGGCAGGATGGCGGAGCGCTTGTTGTCCAGCACGGCCAGCGCGCGCAGCTTGCCGGCCTTGATATTGGCCTGCTGGGCGCCGATGGTGTCCACCATCACCGGCACGCGGCCCGCCATGACGTCGATCGACGCCTGGCCGCCGCCGGGGTAGGACACCGAGCCCATGCGCAGATCGGCCTTGGCGGCGAACAGCCGCATCGCCAGCTCGAACGCCTGGGCGCCGGAGGCGAACATCATCGGGTCCGGCTGCGCGCGGGCAGCCTGGATCAGCGACGGCACGCTGTTGAACGGTGCGGACGGCGCGCCGACCATCACCATCGGCGCCGTGGCGATCATGCTGACCGGCTCGAACGCGGTCAGCGGGTCATACGGCGTGGCCTTGACCAGATGCGGCCCGATCACCATCGTGCCGCTAACCGGCACGCCCAGCGTGTAGCCGTCCGGCGCGCTCTTGGCGACGGTGCCCATGCCGAGCATGCCGCCCACGCCCGGGCGGTTTTCCACCACCACCGGCTGGCCGATCATCGCGCCCAGCTCGTTGGCGATGATCCGCCCCACCGTATCGGACGCGCCGCCGGCGGTATAGCCCACCACCAGCCGCACCGGCCGGCTCGGCCAGGTATCGGCATGGGCCGGCGCGGGCAGATGCAGCGAGGCGGCCAGGCCAAGCAGGATGGCCAGCCGCGGTATGCAAAGTACGCGGGGGAGCGCGCGGGGGAACGCACTGGCAAGGCGGCGGAACGTCATGGCTTTGTCTCCGGGTATGTGCACGTGTCGTGCTTGGTATGGTTGCATTTCATCCCGGACGTGTTCAGTATTCAAACGGAATCTTTCTCAATGTTCACTATGTGAATATCGCGGCCGGCGAGGGGTCGAAAACATGGCAAAAGCAGAGACGGACGCCGGCGAGGACGTCGGCACCGCTCCCAAGGGTGCACAGACCGTCACGCGGGCGATGGTGCTGCTCAAGCTGATTGCGGCCCATCACCCGGCCGGCGTGGCGCTGGGCGTGCTGGCGCAGGCGGCCGGGCTGGACCGCGCCACTGCCTACCGGCTGGCGATGAGTCTGGCGGACTCCGGCATGGTCGAGCGTGAACAGCGGCTCTACCGGCTCGGGCTGGACGCCATGCAGCTCGGGCTGGCGGCGATGAAGGGCGCGCCGATCCTGGACCGCTGCCGGCCGGTCATGCAGCGGCTGGCGCGGCGCACCGAGGACACGGTCTTCCTGGTGGTGCGCAACGGCGACTACGGGCACTGCCTCCATTGCGAGGAGGGGGCGTTCCCGGTCAAGGCGCTGGTGCTGCAGGTGGGCGGCATGCGTGTGCTCGGCATCGGCTCGGCGGGCATGACGCTGCTGTCGATGCTCGACGATGGCGAGATCGCCGCGCTGTACGCGCGGCACACGTCCGAATTCACGCCGCACGGGCTGTCACTGGCCAAGCTGCGCACGCTGGTGACGCGCGCGCGCTCGGCCGGGCTGGCCAAGACGGATAGTCTCGTCAACGAGGGCGTGAGCGGCGTCGGCATGCACTTCGAGATCACGCCGGGCAACTTCGCGGCGGTGAGCGTGGCCGCCATCCGCAGCCGCATGCAGGAGAGCCGCAAGCAATGGATTGCCGACCTGATCGCGGAAGAGCTGCGCTCGGCGGGCTTCCGGTGCGCGTATGCTGGGGCCGGGCAGGATGGCGCCCCGGGCGCTGATCCGGCGTAGCCCCTTCGACCATAACGGAGAACGGACGATGCGAATCCACGTACGCGGCATGGCCTGTCTGGCGCTATGCCTGATGCTTGGCGCGGGCCGGGCCACGGCGGTTGGCGCGGAAGGTGCCGTGGAGACCTACGCGGGACTCTGCGACGCCTCGGCCGGCTTTGCCCTCGGCCCGGACCACTTCGTGGTGGTGGGCGACGAGCGCAATGTGCTGACGGTGTACCAGGCCGGTCAGGCGCGTGCGGTCAAGACCCTCACGCTCGGCGGCTTCCTCGGCACCGATGACGATGGCGAGTCGGACCTCGAAGGCGCGGCCGTTGTCGGCCAGCGCGCCTACGTCATCTCGTCGCACGGGCGTAATGCCAAGGGCAAGGAGCAGGGGCGCCGGCATCGATTCTTCGCGGTGGAACTTGATCCGGGTCGGCTATCGCTCAAGCCGGTGGGCCGGCCCTACAAGGATTTGCTGAAGGATCTCGTGGCGGCTCCGGCGCTGGCGTCGCTGCCGCTCAAGGCGGCCGCCGAACGGGCGCCGGAAAGCCCGGGCGGGCTCAATATCGAAGGACTCGCGGCGGCGGACGGCGGCTTGCTGATCGGCTTCCGCAATCCGCTGGTCGATGGCAAGGCCATCCTCGTGCCGCTGGAGAACCCCGACGGGCTGATCGACGGCAAACCGGCAAAGTTTGGCCGCCCGGTATTGCTCGACCTGGGCGGGCGGGGCATCCGCAGCATCGAGCGCGTGGCGCACGGCTACGTGATCGCGGCCGGGCCGGTGGCCGATGACGGCACCTTTGCGCTGTATCGATGGTCCGGTGCCGCCAGTGACCGGCCCGTGGCGTTCGGCCAGTCGGCCATCGCCACGCTGAAGCCGGAAGCCATCTTCACGATGCCCGGCACGCAGCGCCTGCGCATTCTCAGCGACGATGGTGGCGTGCTGCGCGACGGTGTGGAATGCAAGCGCCTGCCGGCGGCCCGGCAGGGGTTCCGCAGCGTGACGGTAGCACCGTAAGCGCGCTAGCGCACCAGCACCGCGCGCCCGATATAGAGCACCGGACCGGTGGGGCGGCCGATGGGCGACCCGGCGGCGGGCTCGAGCGTGATCTCGAACAACTGGTTGTCCTGGAGGGCTGGCAGGCGGTCCAGCGCGACGTCGAGCGACTGGTTGGCCTGCACCAGACCGAGCGAGACCGGCCCGCTCCAGTTATCGGCCTTGGTCCAGAACTGCAACGCGCGATTGGTCGGCGCGGCCTGTGCCCCGAGCGGAATCAGCTTCAGCCGGCGCGGGCCGGAGGCCTGGATCAGCCAGCCCGGTGTTTTGTCCTGCGGCGCGGCCAGCACCACCACATAGCGCGGCGGCGCGGGTGGCGCGAATGCGCGCAGGCCCAGCATGGCGGCCAGCAGCAGCGAGCAGGCCGTCGCCCCGAAAGCGATGCCGCGCCATAGCGCGAGCGAATGCCACCATCCGGGCATGGCGGTGGCCGGCGTGGCCGGGTTGGGACGCTGCTCGGCGTGGCCGATGCTGCGCGCGATGGCGGTCCAGACCCGGGGCGAAGGCGTGACCGGCTCGGCCAGGTCAGACAAGGGGTGCAGGCGCGCTTCCCAGGCATCGACGCGGTCTTGCAGGCCGGGCTCCTGGGGCAGGCGGCGCGCCACGTCTTCGCGCTGGGCGGCGGAGAGCGTGCCCAGCACGTAGCCGGCGGCGAGTTCATCCAGCGCATCCCCATCGCCGCGGTGCGGATCTCCGGCATCGACGCTCATTGCATGCACTCCTTCAGCGCCTGCAGGCCGCGCCGCACCCAGGCTTTCACACTGCCCAGCGGCGCGCCGAGCCGCGCGGCGATCTCGCTGTGCGAGCAGCCATCGACATAGGCATAGAGGATGCTGTCGCGCTTGGGCGGGTCCAGTTGGTCGAGACAGATGGCCAGCCGGCCGAGCATCACGCGGGTCTCGCCGGCCGGAGCCGTGCCCGCCGCGGCGGCCAGGGCCGCCTCGTCCTCGATGGCCTGCGCCGTCTCCTCGTCGGGCAGCACCAGCCGCAGGCGGTCACGTACGAGGTTGAGCGCCTGATGCCGGACCAGACTGAACAGCCAGCCGCGCGCCGCGCCGCGCGCGGGGTCGAACGTATGGGCATGGCTCCAGACCTTGACGAAGGCGTCGTGCAGCACGTCTTCTGCCAGGGCCCGGTCCCGCACGATACGGACCGCCACGCCCAGCAGGTACGGCGCTGCATGCTCGTAGAGACGGCGCAAGGCCGTCACGTCCCGCGCGGCGCAACCGGCGAGCGCGGATTCGTAGTCGAAATGGTCGTTGACGGAGGGCAGGGCGGCGGTCAAGAGCGGGCTCTCTGTTGGCTGCGGGGCTGCAAGGCTGCGGAGGGCGCGAGGGGCGCCCGAGCGCACATCTTACGCCCGACAGTCGGCAGCGACCCGCTGGGCTTTCCCTAATACCGCGCCCGGCCGCCCGCTCAGGCCGCCGCTTTCCAGAACAGGTAGTCCGCCTGGTAGCGCACCATCTGCGCCGCGCCGCGATTGGCCGCGCTGCATGCCATGGCGGGTGCCACGCCGCCCCGGGTGGCCACGCGCTGGATGAAAGTGATGCCGCTCATCATGCCGCTGCCGGTCGCCGGATTCGCTTTCACGAGCTGGTGCGGGATATTGCCGTCGCCGCCCGGCGCCACGGCGACCTGGGTGGCGGTGACCTTCGAGCCGTCCATGGCCTCCCACGTCGCGGGCGGGCCGTAATACTTGCCGACGGCCTTGCCGCTGCGGTCGTTCAGCGTGGCGGTGGGGCCGACAAACGCCCATTCGAACTGGTCAGCGGCGTTGGCCTTGGGCCGGCATTCGTAGCGCAGCTCGCCCACGCCAACCGTCTGCATGGCGAGCTTGTGGCCGTCTGGCACCTTGATAGCATCGGCCACCGGCATGGGCGCGGACATAGAACCGGCTTGGTGCATGCCGCCGCAGGCGGTCAGGGCGAGGCAGGCGGAGACGGGAACAAGAAGGGAGGTGCGGATCATGGTGGGGCTCCTTGGTGTGTTGTGGATCGGTGCGAACCCGGAGGCTGCACAGGGGCTACACACCAGCGGAGCGTTTGGATGCAGTGGCGCGGAAATTTTTATCCGGCAGATTTGCCGGCGGCGGCCTGGAGGATCAGGCTGGCCACCTCCTGCGGGCGCGACAGCAGCGAGACATGGCTCGCCGGAATCTCCACGGTCTGCGCGCCCATGCGCTTGGCCATGAAGTGCTCCAGATCCGGGTTGATGGTGCGGTCCTCGGTGGACACCGCGTACCACGTGGGCTTGTCACGCCATGCCGCGACGGTGGTCTTCGCCATGGTGATGGCCTTGCCCATCGGCTGCTGCACGGCGTAGTAGGCGCGCGACTGGGTCTCGGGCAGGTCCCCGGCGAAGTCGTGCAGGAACGCCTGTTCGGACAATCGGCCATAGCCGTCCGCACCCCATTGCAGGCCGGCGGAGGCGGGCGCGGCGGGGAACTTGCGCGTCAGGGCGGGGTAGTCCTCGCCGGCGTCCGGCGCGCGGGCGGCGATGTAGACCAGGCCGGCCACTTTCGGGTCGTCGCCGGCCTGGCTGATGACCATGCCGCCATAGGAGTGCGCCACGAGCAGCGTGGGGCCGTCCTGGAGCGCGAGGGTGCGCTTGACGGCATCGACGTCCGCGTCCAGCGACGTGGTGGGGTTCTGCACCGAAGTGACGTGGTAGCCCTTCGCCTGCAGCAGCGGAATGACCTTTTCCCAGCTCGATCCATCGGCATACAGGCCGTGCACCAGCACGATGTTCTTGACGGGGACGGTGTTGGCCGGCGAAGGCGTCTGCGCCATGGCGCCGGAGGCGAGGGTGAGGGCGGCAAGCGCGGCCAGTGTGGCCGGGAGGGTACGGTGGAGGTTCATGGTCTGTCCTTTTGATCAGGTAGAGGGATGAATTGCAGCGTCATGGGCTGTCTGCAGTAGGACGAACCGGTGGCGGCGGCTATTCCGTCGCCGCTGACTTCCTGCCCGCAGCCCCGTGGGATCGTGCAAACATCGTGCGAAATCCGCCGGCGACCCGCCGCGCCCGGGCAATATCGATAGTTGAAAGACTTCGTTGTGCGCGCCGCGCCCCTTTCCGATACTGAATGCCGCTCCGCATTTCAATCTGAACAGAGACTTCCGATGCCGTCGCACTCCGTGGCCAACACCCGTCGTACCGCGCTCAAACAACTCGTATCCCTCGCCGTTGCCGGCGGCGCAGGCTCGCTGCTGGCCGCGTGCTCTCGTGGCGACGAGACCGCCACGCCGAAAGCGGCGGCCGGTGCGCCGGCGGTGGTCGGCAAGGTTGGCGACAAGGTGCGCTTCCGTTACCCGGACAACCCGACCTTCGATCTGGTCTACCTGGCCGACCAGCTCGGTTATTTCGAAGGCACGAACACGCGGCCCGAGTACATCGGCAAGGTGGCGGCGCCCCAGATCATCCCGCTGGTGGGCACGGGCGAGATCGATTTCGGCTCACGCATGGTGCCGCTGGTGATCTCGGCGGTGGCCAGCGGCTCCGACATCAAGGTAGTGGCGGCCGGCAACAAGACGCTGCAGGACGCGCCGCACATGAAGTACTTCGTGCGCAAGGCGTCCGGCATCCGCGCCCCGAAAGACCTCGAAGGCAAGACCGTCGGCATCAACAGCTTCGGCGCGTGCGCGGAGTTCGTCACCAAGACCTTCCTGCGAGAGAAGGGCGTGGACGTCAACAAGATCAACTTCGTCGTGATTCCGGACGATCAGGCCGAGCAGACGCTGGTCACAGGCAACACCGACCTGGCGATCATCCACGCACCGTTCTCGGGCCGCGCCGACCACGCCGACAAGCTGGTGCGGCTGTGGAGCGACTTCGACCTCGACGCCGGGCTCGGCGGCATGCAGCCCTACAGCGCGCACGGCAAGTTCATTCGCGAGCATCCGGAATCCGTGCGCGACGTGGTGACCGCGCTCGCCAAGGCGGCCAACTGGGTCAACGCGAACCCGGAGGATGCCCGCAAGCTGGTTTCCAAGCGGATCAACCTGCAGCTCGACTACGTGGACCGCTACGCCTACGTCGATAACCTCGTCGTCACCGAGCCGCCGATCCAGTACTACATCGACGTGCTCGAAACCGAGGGCAAGCTCGCCAAGGGCAAGGTCGCGGTGCGCGACATCTACACGAATGAATTCAACCCGTACGCCACGCAGGGACCGGCGAAGGCATGAGCACGACCGCCCCCCAAAAGATCACCGCGCGCGGCGTGCGCATGGACTATGCCGTGCGCAACGAGGCGGGGCGCCCGGAGAACGTGGCCGTGCTGCGCGACTTCGACCTTGATATCCGCGACGGCGAACTGCTGTCGATCCTGGGGCCGTCCGGCTGCGGCAAGTCGACCTTCCTGAGCATCCTCGCCGGCCTGACTGACCGCACCGGTGGCAACATCGCCATCGACGGCAAGCCGCTGCAGGGCATCAACCCGGCGCAGGGCGTGGTGTTCCAGGGCTACGCCTTGTTCCCGTGGCGTACCGTGCTCGAGAACATCGAGGTCGGCCTCGAGATTCGCGGCGTGCCGCGTGCGGAGCGGCGGCGCATTGCGGGCGAGTACCTCGAACTCGTGGGGCTGACCGGCTTCGGCCCGCGCTTTCCGCATGAAATTTCGGGTGGCATGAAGCAGCGCGTGGCGATTGCGCGCGCGCTGGCCTACAAGCCCGAAGTGCTGCTGATGGACGAGCCATTCGCCGCGCTGGACGCACAGACGCGCGAGATCCTGCAGGGCGAACTGCTGCGAATTTGGGAGCAGACGCGCAAGACCATCGTGTTCATCACCCACAGTATCGACGAGGCGATCTTCCTGTCGGACCGCATCGCCATCATGACGCGGCGCCCGGGTACGGTGAAGGCGATTCTCGACGTGCCGCTGCCGCGCCCACGTGCGCCCGAGGTGCGAAATTCCGAAGCGTTCGTGCGACTGCGCCAGCAGGCGTGGGACGTGCTCAAGGACGAAGTGCAGTTCGCGAACCCGGCCGCCGTGCCGCGCCCGCTCGGCGCCACGGCCAATCCCGGCGAGCGTGCGGCCGCCGAACCTGTGCTGGCGAGGGCCGCATCATGAGCGGCAAGGCTACCGACCGCGCGCTCGGCGTGCTGGGCATCATCGGTTTCCTGCTGCTGTGGGAACTGGTGCCACGGCTGGGCATCGTCAGCGCCGCCTACCTGAGTCCGCCATCGCAGATCCTGGGCGCCATCTGGCAGCTGATCGGCAGCGGTGCGCTGTGGAAGCACCTGCTCGCCAGCCTCCAGCGCTCGCTGTGGGGCCTGGCGGCTGCCATCGGGCTCGGCGTGACGCTGGGCCTGCTGATGGGCTGGTTCAGCCGCTTCGAAGCGATTGTCGATCCGATTCTGCAACTGTTCCGGCAAACCTCGGCCTTCGCGCTGTTCCCGGTGTTCATCCTGTTCCTTGGTATCGGCGAGACCTCCAAGGTGGCGATCATCTTCTGGGCGTCGTTCTGGCCGGTGCTGCTGAGCACGATTGGCGGCGTCAAGCAGGTGGATCGGCTGTTGATCGACTCGGCCCGCTCGATGGGCGCGTCGCGGCTGTTCGTGTTCCGCAAGGTCGTGCTGCCGGCGGCGTCGCCGTCGATCTTCACGGGCGTGCGGCTGGCTGGGACGTATTGCATTACGGCACTGGTGGCAGCGGAGATGATCGGTGCGCACTCCGGGCTCGGTTTCATGACGCTCAACGCGCAGGAGGTGTTCCAGATTCCGACCATGTACGCGGGCATCCTGCTGCTGGCGGTGCTGGGGCTGGTGCTCAACTATGGGCTGGCACGCGTGGAGCGCCGCATGACGCGCTGGCGCAAGGGGCTCACGCTCAATGGCTGAGATCGCGTCCGAATGCGGGTGCGCGCCGGCGGCCGAAGCGCCGCGTTCGATCCCCGGCGCGTGGCATGCCATCGCGCTGGCGGTGGCGGCGTGTCTGCTCGGCATGGCTGCCGCGCCACGCTGGCTAGAACAGTCGCCGCATCTTGTCGAACGATTGCCGGTTGCCTTGCAGGCGGGGGCGCGGTACCTGGAGCGGGAGCCCGACTGGACGACGATGCCGCGCGGCCCGTTGCTCGAAGCCGTGCGGGCGCGTGGCGAGCTGGTGGTGGGCGTGCGGCAGTACGCCCGTCCCGCGCCGCCTAGCCGGCCGACGCCGCCTGAACCCGATGCGTTCGATGTCTCGCTCGCGCGCTATCTTGCTGAACGATTGCAGGTGCGTCTGCGGGTAGTCGGCCTGCCTGCCGATGCGCGCGGCGTGAGCGTGCCCGGTGTCGATCTTGTGGTGGCCGGCGCCATCGATAGCGGTCCGTATGCCGTGCCGACCGCCTACACCGGCGGCGCCGGCGCGCTCGTCACGCTGCGCGGCAGCGACTATCGTGCGCCGAGTGATCTCGCCGGGCGCGCGGTCTGTGTCGCACAGGGTAGCCCTTATGCGCATCCCGTCACGGAGACGCTGGGCGCGCAGGTACGTTCCTATTCTTCGTCGATCCGCGCCGTGGCCGCGTTTATGGCCGGCGAATGCCAGGCGCTGGCGGAAGACGCCCCTGTGGTGGCGCGGCTGATGGGATTGCCCGAGTGGCGCTTCTATCGGCGGCTCGACGCGGGCCTGCTTCCCGACAACGCCAGTCCGCAGATCGTGATCCGGCAGGACGACTCCCGCTCCGCCGCGTGGCTCGATCGCGCCGTGCGGCATTGGAAGATTGGCGGGGCGCTCGCCACTGCCCGTACGCAGCGCGCCGGCGATATTGCCTACGAAGCCAGCCAGCTTGGCGACGGCCTCGTCTGCCATTCGTGAAGCCGGCGCGCATCTCCGCGCGGCTATCGATATGCGGGCCGCAGCGCCTAAGCATCCTCGAAAAAATTCGTCGTGACGTGTAGGGGGGCCATGCTCCAATGGCCGCTTGTTCCCCCACTCGCTGCACCATGACCAACCTCTCGGAATTGCACGTCCTACAGCGCTCCGGTGCGCCTGTGCGGCGCATTGCGGACGACGCCGAAGCCATCGCCGTGGCACATGCCCTCGCTGCCGATTTTGCCGAAGGCGCCGCGCGGCGCGACCGCGAGCGCATCCTGCCGTGGGACGAACTGAACCGCTGGTCCGCCAGCGGACTTGGGGCGATTACGATTCCCCGCGCGTTTGGCGGTGCCGGCGTGTCATACGCCACGCTCGCCGAAGTCTTCGCGATTCTCAGCGCCGCCGATGGTTCGTTGGGCCAGATCCCGCAGAATCACTTCGGCCTGCTCGGCGTGCTGCGCGAGATCGGCACGCCGGCGCAGAAGCAGCGCTACTACGCCGAGGTGCTCGCCGGGCAGCGGCTTGGCAATGCGGGGCCGGAACGCCGCTCCGCCACGAGCCAGACCGTCCTGCAAACCGGCACGCGGCTGCGCCGCACAGAACAGGGCTTGCGGCTGACTGGCCAGCGCTTCTATTCGACCGGCGCGCTGTTCGCGCATCGGGTGCCCGTACGCGCGCTGGACGACGAAGGCCGCGCCGTGCAGGCATGGGTGCCGCGCGATGCGGCGGGCCTGACCGTGAACGACGACTGGTCGTCGTTCGGCCAGCGCACCACCGCCAGCGGCACGGTGCTCTTCGACAACGTGGCCGTCTCAGAGGAAGACGTGTTGCCGGTCTGGCAGCTTGCGGAGCGCCCCGGGATCTACGGGCCGACTTCGCAGCTGATCCAGGCCGCCATCGACCTGGGTATCGCACAGGCTGCCTTTGACGATGCCATCGCCTTCGTGCGCGCCTACGCGCGGCCGTGGATCGACGCCAAAGTGGAGCACGCCACCGACGATCCCTATCTGATCGGCGATGTCGGCCGGCTTGCCGTGGATCTCCACGCCGCGCGCGAAGTGCTGGGGGAGGCCGGGCGCACGCTCGATGCCATCGCCGCTGGCACGGTGACGGACGAACTGAGCGCGGAGGCGTCGGTGGCCGTGGCGGAAGCCAAGGTGCTGACCACCGAGATCGCGCTCGCGGCCAGCGAGAAGCTGTTCGAGCTGGCGGGCTCCTCCGCCACGCGCGCCAAGCACAACCTCGACCGCCACTGGCGCAACGCGCGCACCCATACCCTGCACGATCCGGTGCGCTGGAAGCTCCACCTGATCGGCAACTATCACCTCAACGGCGTTCAGCCGGCACGGCATTCCTGGAACTGACATGAGCCTCTTGTTTACGCCGCCACCCGCTGCCGATCACCGGGACAGCCGTCCCGCACCGGCCGCGCCGCCGCCGCGCGCCCATCGCATTGCCGATGACGCCGAAGCCATCGCCGCCGCGCAACTGCTGGCGGAACGCTTTGCCCCCGACGCCGCGCTGCGCGACCGCGAGCGCCGCCTGCCGTGGGAAGAACTCGACGCGCTGAGCGCCAGCGGCCTGCTGGGCATCACCGTGCCGCGCGAGCACGGTGGCGCCGGCGTGTCCAACGGCACGCTGGCCGAAGTGATCGCGACACTGGCTGCTGCCGATGGCTCGCTGGGCCAGATCCCGCAGAACCACTACTACGCGCTCGAAGTGCTGCGCGTGGGCGGCACGGCGGCGCAGCGAGCGGCGTTCTACGCCCGGGCGCTGGCCGGTGAGCGCTTCGGCAATGCGCTGGCCGAGATCGGTCACAAGGACTTCAAGCGCCGCACGCGGCTGGTGCCGGATGGCGACGGCTTCCGGCTGATCGGCAACAAGTTCTATTGCACGGGTGCGGTCTTCGCGCACCAGATTCCCACGCTGGCCGTGGCGCAGGAGGATGGGCGCGAGGTCACTTACATCGCTATCGTGCCGCGCGATGCAGCCGGCATCACCATCGTCGACGACTGGGATGGCTTTGGCCAGCGCGTCACGGGTAGCGGATCGGTGACGTTCGACAACGTGCGCGTCGAGGCGGCCTGGGTGCTGCCGTTCCAGGCGTCGTTCGAGACGCCGACCACCATCGGTCCCGTGGCGCAGCTGATGCATGCGGCCATCGACCTTGGCATTGGGCGCGGCGCGTTCGCCGCCACGTTGCCGTTCATCCGCGATCATGCACGGCCCTGGGTGGATGCGAAGGTCGCGCGTGCCAGCGAAGATCCGCTGACGATCGATCAGGTCGGTGACGTCAAGGTCAGGCTCCGCGCCGCCGAGGCGCTGGTGCGGCGGGCCGGGCGCAACGTCGATGCGGCGCAGCGCAGCCCCGACGCCAAGACCGTAGCGGCGGCATCCATCGCCGTGGCGGAAGCGCGCGCGGCCACAACCACCGCCTCGCTGCTGGCCGGCACCCGGCTGTTCGAACTGGGCGGCACGGCATCGACGCTCGACGGGCAAGGGCTAGACCGCTTCTGGCGCAACGCGCGCACCCATACCCTCCACGATCCGGTGCGATGGAAGTATCACGCCATCGGCAACTACTACCTCAACGACCGCCTGCCGACGCGGCACGGAGCCCTCTGATGGCGCGCAAGCAGATCCTGCTCAACGCGTTCAACATGAACTGCGTCGGGCACATCAATCACGGCCTGTGGACCCACCCGCGCGACCGTTCCACCGAGTACAACACGCTCGAATACTGGGTGGAGCAGGCGCGCACGCTGGAGCGCGGGCTGTTCGATGGGCTGTTTATCGCCGATATCGTCGGTGTCTACGACCTCTATCGCGGCAATGTCGATGTCACGCTGCGTGAGTCGATCCAGCTGCCGGTCAACGATCCGCTGCTGCTGGTACCGGCCATGGCCGCCGCCACGCGCCACCTCGGCTTCGGCGTAACCGTGAACCTGACCTACGACGCACCGTACCTGCTGGCGCGGCGCTTCTCCACGCTCGATCACCTGACGCGGGGCCGGGTCGGCTGGAACATCGTCACTGGCTATCTGGACAGCGCGGCGCGCGCCATGGGCCTCGACGGGCAGTTCCCGCATGACGAGCGCTACGACCGCGCCGACGAGTATCTGGAGGTGCTCTACAAGCTCTGGGAGGGCAGTTGGGAGGAGGGCGCCGTGCTGCGCGACAAGGCCTCCCGCACGTTCGCCGATCCGGCGCGGGTGCACAAGGTGATCCATCACGGCCGCTACTACGACGTGGAGGGCTACCACCTGGCCGAGCCTTCCGCGCAACGCACCCCGGTGCTGTTCCAGGCTGGCAGCTCCGGGCGCGGGCAGCAGTTCGCGGCGCGCCACGCGGAATGCGTGTTTATCTCGCCGCCGAGCAAGGACGCGGCACGCAAGACCGTCAGCGCGCTGCGCGAGCAACTGGTGGCGGCGGGCAGGCGCCCGGACGACGTCAAGGTCTTTGCCGGCGCCGCCGTGGTCACGGGCCGCACCGAAGCCGAGGCGCGCGCGCTGCACGCCGAGTACCGCGACTACGCGAGCCGCGAAGCCGGGCTTGCGCATTTCGCCGCCAGCACGGGCGTGGACTTCGCGCGCTACGGCCTCGATGAGCCGGTGGACTACGGTGGCGGCAACGCCATCGAGTCCGCGCAGCGCACCGCCGCCCAGCATGGCTGGACACGCCGCAAGCTCCTGGACCTGTTCGAACTGGGCGGACGCTATCCCGCGATCGTCGGCGATCCTTCCCAGGTGGCCGACGAACTCGAGTCCTGGATCGACGAGACCGGCATCGACGGCTTCAACCTGAGCCGCACCGTGGTGCCGGAGAGCTACACCCACTTCGTTGACCTGATCGTTCCCGAGCTACAGAACCGGGGCCGCTACAAGACGGCCTATGCCGAGGGGTCGCTGCGCCACAAGCTGTTCGGCGACGGCGACCGCCTGCCAGATCGCCATGCGGCCGCGCAGTTCCGCCGCCTTTGATTCTCCATCCTGCCTATCACCATGCTGAAATCCTCACTGCTGCTTCCCCTGATTGCTTCGCTGACGATCGTCGCTTCCGCCTCTTCAGCCGCGCACGGCGCGCCGCTCACCATTGGCGTCACGCCGGGCTCGCTGGCCGATTCGGTCGAGGTGGCCGCCACCGAGGCCCGCAAGCAGGGTCTCGACGTCAAGGTGATCGAGTTCACCGACTGGACCACGCCGAACGTGGCGCTGGCTGCCGGCGACCTCGACATCAACTATTTCCAGCATCAGGCCTTCCTGGACAACGCCGTGAAGGAGCGCGGCTACAAGTTCCGCAGCGTGGCGCTTGGGGTGCTGCCCAACATCGGCCTGTATTCCACCCACATCAAGCGCTTCGGCGACCTCAAGGACGGCGCGCGCGTGGGCGTGGCGAACGATCCGGTGAATCAGGGGCGCGGCCTGCTGCTGTTGCAGAAGGCGGGGCTGATCAAGCTGCGCGATGGCGTGGGCGCGAAGGGCAGCGTCAACGACATCGTGGACAACCCCAAGAAGCTCAAGTTCGTGGAAGTGGAGGGGCCGCAGCTCGTGCGCGCGCTCGATGACGTGGACCTCGCGCAGGGCTACCCGGCGCACTTCGTCAATGCCGGCAAGCCGCAGGTGGCGGGCTCCGGGCTGCTTTACTCGGGCATCGACGACACCTACTTCGCCATCCGCTTCGTGACGCGGGAGAACAATGCCAGCGATGCCCGCGTGGCGCGCTTCGTGAAGATCTACCAGGAGTCGCCGGCGGTGCGCAAGCAGCTCAGCACCTCGTTCGCGAACAACGACAAGCTCTACAGCCTGCCCTGGCTGAAGCCCTGACTGGAGACTCGTGCAGATGGCCGCCACCTTTCCGTTGTTCCGCAGGGGACTTCTCCAGACTGCTTCGCGTAGCGCGCCGCCGGTGGCACGCGCGGAAGGCACAACCGCGCCCAATGCGGGTTCGATCCGATTCGAGGGCGTGGGCAAGACTTATCACGCGGCGAGCGGGCCGGTGGAGGCGCTGCGCGAGATCGACATCGAGATTCCCGCCGGCGGTATCTTCGGGATCATTGGCCGCAGCGGCGCGGGCAAGTCGAGCCTGCTGCGCACCATCAACGGGCTGGAGACGCCGAGCGCAGGCCGGGTCACCGTGGGCGGTGTCGATGTCGCGACGCTGGGGACGGGCGAGCTGGTAGCGTTGCGGCGGCGGATCGGCATGATCTTCCAGCACTTCAACCTGCTGTCCGCCACGACCGTGGCTGAGAACGTGGCACTGCCGCTCAAGGTCGCCGGCGTACCCCGGGCGGAGATTGCGGAGCGCGTGGCGTCGCTGCTGGCGCTGGTCGGCCTCGACGGCAAGGCGGATACGTACCCCGGCCGGCTGTCGGGCGGACAGAAGCAGCGCGTGGGCATTGCGCGCGCGCTGGTTCATCGGCCAGACATCCTGCTTTGCGACGAGGCCACCTCCGCGCTGGACCCGGAGACGACGCAGTCGATCCTGGCCCTGCTGCGCGACATCAACGCGCGCCTTGGCATCACCATCGTGCTGATTACCCACGAAATGCGCGTGATTCGGGCGATCTGCGACAGCGTGCTGGTGCTGGAGCGCGGGGCCATCGCCGAGACCGGGCCGGTGTGGCAGGTCTTCGGCAATCCGCAGCATGACGCCACGCGGGCGCTGCTGGCGCCGCTGGCCACGCGCGTGCCCGAGGACATCGCGCAGCGCCTGCATGCGCAGCCGGAGGGCGCGGGGGACTGGCATCGAGTGGTCGAACTGCGCTATGCCGGCGGCGAGGTGCCGGATCTGTCGCGCGTGGCCGCCGCGTTCGGCGCCGGCGTGCGGCTGCTGCATGGCAGTCTCGACCGGATTCAGGGGCACACGCAAGGCGCGCTGCTGCTTTCCATCCCCGCCCACGCTACGCCGGACGATGCGGCGACGTCTGACGCGCCGCTCGCCCATCACGTCACCACGCTAGGTTATGTCTCCGATACTCATTGACCGCCTCTGGGCCGCTTTCCTCGATACGCTGACGATGGTCGGCGCCTCCGCGCTGATCGCCGCGCTGGCCGGGCTGCCGCTCGCCGTGCTGCTGGTGGTGACTGCGCCGGGCGGCATGCGGCCCGCGCCGCGTTTCCATCGGCTGGCCGGCACGGTGGTCAACGGCTTCCGCGCTACGCCATTCATCGTGCTGCTGGTGGCGTTGCTGCCGTTTACGCGGCTGGTGGTGGGGGTGACGATTGGCGTCTGGGCGGCCGTGGTGCCGCTCGCGATCAGCGCCACGCCGTTCTTCGCGCGGATTGCCGAGGTGAGCCTGCGCGAAGTGGACCATGGTTTGATCGAGGCGGCCCAGGCGATGGGATGCCAGCGCCGCCATATCGTCTGGCATGTGCTGCTGCCGGAAGCGTTGCCGGGCATCGTCGGCGGGTTCACGATCACCGTGGTCTCGCTGATCGGGGCGTCCGCGATTGCCGGCGCGGTCGGTGCGGGCGGGCTGGGCGACCTGGCGATCCGCTACGGCTACCAGCGCTTCGATACGGTGGTGATGGTCGTGGTGATTGTGGTGCTGATTGCGCTGGTCACCGGCGTACAGGCAGCCGGCGACCGGTGGGTCAGGCGCTTGCGCCTGCGCTAGTCGGGCGATTCAACCCAGTCGGGCATCGACCAGCACGCGGCCCGTGAGCCGGCGGATGCGGGGATCGACAAAGTAGCCGCCGCCTTCCACATAGCGCAGGAACGCGCGGTCGCAGACCGTGCAGGCCCAGACATCGCAACGGTTGGCCGGGTAGTACAGCGGCGCCACCGGGGCCTCGGGCGACCAGAAGCCGACGCTGTCGGGGTCGTACTCCTGGAACGTCGCTTCCTCATAGGCGCTGGCAACCAGCGTGCCGATCTTCTTCAGTTGTGCGTCGGGAAACGAAATTGGCAGGCTGGCCCAGCCGCGTAGCGCGTCGGCGGCGCAGGTGCAGTCGGTGGTGACGTGGTCGGTGCGCTGCGCCAGTTGCTGCAAGGCGTCGAAATCAAGGTAAGGAAAGTCTTCCACGGTGGAGGCAAGGCTGAGGAGTGGGGCCATCTTACCTCCAATCCCCCGGCAAGGCGTGTCACACCGTCGGCGCAGTCCGCACACCGCCCGCCCCGGCGATGCGGCGGTCCAGCAGCCAGACCGCGAGCAGCGTGACGCCCATCATCGGGAACACGGCGCCGAGCAGGCCCAGGCCGATGGCCCAGGCGCGCATCGGCGGCAACGCGGCGGGATGGCTCGGTGCCCCGAGCTTGCGCGCCGGCTTGCGCTGGATCCACATCACCAGGCCGGTCACAGCCATTGCCATCAAGCCCAGGGAAATCGCCGCGCAGATGAGCTGGTTGGCCAGCCCGAAGTAGCGGCCCATGTGCAGGGAGGTGCCGTAGGAGATGGCCTGCGCCACGGGGCCGTAGTCGTCGAAGCGGAGATCCTTGACGACCCGCCCGTTGGCGGGGTCGATATGGAGCGTGCGCTCGCCGCGCGGATCGGCAGGGAAGCAGGAGGCGGTGTAGACGCCGCCGGGCGCCTTCGGGAAGACCACCTGGCAGCCGGTGGTGATGCCTTGGTTGGCCACCACCGCGACGACCTGATCCAGCGACAGCGGCGCGGTCTTCGCCGGGGCGACGCTGGGCACGGTGGTCAGGCCGACGGCCCAGGGCATGTCCGCCAGCGGCAGCGATTCCATCGTGTGGTGGTGCTTCATGTGATCGGCGCCGCTGGCCGGGGGCGCGGCATGCGCGTGCATGTCGCCCTGGCCATCGGCCGGGCGGCCGAGATTGGCGGCCGTGGCGAGCGCCTTGAACTGCTTGCCCCACGAGCCCGTCCACGGCAACCCGGAGAGGATGAACGCCAAGGCGCCCACCGCCAGCCATGCGCCGAGCGCGAGATGGATTTCCTTCCACCCGCCGCGTGTTCCCGTGGCGGGGCCGGGCACGAAGGCGCGCGCGCCGCGCTGGCGCAGGCGCGGCCACCACATCGCCAGACCCGTGGCAATCATCACCAGCACCCAGCATGCGGCCAGTTCCATCAGCAACTCGCCGGGCTTGCCGACGAGCAGGGCCCGGTGGAGCATGCGCACCTGCTTCATCAACCGGTCTTCCACGCTCAGGCTGCCGAGGTAGGCGCCGGAGTAGGGGTTCAGGTAGACGCTGTCGCTGCCGCCCGCCGGCAGGCGGAACACGAATTCGGCGCTCGCCCGGGGATCGGTATCGAGCGTGTAGTTGGTGACCGTTGCCCCGGCGGGCGCGGCCTCCCGTGCGCGGTCCAGCAGCCGCTGGGCAGATAGCCGCTCGCCGGACGGCTCGACCTTCAGCACGTGCGGGTAGAGCAGGGGCTCGATCTGCGGCTGGAAGCAGTAGAGGGTGCCAGTCACGGCCAGCACGATCAGGAACGGCATGACGAACAGGCCGGCGTAGAAATGCCAGCGCCAGAGCATGCGGTACGAGGCGTCCGCGTTGGCGGTGGCGGCGGGCCGGGGAGCGATAGAGGGCATGGGGCGTGCGAAACAAATGTGGGCCAAGGATACCGTCCGGGTGGCGTTTGCGGCTGCGACCGAATGCCGCTGCAGCGTGTGATCGAGCCGACTCCCGTCACAGGACCCCGCCGCGCCAGGTGGTTACCTCAAAATGCCGGAAATTGGTAATTGGGAAATACCAATCCGACTCCTAAGCTTGGGTCCAAGGCGGCGACAATCCTGGCGCCGCCATCGACTACATCGATTACATCGACTACTGGAGCAAGCCATGCAACAACGTCTCGACTTCTACAAGGCCGGTCCCGCCGCCATCAAGGCAGTTCTCGGGCTGGAAGACCGCATTGCCAAGAGCGAACTGGAGAAGTCGCTGACGGAACTGGTACGCCTGCGCGCCTCGCAGATCAATGGATGTGCCTTCTGCATCGACATGCACACCGCCGATGCGCGCAAAGGCGGCGAGGACGACCGCCGTCTGGCCACGCTGCAGGTGTGGCGCGAAACCCCGTTCTTCACGGCGCGCGAGCAGGCCGCGCTGGCCTGGACGGAAGCGGTGACGCTGGTCTCGCAGGATCACGTGCCGGACGCTGTCTGGGAAGCCGTGCGGCCCCATTTCTCGGACGCCGAACTGGTCGACCTGACCCTGCTGATCTCGGCGATCAACACCTGGAATCGCTTTGCGATTGCCTTCCGCAAGACGCCGGCCTGAGCGGTGAGGCGCGATGCCGGCGAGGTATCATCGCCGCTGCATCGCGCCAATCCTCGCTCAGACCATGAATCCCACCTCGATTTTCTTCGCCCAGGCCTGCCTGGTCGTCGGCACACCGCTGCTGCTGTGGCGCGGCTTGCGCATGGGCGGCATTGTGCCGCTCGTGGTCATGCAGATCGTGGGCGGGATCCTGCTCGGGCCGTCGCTGCTCGGGGCCTTCTGGCCGGATAGCTGGCAGGCGCTGTTCGGCGCCACCCGGCTGACCGCGCTGACCGGCCTGCAATGGCTGGCGGTGGTGCTGTTCGCTTTCCTGTCTGGTCTGCACATTGGCGGCGGCGAGGCGCGCGGCCTGCGCAAGATCGCGATCAGCGCCGCGCTGGGCTGCGTGCTGGTGCCGTTTGCGCTGGGCGTGGGCGCCGGGTTGGGTCTCGGCCACTACCGGCCCGGGCTGCTTGGCGACGCCGCCACGCTGTGGCAATTCGCGATTGCCGTGGGGGTGTCGATGGCCGTGACCGCGCTGCCGGTGCTTGGCGCCATCCTGCGGGAAATGGGCTTGAGCGATTCCACGGCCGGCCGGCTTGCGGTGGCCTGCGCGGCGGTCAGCGATGCCGCCATCTGGATCGTGCTCTCATGCATCCTCGCCAGCACCGGGCAGGCGGCCCAGGCGCCGCTGCGGCTGGTGCTGACTGGCGCCGTATACGTAGCCGCCATGTTCCTGATCGTGCGGCCGCTGCTGGCGGCGGGGCTGCCGCGCCTGCGTGGGACGGATGCGCGGCTGGCGGCGGTGGTGGTGCTGATCTTCGGGTCGGCCTGCGCATCGGAGATGATCGGCTTGCACTACATCCTGGGCGGATTCCTGGCCGGCGTGGTACTGCCGCGCGGCGCGGCGGCTGATATCGGCCGGCAACTGGAGCCCACCACGGTGGTGGTGCTGATGCCGTTCTTCTTCCTGATGACTGGCCTGCGTACGGACCTGACCACAGCCGGCGGCGACGCCCTGGTGGTATTTGCCGTGGCCACCGTCGTGGCCGTGGTGGGCAAGATGGCCGGCACGGCGCTGCCGGCGCGGATGGCTGGCCTGGGGCGGCGCGACGCCTGGACGCTGGGCGCGCTGGCGCAGACCAAGGGGCTGATGGAGGTGGTGGTGCTGGCCATCCTGCTCGAGAACCGCCTGATCGGCGCGGCGGCGTTCTCGGGCCTGCTGCTGATGGCCCTCGCCACGACCGTCGTGGCGAAACCGCTGGCGCTGGCGGCGCTGCGGCTGCGCGAGGCGCCCTGACATGATTACCCGCCCGCCGCTGCACTGGTTCCGGATGCTGTTTGTCCTGCGGGGCTCGGTGCTGCCCAAGATCGCCCCGCAGCTCATCACCATCACGCTGTTTGCCGCCCTGATCACCACCTTCCACGGCAGGATTGGCGACTGGAAGGTATCGCTGAACTTCGTGCCGTTCTCGCTGATCGGCCTGACGCTGGCGATCTTTCTCGGTTTTCGCAACAGCACCAGCTACGCGCGATTCTGGGAGGGGCGCACGCTCTGGGGCAGCGTGCTCAATGAAGCGCGCTCGCTGACGCGGCAGGCGCTGACGCTGGGGGCTGACCCGCGCGACGCCCGCCAGCTGGCGTACCGGCTCTGCGCATTCGTGCACGCGCTACGCCATCAGTTGCGGGGCAGCGACGCATGGCCCGACATGGCGCCGTTCCTCGACCAGACCGATGCGGCCCGCCTCAAGGCCGCCAGGTTCAAACCCGCCATCGTCCTGCTGATGGCGGGCGAATGGGTAGGCGAGCGGCTCCGCGCCGGCCAACTGGCGCCGCCGCTGGCCCAGCCGATGGAGATGTCGCTCAATCAGCTCAGCACGGCACTGGGCGGCTGCGAGCGGCTGGCCGGCACGCCGATCCCGTTCACCTATTCGGTCATCATCCATCGGTGCATCTATCTGTACTGCATGCTGCTGCCGTTCGGCCTGCTGGATTCGATAGGACTGATGACGCCGGTGATCGTGTGCTTCATCGCCTACACGTTCTTCGCGCTGGAGGCCCTCAGCGCCGAGATCGAAGAGCCGTTCGGCGAGGAACCCAATGACCTGGCGCTGACCGCCATGTCGTACATGATCGAATCCACGGTGCTGGAGATGATCGGCGAAGCCCCCAAAAGTGCTGCCCCGGCCCATCGGGATTTCATCCAGACCTGAAGCCTTGCCGCGCCGAAGGCATTTTCGTGCGGCGGCAACACTTTGCCTGGGAAGTCCCCGAATTTCACACTGGTCTTAAACAGAAAGCTCGTACCGATAACCGTTATCATTTACATTCATTGGCTTTGTAAAGTTGTCGATACAAGGGATCAAAGCCATGAAGTCGAGCCGTTGCGGCAAGCTGCCTGCCGCACCCCAGATCGCGCTGTGCGCCACGGCGCTTGCGGTGTCCATCTTGTGTCTGACGCCGGGCATGGCTCGCGCGCAGCAGGCCGAGGGCCAGACCGGGCAAGCGGGACAAAGCGGCAACGACGAGCGGATGCTGGAGACGGTTCAGGTCAGCGGCAACTGGCTCGGCACCGGGCTGCAGAACAGCGTCAAGACCTTCCCGGGCGCCCGCACCGTGGTCGACGAGAAGCAGATCGAGCAGAGCGGGGCGTCCAGCATCAGCGATGTCATGCGTCGCATCCCCGGTGTGCAATCGACCGATAACTCGGGCACCGCAGGCAGCGCGATCTCGCTCAACATTGGCGTGCGCGGCCTGGCCGGCCGGTACTCCCCGCGTTCCACCGTGCTGCTCGACGGCATCCCCATGGCGGTGGCGCCCTATGGGCAACCGCAGCTGTCCTTCGCGCCGGTGAGCCTCGGTAATATCGAAACCATCGACGTGGTGCGCAGCGGCGGCGCGGTGCGCTACGGCCCGCAGAACGTGGGCGGCATCATCAACTTCACCACCAAGCCGATTCCCGCCGGGCCGGGCATCAGCGGCGACGCTTCGATCCGCCAGAACCTCTACACGGAAGGCGGCGGCAGCAACACCCAGTACGACGCCTTCGTGGGCACCACGCTCGAAAGCGGCCTGGGCCTGGCCTTCCTGTACTCCGGCATGACCGGCCGCGAATGGCGCAAGGGCAGCGACGACAACGTCAACGACGTGGCGCTGAAGTTCGCGTACGACATCACCCCATCGCAGCAGGTTTATGGCAAGTTCTCGTACTACGACGTGCGCTCGCGTACGCCGGGCGGGTTGTCGGTGGCGCAATACAATGCCGACCCGTTCCAGAACACCCGACCGAACGACTACTGGAGCGGCAATCGCACCGGCTTCGACCTGGGCTACGTGAACACGATCTCCGCCAACCAGGAGTTCGAGATCCGTACGTTCTTCAACGACAGCTATCGCCAGAGCACGCTACAGCAGAGCCCCACCCAGATTGCCCACCAGCCGCGCAACTACACCACCTTCGGGATCGAGCCGCGCTACACGCAGCGCGTGTCCCTGGGGCCGACCCAGCATGACATCACCGTCGGCTACCGCTATATCCGCGAGCGCGGCGACGACAACGCTTACAACCAGAGCCTGGTGACGGGCGTGTCGGGCCCGACCACCACGTTCGACAATGCCACCGATGCCCATGCCGTCTACATCGACGACCGCATCGCCTACGGCAACTGGCGCTTCGTGCCGGGTGTGCGCTTCGAGCACATCGACACCAACCGCCAGCAGCGCGGCACCAATACGCAGTTCGAGAGCAACAACAACAAGGCGCTGCCGTCGGTGAACGTCTCGTACCTGGTGAACAATGCGTGGACCGTGTTTGCGGACTACAGCACGTCGTTCGGCCCGGTGCAGAACACCCAGCTCAACTCTCAGACGCCTTCCAACCCGCTGCAGCCGGAAGTCGCCCGCACCTTCGAGTTGGGCACGCGCTGGACCGACAGCCGCATCCGCGCCGAGCTGACCGCGTTCAAGATCAAGTTCGACAACCAGATCCAGCAGGTGCCCGGCCTGTTCCCGGCCACGTTCCAGAATATCGGCGCCACCGACCATGACGGGGTGGAATCGGCGATCGACTACACCTTCGACCGTGCCAGCCTGCTCGGCGGCCTGAACCTGTACGCCAACTACACCTACACGCGCGCGATCCAGAAGTCGGGCACCACGGCTGGGCTGGACGTGCCGTTCTACTCGCGCGATACCGACACCATTGGCGCGCGCTACGACTGGCGTAGCTGGACGTTCAATATCTCCACCACGCACCAGAGCTCGCAGTACGCGGATCTGGCCAACACCGTGGCCGAGTCGGCGGACGGCAGCGTGGGGCGGATTCCGGGCTTCCGCACCTGGAATCTCCAGGCGATGTTCAAGGTGCCGCAGATGAAGCGCACCGACATCACCATCGGCCTGAACAACGTGTTCGACAAGCGCTACTACACCCGTACCACGGACAGCAATGCTGGCCGTCTGGTGGGCGCACCGCGCATGGTCTACGTTCAGGCGCGCGCCGGGTTCTGACCGGCCAACGGGGGGGGGGGGGCGGGGAAACTTTCCGGCGCCCCATCCCGGCGGGCACGCCGCGCGGTGGGCCTAGGACCTATTTCCCTTTGCGGACTTCCGGCCTATGCTGAAGCATCGCGCCGCATGCGGCGTGCCTGCCCACCCCTCCATGGCCAACGCATCTGCCCCGCGTGACGCCCCTTCCTCCCTATGGCGGCGCTGGTTGCCCGGACTGGTAACCCTCGTGGCCTATCAGCCTGCGTGGCTTCCCAGGGATCTTGCTGCCGGACTGGTGCTGACCACGATGCTGGTGCCGGTGGGCATCGCCTATGCCGAGGCATCGGGCGTGCCCGGCGTGTACGGCCTGTACGCGACCATCGTCCCCCTGCTGGCCTATGCGCTGTTCGGTCCGAGCCGGATCCTGGTGCTGGGGCCGGATTCCGCGTTGGCGGCGCCGATCCTCGCCGTCGTCATCGCCGCTTCCGCCGGCGATCCCGCGCGCGCCATCGCCACGGCCAGCCTGATGGCCATCGTTTCCGGGTTGTTCTGCATCGTGCTGGGGCTGCTGCGCCTGGGGTTCATCACAGAACTGCTGTCGAAGCCCATCCGCTACGGCTATATGAATGGGATTGCGTTGACCGTACTGGTCAGCCAGTTGCCGAAGCTGTTCGCCATCCAGCTCGAGGATGCCGGTCCGCTGCGCGAGTTGTGGGAGCTGGGCCGGGCGATTGCCGATGGCCAGACCCACGCGTACAGCCTGGCAGTGGGGGCGGCCAGCCTGACCGTCATACTGCTGCTCAAGCGTTTCGACCGGGTTCCCGGCATCCTGATCGCCGTGATCCTGGCCACGCTGGCGGTCAGCGTGTTCCATCTGGATGCCCTCGGCGTGAAAATCCTGGGCGAGATTCCGCAGGGCCTGCCGGCGTTCGCGGTGCCCTGGCTCAGCGAGGCCGATCTGGTCAAGATCGTGCTCGGCGGCGGCGCCGTGGCGCTGATCGCGTTTGCCGATACCAGCGTGCTGTCGCGCACTTTCGCGGCACGCTCGCACATGCGCGTGGATCCGAACCAGGAGATGGTGGCGCTCGGCGCCGCCAATCTGGCGGCGGGCTTCTTCCAGGGCTTCCCGATCAGCAGCAGCGCCTCACGCACCCCGGTTGCGGAGGCGGCCGGCGCGCGCACGCAACTGACCGGCGTGGTCGGCGCCATCGCCGTTGCGGCGCTGCTGATGTTCGCCCCCAACCTGCTGCGCTACCTGCCCACCAGCGCCCTGGCCGCTGTGGTCATCGCTGCGGCCATCGGCCTGTTCGAATTCAGGGACTTGCAGCGCATTTTTCGCATCCAGCAATGGGAGTTCTGGCTGTCGATGCTGTGCTTCGCGGGCGTGGCCGTGTTCGGGGCGATTCCCGGCATCTGTCTGGCAGTGGTGGTCGCCGTGATCGAGTTCCTGTGGGACGGCTGGCGTCCGCACTTCGCGGTCCTGGGTCGGGTGCCCGGGCTGCGCGGCTATCACGACATGAAGCGCTATCCGAACGCCGCACGGATCGACGGACTGGTGCTGTTCCGCTGGGACGCGCCGCTGTTCTTCGCCAATGCCGAACTGTTCCAGCAACGGCTCACCGAGGCGGTGGCGGACTCGCCCACCCCGGTGCGCCGCGTGGTGGTGGCCGCCGAGCCGGTCACCAGTGTCGATGTCACCTCGGCGGACATGCTGCGCGAACTGGGCCTGGCCCTGGGCGCGGACGGCATCGCGCTGCATTTCGCCGAGATGAAGGACCCCGTCCGCGACAAGCTCAAGCGCTTCGAGCTGACCGAGGTCTTCAGCCATGATCGCTTTCATCCCACCGTGGGCAGCGCGGTGGATGACTATCTCGATCCGCCGGCTGACCCTGCACGCGTGGGCTGACGCGGCTGGTGTCGCCCCGTTCTCACTCCATCCACCCTCCGCCCAGCGCGCGGAACGTTGCCACGGCTGCGCGGGCGTTGTCGGCGCGCACGCTTGCCTGCTGGTCACGCGCTGCCAATAGCAGGCGGTCTTCCTCGAGGACTTCGAACAGGCTGACCGCGCCGCCCTTGTAGGCTTCCTCTGCGGCGCCGCGCGAGCGAGCGTGGGCCGCCACTTCCACCGCCAGTTCCCGGCTCTGCACCTCCAGCTGGGTCAGCGCGATGATCGCGTTCTCCACGTCCTCGGTGGCGCGCAGCATGGATTTGCGATAGTTCGCCAGGGCCTCGGCGTTGGCGCCCTTGGCCTGTGCGACTTCGGCGTCCACCCGGCCGAAATCGAACAGTCTCCAGCGCAGTCCCGCGATGGCGGCGGGTTGGAATGCCGACGCGGTGAACAGCTTGCTGGCGGTCAGGCTCTCGAAACCAAGCAGGGCGGAGATCGACACCTTGGGGTAGTACTCCGCCGTGGCGACGCCGATCTGGGCGCTCGATGCCGCCAGGCGGCGCTCGGCCGCCATCACGTCCGGGCGACGTTGCAACAGGTTGGCCGGCCCCTGCGCCACGGAGATCTGCGGCACCGTCATCCGCTCGTTGGGCGCCGCCAGTTCTGCCCCATAGGTGCCGGGTTGCGCGCCCATCAACACGTCGAGGCGGTTGAGCTGGGTCTCCAGTTCAATCTGCAGCGGTGGGAGGGTGACGCGGGTCTGTGCGAGCTGCGCTTCCGCCTGGGCCCGTTCGCGCTCGGCGCCAATGCCATCGGCCAGGCGCAGTTGCACCAGTTCCAGCAGCCTGGCATTGGTGCGCACCTGCTCCTGGGCGATGGCGATGCGTTGCTGCGCGCCGCGCACGCGGAAGTAGGCGTCGGCGGCTTCCGCCACCACCAGCACGCGCACGCCCAGATGCTCGGCTTCGGCGGCCTGGGCTTCCGCACTCGCCGCCTCGGCGCCCCGGCGCAGGCCACCGGCCACGTCGATTTCCCAGCTTGCCCCCACGCCCGTGCTGTACAGCGTCTGGTTGCGGTCATAGCCCGGCAGGTTTCTGCCGAGCCGGCCTTGCGGACCTTCCAGCGACTGGCGCTGCTTGCCCACGCCGGCAGAGAACGACCCCTGCGGCAGCAACTCGGCGCCGGCCCGGCGCGCGGCGGCGCGGGCCTGATTCACACGGGCGATGGCAGCCGCCAGATCTAGGTTCTGCTCCAGCGCGCGCTGGATGACCCGTGTCAGCGCGGGATCGTCGAAGCCGAGCCACCAACTATCCAGTGACGGCGCCGGTTGGGTGGCTTCGCGGGCGGTCAGGGCGGCGGCATGCGGGTAGGCCGCCGGCATATCCGCCGCAGGCGCTTGGTAGTCCGGGCCGGCGGCGCAGGCGGCCAGGGTGGAGACGACACCGGCGGCGATCAGCGTGGACAGAAGGCGCGCGAGACCGGCGCGGGTAGGGCGGGAGGTATGAAGCGGCATTGAGGACACCTTTCGGCAGCAACCAGGGAACATTGCATCAACTAACTTGCATGATGATAGTGACTAGTCTAGACTAACTTTCAAATTGATAGCAACGCGTATTTCCCAGGAGTCCAGAAATGCAGAAAAAGCCGCTTGGCGAGACGCCGTGCCCCATCGCCCGCACGGTCGCCCGGGTCGCTGACAGCTGGAGCGTGCTGATCATGCGCGAGGCGTTCTACGGCATCACCCGCTTCGATGCCTTTCAGCAGAACCTGGATATCGCCCCGAACATGCTGACCCGCCGCCTGAACACGCTGGTGGAGGAGGGCATGCTGGAGCGTCGCCAGTACTGCGAACGCCCGCCGCGCTTCGAATACATCCTGACCGAGCGCGGCCGTGATTTCCGCCAGGTGCTGCTGGCGATGCTGGCCTGGGGCAACAAGCATCTCGCGCCCGAAGGTGAAAGCGTGCAACTGGCTGACCGCCAGACCGGCGAGCGTGTTGAGCCTGTGCTGGTGGATGCCGCCAGCGGGCGCCCAGTTACCGGCGCTGATTTCCACGTCGTGCCCGGCCCGGCCGCCACCGAGCGCCTGCGCCAGCGGCTGGACCGCTCGGCCGAAGCCTGAGTCGCCCCACCTGACTGGATCCCCCTTTACCCACACCGCTGCGCAGGCAGCGGGCAATCCCCGCATGCAGAGAGGAAGTGCCATGAGCAGCGAAACGCTGACTGAACGGGTCGGAGCCGACTCCATTCCCGCGTCAAAATCCAAGGTCAGCGCCAAGCGGCTGCTGGCGACTGGCCTGTTGGTGGCGGCCGGACTGGCCGGGGTGGGCTACGGCTACCACTGGTGGACATCCGCCCGGTTCGTGGAAAGCACCGACGATGCCTACGTCGGTGGCGATATCACCGTGATTGGCGCCAAGGTGGGCGGATATATCGCGGAAGTGGCGGTGACCGACAACCAGTCCGTCCGCGCCGGTGACCTGCTGGTGCGCATTGACGACCGCGATTACCGCGCCGCACTGGCCAAGGCCGAGGGCGCCGTGGCGGCCCAGCAGGCGTTGCTCGCCAACCTCGATGCAACCGCGCGCCTCCAGGAGGCCGTGATCGGGCAGGCCAAGGCCGGGATTGCGTCGACCAATGCCGACACCGTACGGGCCCGCGACGATCAGTTGCGCTACGCCAGCCTCGTGGCGAAGGCAGCCGTCTCCATCCAAAGCTCGCAAAAGGCGGACTCGGACTACAAGCAGGCGCAGGCCAACGGCGAGCGCGCACGTGCCTCGCTGCTCGCCGCGCAGCGCCAGCTGGACGTGATCGGCACACAGAAGCAGCAGGCGCAGGCCGCGCTGGCGCAGGCAATTGCCGAGCGAGACATCGCCAGGCTGAACCTGAGCTATACGGCGTTGCGCGCGCCCGTGGACGGAACCGTGGGCAACCGGCGTGCCCGCGTAGGCGCCTTTGCCGGCGCCGGTAGCCAGTTGCTGGCCATCGTGCCGGCGGGCGGCCTGTGGGTGGATGCTAATTTCAAGGAAGGGCAACTCGCGCACATGCGCCCCGGCATGCCCGTCGAGATCGAGGCCGACGTGCTGCCCGGCCGTGTCTTCCATGGCCACGTGGCAAGCCTGGCGCCTGCCACCGGCGCGCAGTTCAGCGTGTTGCCGCCAGAGAATGCCACCGGCAACTTCACCAAGATCGTCCAGCGCGTGCCCGTGCGGGTTCGACTGGATGAACAGGATGCCCGGCTTGGCGTGCTGCGCCCGGGCCTCTCCGTCGTCGCGCAAGTCAATACGCTGCCGCCGAAGCAGGTGCAGTGATGACGGCCGCCAGCCTGACCCGCTCGTCGCGCGCCGTGGCGGACACGCCTCCGGGCCAGATGTCCACCGCCGCCAAGGTGCTTGCCTTCGGCACGATGTGCGTGGGCATGTTCATCGCCTTGCTGGACATCCAGATCGTCTCTGCATCGTTGCGCGATATCGGCGGCGCGCTCTCCGCCGGGGCCGATGAGACGGTCTGGGTGCAGACCAGCTACCTGATCGCCGAGATCATCGTCATTCCGCTGTCAGGCTGGCTCTCGCGTGTGATGTCTACGCGCTGGCTGTTTGCCGCCTCCGCAGCAGGCTTCACGGTGACCAGCCTGCTGTGCGGCATGGCGTGGGACATCCAGAGCATGATCGCGTTTCGCGCGCTGCAGGGTTTCCTGGGCGGCTCGATGATCCCGATGGTGTTCACCACGGCCTTCGCATTCTTCAGCGGGCCGCAGCGGGTGATCGCGGCCGCCACGGTCGGCGCGCTGGCCTCGCTCGCGCCGACGCTGGGGCCGACGGTTGGCGGCTGGATCACGGACCATTTCTCGTGGCACTGGCTGTTCTTCATCAACCTGGTGCCGGGCATCTTCGTCACCGTGGCGGTGCCGCTGCTGGTCAAGGTCGACCGGCCCAACTGGTCGCTGGTGCGCGGGGCGGACTACCTCGGCATGGGGTTGATGGCGTTGTTCCTGGGTTGCCTCGAATACACGCTGGAAGAGGGCCCGCGCTGGGACTGGTTCGGCGACGATGTGATCCTGGCCACCGCCTGGATCTCCGGTCTGGCGGGCGCCGCCTTCATCTGGCGCTCGCTGACCCATGCCAATCCGGTGGTGGACCTGCGCGCGCTCAAGGAGCGCAACTTCGCGCTCGGCTGCTTTTTCTCCTTTGTCACCGGCATCGGCATCTTCGCCACCATCTACCTGACGCCGTTGTTCCTGGGGCGCGTGCGCGGCTTCAGCGCGCTCGATATCGGGCTGGCGGTGTTCTCCACGGGCGTGTTCCAGATGGCGTCGATCCCGCTCTATGCCTTCCTGGCCAACCGGGTGGACCTGCGCTGGCTGATGATGTTCGGCCTGGCGATGTTCGGCATCTCGATGTGGTACTTCGCACCTATCACGCACGATTGGGGATCGGCAGAACTGCTGCTGCCACAGGCGCTGCGCGGCATGGCGCAACAGTTTGCGGTGGCGCCTACGGTCACGCTGACGCTCGGCAGCCTGCCACCGGAGCGGCTCAAGCTGGCATCGGGGCTGTTCAATCTGATGCGCAACCTGGGGGGCGCTATCGGCATCGCGGCGTGTGCCACGGTGCTCAACGATCGCGGCAATATGCACTTCCTGCGCGAGGCGGAGCACCTGAATATCCGCAACGAGGCCATGGGCAACCTGCTGCAGAGCGTCAGCGAGCGGTTCATGGCAGCCGGCCACGATGCCCTTGATGCACAAACCGCCGCGCTGCGGCAACTGTGGGGGCTGGCCTGGCGCGAGGCCCAGACCCAGACCTTTGGCGACATCTACCTGTTGATTCTGGTCTGCTTCGGCATTGCCACGGCCATGGTGCCGCTGATGCGCAAGGTGGCAGCACCGAAGGCACCGTCTGCGGATGCGCATTGACGTCGAATCGCCCCGCGATGGTTCTCTGCCTAAGGGGCCCGCACCAGTAGCACCGGTACCTTCGATTCCCGCACCAGACCCTCTGCCACGCTGCCCATCACCAGGCGCCGCACGCCGCGCCTGCCGTGCGTGCCAAGTACGACCACGTCGGCGTGGGCGCGTTGCGCCGCCGCGTTGATGATCGTGGCGACGTCGCCAAGCCCGAGCAATTCGTCAAGCAGTTCCGTGCGACATGTGACCTGACCCGCATGAGCTCTTGCTTCGGCCTCGGTCAGCAGCTTGCGTCCGCCCTCAAGCAAGGCGGGGCGCAAGTCTCCCAGACTGCCGTAGCCCATGTCGTACTTGAGATAGCTGTTGTCAATCGCGTGGACGATATGCAGGGTCGCGTTGCACATTGCCGCGAGGCGGATGGCCTCGTCCAGGGCGAGATTGCCGCAGTCGCTGCCATCGACGGCGACGAGGATGGTCTGATACATGGCAGGGTCTCCTTGGAGGCCGGCTAGGCCGTGCCGGCGTGTGGATAGATGGACACCGTTTCAGCATAGGTGCAGGATGCGCCCGCCAGTTGATGCATGTCATGGGAGGGTAATCGTGTTTTGTTGACTGGCATCAACCTGTCAGCCCTGGTGGCCCCTACCGTGGAAGGACCGACGCAGCCGTCGGAATCACGGCGGATACCCATGCGCAAGATCGAATTTGCCGGCGAGATGCCGGATTACTGCCCGACAGGCCCCAGTCTGCAATGCACCGCAACTGTGGACGGTGCACCTGCAACATATGAGGTGACCGCCGAGGCGCTCGAGGATCATTTTGGCGCACGCTCCTACCTCAGCGAGGATCTCCTGCCGGCATTCATGAGCAACCGCCAGGACATCGAGCGCGTTGCGGGCGCCTTGTTCGAGATGACGGAAGTGCGCCATATCGTGCTGCACAGTGGCCATTTTCGCTTCGCGTTGTGAAACTGGGCAGGGCCTGGAGGTACGCCATGGAGAAGGACTTGTGCTTGTGCCAACAGGCAAGGCGGACGCGGTGGTGGGCGCTTGCCGCTTGCGCGCTGGTGCCGTTATGTGCTGGATGCACCTCGGCGCGCGACCCGCTGCATCCCCCAAGGCCGCGCGCGGTTGCGCTTGCGCCCACGGACCTTGATCAAGCGGCGCCCATCTCCCCCTGCGCATACCGCATCTGGCCAGCCGCTCAATGGGATGCATAGGGGCATGCTCCAGAACGGGAACCTCTTTGACCAGCCACAGGAGGGCGATCATGCCATTCATTGACAGGGCCGATGCCGCCGCGCAGTTGGTGCGAGCGCTCGCCGGCCATGTAGGAAAGCGCCCGCTGGTGCTGGCCGTGCCACGCGGCGCTGTGCCGATCGGCGCCATCATTGCCGATGCGCTGGGCGCAGACCTGGACATCGTGCTCGTGCGTAAGCTCGGTGCGCCGGGCAACCCGGAACTCGCCATTGGCGCCGTGGACGAGAGCGGCTGGACTTATCTGACGCCCTTTGCCGCCGAGGCCAGCGCCGACAGCGAATACGTCGACCGCGAGCGCGCGGCCCAACTCGAGGTGCTACAGCGTCGTCGCGCCGTTTACACGCCGGGCCGGGAGCCGCACAGCGCCACCGGGCGGGAGGTCATCGTCGTGGACGACGGCCTGGCAACCGGGGCCTCGATGATGGCCGCGCTGCACGCCGTCCGGGCGCAGAAGCCCGCGCGCATCATCTGCGCGGTGCCGGTGGCGCCACCGCAGACGCTGGTGCAGTTGCAGCCCTATGCTGACGAGGTGGTGTGTCTGGAAGCACCACCCCGCTTCAGGGCGGTAGGGGAGTTCTATCGGGATTTCCCGCAGGTGGAGGACGCCGAGGTGGTGGCCTGCCTGAAATCCCACTGAGGTCGAACGGTGCGGCGCGCTGCGCGCGGGGGAATCGCTGTCACGGCTGCGTCTCCAGTTCGTCGATGACCGCCGAGATGCCCGGGGCCGACCATACGGCGCCGACCGCGGCGCGGCGTTCGGCCAAGGAGTCCACGTGCCCACTCAGCGTGGCCGTGCTCCCCACGACCTTCACGCTTATATGATGGGCCTCGCGCAGGGCATGACGGCGCAGCGCCTCTTCGATGCGTTCCTCCACGTCGGGCGGCGCTGCCTTTTCGTGCATCCGAATGCTGTTGACGACACCGGTCACGCCGCGCAACTGGCTGACTGTGCGTTCCGCCAGGTGCTTCTGGTAGCCCCAATCGACATCGCCCGATAGCGTGACCCAGCCGCGCTCGACGCGAACCTTGATGGCATCTGTGGGCAGATGCACGTGCCATTGCAGGGCCTCGCGCGCTGCCTCGGCAATGGCTTCGTCAGCGAGGGCCCCGGGCGGATATATATCGAGCTTGATGATCACTGCCCGTACGCCTGAAATCCGCTCCACTGCACGCTCGGCGGCGAGCTTCTCGGCATAGGTGGATAGGTGCCCGTTCAGTGTGACAATGCCCTTGTGGACCTCCACGCCAATGGACGCCGCGTCGATAGCCGGGTCCCAGTCTAGTTCCTCGGTGACGTCCTTCTGAATCTGATGATCTGATTTCATGCTTTACCCCTGTTGTCGCACCAGGCAATCGTCCGAAGATGCTGTGGAGACTGGCTAGCGGAGTTCGTACTCGCGCATCATCTCTGTCGTAACGGCCTTGATCGTGGGCAGGCACGATGGCCGGACTCCCGGGAAGGCTTCAATAGCCCAATTGCAGCCGCCGTTCGCAGCTGCGTCGACACGGTGCGGCAACGGGATGTCGCAGTCGCGGCAATCGTCGCCGATGTCGGCGCTTTCCTGCAGACGGCGCAGGATTTCATTACGGATCTCATCCGCGCTGCCGAGGTTCCTGATCATGACGGTGCCTCCTGATTTCTGTCATTGGGGGTTCAGGCCATAGCGTTTAAGTTGGCGATCGCTGGGGCAGTGCCGGACGTCCGACGGTTTGCGACAGGATCGGCTCCTCGTCCTCGTTGAGCGACATATGTTCGGCCAACTGACGCCGGTTGATCCAACCTCGCACTACGGCGCCCAGCCCGGCCGAAGCGCAGTAGAGATAGACGTTCTGGACCATGGCGCCGGCCGCGGCGGCGGCAAAGGTGTCGCGCAGCGTGGGTGGCACATCCTGCATCCGGCCGTGATTAGCGACGTAGACCAGGTCCAGCGGTGCCATGCCGACGAAATCCTGATAGCCAGTCATGCTGCGTACGTCCGCCGCGCGCTTCAGCGCCAGGCAGTGGTGTACGGGGTCGTAGCGGTAGAGGCCGGCGGGCAGCGCTGCGTAGACGTCGATGACCGCCTCGCCATGCGGCGACGGGGCGGTACGGCCGCCGGCCTGCGAGCGGTTGATCCCTGCTGCGGCCCACAGCAGTTCGCTCAGTTGCTGCAATGGCAGCGGCTGCTCGTCGAACTCACGGGTGCTCATGCGCTGCCACAACGCCCCCATCAGCGGCAGGCCATTTGTGCGGTCTGGCTGTGGCAAGGCGATCACCCGCCCGCTCGTGCCGGACGCAGGGCGTGGCAGCAGGTGCTTAATGGGCTGGTAGGGGATAAATTTGATTTCGTCCATAGGATGCTCACAATGTTGCCAAGAGAGGCACCCCGGTGCGGGTAGGCCTCCGTAGGACGAATGTAGGTGTTGCGCGTGGCCGTGGTTTGCGCTGCGTCAAACCAGCTTCAAGCGAGCTTCAAGCCAGCTTCAAGCCAGCTTCAAGCCAGCGTCTAGCGGCCTGCCGGGGCGGCGGCCAACCGTCACTTGATCCGCGAACGATCGAGCCGCATCATTTAACAATCGTCACGCCGCATTCGTGTGCGACCCCTAGCAATGTCTGCAGGTCCGCGGTGCCTGGGGGCACTGCTTCGTCGATTTGCGCAAACAGGCGCGAGGCATTTCCACCATGACTGGTCATGGAAATCATTTCGCCGCCGCCAGCGCCGAACCGGAAGTAGTGAACAGTCCTGGCCGGCACATGGACAAACGTCCCAGCGCTGGCGGTCATTACTTGTTCGCCGTATCCAATCTCGACAACCCCTTTGGTGACGTAGAACGATTCATCCCAATCGTGGCTGTGCGGTGGCGGCCCGCTGCCTTCGTGACCTTGTTGCAGGAAGACTTCGTACCCCTGCGTGGCGGCACTGGACGCCAGGACCGTAATTTTTTCACCTACGACATTGAAGGCGCGAGGGTACTCGGCAGGAGTGACCGCAAATGGCTCTGGCTTCATGCTCAGCTCCAGTCAGGTTTCAATGCCCCGGTCAGTGCGAGTTTGCTTGGAAAGATGTGCCAAGTGACGCAAGCAGGTGTCTTGCGAAGGCGGTGAAAACGAGTTCGCTACCGATCCATGCCAAGCCAATCTTCGTTGGGATACCGGCACACAACGGGCAGTCCTGTAGGCTGAGTGTAGGCCACGCTGATTCCCGTGGACAGTGGCGATAGCCGCTCGCTCATGGGTCGCGTAGCCACCGATCCGTGCTGGGTGGATAGGACGCCGCAGCGCAAATTCGTCTCCGTGCGCAGCCTGTCTGTAGAAGCACCCGCTGTCATCGCTCCACGGCCCGCGGCGTCGATGATGCCCCGGCGTCGTGACATCGCGATGGCGTCCGTGCGGACTTGCAATACCGGGAGCCGCCCTCCGAACTAGTCTTGCGCCTGCGCCGCGCACACCGTGCCGCGCACACAGGATCGCGCCCCACCAGCGCGGTCGCGGCCAAGTTCAACCTTCCTCGGAAATGCCCGCCATGAAACTCTACTATCACCACCTGTCTGGCCATTCGCACCGCGTACGCCTGTTCCTGTCGCTGCTGGGCGTGAAATATGAGGCGATCGAGGTCGATCTGGCCGCCGGTGCGCACAAGTCTCCCGAGTACCTGAAGCTGAACCGATTCGGGCAAGTGCCGGTCCTCGTCGATGGCGGCGATGTCATTGCCGATTCGAACGCGATTCTGGTCTATCTCGCCAAGAAGCTCGGCGAGAGTGACTGGCTGCCGGACGCGCCGTTGCCCGCTGCGGCAGTGCAGCGGTGGCTGTCCATCGCTGCCGGCGAGATCGCCTATGGCCCCGCCGCGGCGCGGCTGATCACCGTATTCGGCGCGCGCTACAACGCGGACGAAGTGATCGCGCGCTCGCACGCGATACTCAAGCTGATCGAGGCGGAACTCGAAGGCCGCAGGTTCCTGGCGCTGGACCACCCCACGATCGCCGACGTGGCGCTGTACGGATACATTGCACGCGCGCCCGAAGGAAATGTGGATCTCTCGGCCTATCGAAACGTGAATGCCTGGCTGCAGCGGATTGAGTCCCTGCCAGGATTTCTTGCATTCGCCAGGACGCCGGTGGGGCTGACCGCCGACCAGTGAAGCGGCGCTGGCGCAGCAGACATGAAACCCGATGGAGGCAAATGATGGCAACGGATAACGCGAACGATACCGCTTCGCCCTGGCATGCGGGCGAACTTACGATGCAACGGCAGCTCGGCGTCGCCGAGCGCATGCTGGACGTCGGGCGGCGCGTGATCCGCGACTACATGCCGGACCAACACCGGCAGTTCTTCGCGGGTCTGCCGTTCCTGGTTCTCGGCGCCGTGAACCAAGAGGGTGACCCCTGGGCCACCTTGATTGCCGGTCGGCCGGGTTTCATGCGGTCTCCAACCGGCACGTCGCTGCATGTCGATGTGGTAACGGATCCGCGCGACCCCGCCAGCGCGGGGTTGGTCGACGGTGCCGGGGTTGGATTGCTCGGCGTGGAGTTCCAGACGCGCCGACGCAACCGTATGAACGGCGTGGTGACGAACCGGACGGGCACGGGATTCGACGTGACCGTGGCCCAGAGCTTCGGCAACTGCCCGCAGTACCTCCAACTGCGAGACCCGGCGTTCGCGCGAGACCCATCCAAGCTCTCGACGGCGCCTGCGCAGAAGCTGGCCGCACTCGGAACGCGCGAGCGCGCAATGATTGGCGCGGCGGATATGTTGTTCGTGGCGTCGTACGTGGACGGGGAGGGCGGCGGCCCACGAAAGGTCGATGTGTCCAGCCGCGGCGGCAGAACTGGCTTCGTGCGCGTTAGCGAAGACGGCGTGCTCACCGTGCCGGATTTCGCCGGCAACCTGTTCTTCGCCACCCTTGGAAACTTCCTGGTCAATCCGAAGGCGAGCGTGGCCTTCGTCAATTTCGAGACGGGCGACATGCTCCAGTTGAGCGGCACCGCATCGGTCACACTCGATGACCCGGAGATCGGCGCATTCCAGGGTGCCGAGCGGCTATGGCAGTTTACGCCGCAGCACATTGTGTTCCGACCCGATGCCTTGCCGTTGCGCTGGAAGTTCCTGCCAAACGGGTGGTCGCCGAACTCGCTGATGACCGGGAGCTGGGACCAGGCCGCGGAGCGCCTGAAAGCCGCCGCCCTGGCCAACGCATGGCGGCCGTTTCGCGTCGTCGACATCGTCGACGAATCATCCACGATCCGCTCGTTCCATCTGCAGCCGGACGACGACGCGGGAATGATTCCGCACGTGGCCGGGCAGCACCTGCCGATCCGTGTCACGCCGCCCACCTGCGGCAAGCCGGTCATCCGCACGTACACGATCTCCGTGGCGCCTTCGGATGGCCGATATCGGATCAGCGTGAAACGCGAGGGCGTGGTCTCTGCATACCTCCATGACACGTTGCATGTTGGCAGCGTGATCGAGGCGCGTGCGCCGGCCGGGCAGTTCGTGGTCGATTCCGCAGAGCGCCGGCCCGCCGTGTTCCTTGCCGCCGGGGTCGGTATCACACCGCTGCTGGCCATGCTGCGGCACGTGGTCTACGAAGGACTGCGCAAGCGCAGGGTTCGCGAGACGTGGGTGTTCCAGGCCGCAAGATCGCTTGGCGAGCGCGCGTTCGCCGAGGAGTTGCGGCGCCTTGCCGACGCGTCCGAGGGCAAGGTACGCTTGGTGCGAGTGCTGTCGGAGGTCGGCGACGCCGAGGAAGGCAAGGACTACGACATCGCCGGGCGCATCGACGTCGCGTTGCTGCGCCGCACGTTACCCTTCGACGATTACGACTTCTATCTGTGTGGCCCGCCCGGGTTCATGCAGGCCACCTACGACGGCTTGCGGGATCTCAACATTGCCGACTCGCGGATTCATGCCGAGGCATTCGGACCTGCCGGCCTCACCCGGCGACAGGAAGCCACGGCGGCGGTGGCTGCGGGACCGGTCCGAAGCGCCGCGCAATTGCCCGTGCCGATCGCCTTCGTCCGTTCTGGCAAGGAGGCGCGTTGGAGCCCCGGCGGCGGCACGCTGCTGGAGCTCGCCGAGTCGCGTGGCCTCAGCCCCGAATTCAGTTGCCGTGGCGGTACATGCGGCACCTGCCGCACGAAGATCGTCGAAGGCGCCGTGGCCTATGCGGCCGCTCCCGGCTTCAGCACGGAGGGCGATGAAGCGCTCATTTGCTGCGCCGTTCCCGCCGACCAGGGGTCCGGCGGTGGTCCGCGCCTGCTGCTGGACCTCTGACGCCGCTTGCCGGCCTTCGCTGAGGTAAGCTAATGCCCACGCAATCACAGCGGGAGATGAAGCAGACATGGGCATTCGCGAGATCGAAATCTTTCGTGCGGTGATGACATCGGGAAGCATGAGCAAGGCGGCCGTCCTACTCGGAATCTCCCAGCCGGCCGTCAGCCAGGCGATCCGCAAGCTCGAGGGCGCTGCCTCCGTCAGCCTGTTCTCGCGAACGCGCGGCCGGCTTCAGCCCACCTCCGCGGCCAGCGCGCTGATGAGCGACGTCGACCGGTTCTTCGCCGGCTACGAATACATCGAACATCGAATACGAAGTTTGCGATCGTATGGGCTCGGGCGTCTGACCATAGCCATCAACCCGGCGTTCGGACTCGGCTTCATCTCGCGCGCGATCGCCGCCTTCGAAGCGGACAAACGTGGCGTACAGGTCTCGCTACAGGTCATGAACACACATCAGGTCCACGAGACAGTGTCTGCCGGCAAGGTGGACTTTGGTCTGATGGCGGCAGGCCTGTCCATGGCCGGCCTCGAGCATTCGCCGTTTGCCCACTTGCGCGCGGTAGTGGTGATGCGCGACGGCCATCCACTGGCACGTCGGCGCACGGTGGTTCCGCAGGACCTGGAGCGGCAGCCGTTCATCGCGCTGAACTCGGCTGACCCGACGCGCATCTCGCTGGAAACCCAGTTCGGCGAAGCCGGCGTCTTTCTCAAGCCGGTGGTCGAGACGCCGAATTCGCACACGGTCTGCGAGTTGGCACTGGCTGGCGTGGGCGTTGGCGTGTCGCACCCGCTGGTCGCTGCCGACTATATGGGCAGAGGGCTGACGATCAGGCCGCTCTCGGTCGACGTGGTGCTGAACAGCGTCATCGCATTCCGCGCGGGCTCGCCGCTCTCCGAACACGCCAAGGGCGTCATCCGCCAGATGCGCGTGCAACTCGCGCAGGAGGCTTCGGCGCTTGCCGCGAAGATGCCCGCCTGAGGCAACGCGCACCGCACCGCCAGACCCCGCGTACCACGCCGGGGACCGCCCGGCAGGCGGCGAGCGCGACTCCAGAAGCGCAGCTTATCGACCACCTCCATGGGCGATATTGCGCCGCGGCGAAGCGCTTACGAGAATGCGTAAAAGCACCACCCTATAAGCCCTGCCTATGGACTGGTCTTCCGGTCAGGTGTCGCCGACCGCTGACGGCCCATCAGGCTGGCGCACGCCAACTCTTCCGAACTGCCATGAGACGCGATTTCTCCTGTGCCGATGCCACCACCATGACCGCTGCCGACGCGCAGGCCAAGCCGTGCACGCACGCGGCGGCGCAGACGTGGCTGGAGGGCGACGCCGAGTCCGAATGGCGCGACAATTCGCGTCTGTTGCGTGAGGAATCCGCAGCCGCCTGCGCGTGGGGACGGTGGAGCGACCGGCGCCGCGAACCGCGCATGCTCACGTCGCCGCTTTTGGACCGCCACTACACCATAGAAATCCTGTTGTCCGACACGGTAGTCGATTGCCACACGGGCGGCGCGGCCGTCTTCACGCGGGGCGGGCAATTCGGTGCCGCACAGGTCACTCCGCCCGGGGAGCGGGTACGGTGCCGATTCGAGCGGCCAATGGAATCGGTGATTCTCTACATACCCACCGCCACGATGCACGAAACGCTGCATCGATGCGGGCGGTACATCCCTGCCGGATTCACGCTCGAAGATCCGCGCTTCCGCGCCGACCCAATCCTGGGGCGTTTCGTCGGGGCCCTATCCCAGGCGGCGAGCCCGCCGGATCCGTCGACCACGCTGTTCATTGAACACGCCTGCAGGACCGTAATCGCCTATCTCGTGCACGCACAGTTGCAGTCCGCGCGCGCCCCTGACAGGCCCGTGGGGCTGCAGGCGTGGCGGCTGCGCAAGGTGATGGACTTTATCGGCGCCAACGCCACCGAGCGGATCACGCTACAGGCGATGGCGGACCACGTCGGGCTTAGCCGCATGCACTTTGCCGCGCAGTTCCTGCTGGCGACCGGCATGACGCCGCATACCTATCTCACGGAGGCACGCCTCGGGATCGCGAAGCGGCTGCTGTCGGAGGGACAGCTCGCGCTGGCGGCAATCGCGGTCCAGGCGGGCTTCCATTCACAGGCGCATTTCACTAACGTGTTTCGCAAGTCGACAGGCACCACGCCAGGGCGTTGGCGAGCAGAGGCGATGGACGCTGCAATCGACAGGGGCCGGCAAACGCTGCGCGCTTTGCCTTTCGCGTCGGACTCGGCGCGCTAGCCTTGTCCAGGCCCACGGCCATCAGCAGGCTGGCAGGGCGATGTGCGACGGCCAGCGTGTGACGAAACGGACGGTTCAATAATCGTGCAAGCCCCAATTTTCAAAAGAAAGCCGTTACAATCGCCGCATGTCACGTGCGACCCCAAGCAATTCGCTGCGGGTAGTGCTGCTCATCATCGTGTTGGCGCAGCTGCTAATCCCGCTCCTGCACGGCCATTTCGGGACACCGAAACAAACCGGCCTGCACGTGCACACCGCCCTTTCAGGCGTGGTTGATTCTCATTCTGGTTTCGGAAGATTTGTCGACCACGAACCCTTGTCCCACGGGCATCAAGATGCGGATCATCACGACGTAGGCTTGACAAGCGCCGAACCTTTTGCGATCGGCGCCGAACCCGCGATCGAACCCCTTGGTTTTTCCTTGCTTCTGCTGGCGGCGGCAGCCGTTGGCGTGGCCGCGCTGACCCTCATGTTGCTGGCGGCCATGGCCTTTTGTGCGGCAAAGCCGCGACGCGCGTATTGCTCTCCGGCGCGGCCAATCCAATGGCGCGACCGCATCAACCGGCCGCCCCCCTCGCAAGCGCCTCCGTTGTTCCACTGAACCCCGCATCCGGCCAAGACGGCTGGTGTCCCCGCACGCGTCCGACATGGACGCGGTAGGCGTCTTTCTTGTGGATTGGAACAGCCATGTCTTTCAAGCAATTCCTGTTGGCCGGTGCATGGATTGCATCGACCGCCCTGTATTCTGAACTGTCCGCTGCCGAGGTGTCCGCGCGGGCTGTCCCGCTATCCACCGAACAAGCGCGCGCGCTGGGCGTGCGCTTCGGCCCCATCGCGGCGTCCGAGAACCTGGAGGTGGGCACGCACGCGCGCGTGATCTTCACGCCGGACGCGCAGTATGTCGTTGCGGCCCCATATGCCGGCATGGTCCAGCGCGTGCTGGTCTCGGTCGGGCAGACCGTGCGCGCCGGCCAGGCCCTGGCAATCTTCGTCAGCCCGCAACTCTATGAAGCCAGCCGCGCGCTCACCGAAGCGAACTCGCAGGCGCGCGTCGCGCAGCAATCGCTCGCGCGCGACAAAGCACTCTACGACGATGGCATTATCGCCGCCAGCCGCTGGGAGGCTACGCAGGCCCGGGCGGCGGAGGCCGGTGCCATGGCCCGTGCCCGCCGCGCGGAACTCGCTTCGGCAGGCATCACCTTCACGGGCCCTGGCGGGGAAGCGCAACTGATGGCCAGCCGTGGCGGCATCGTCGCGGAGGTCAACGCAATCCCGGGCATGCGCGTCGACAGCGCAACGCCATTGTTCAAGATCGTAGATCCGGCCGCGCTGGAGCTCGACATGCTGGTCGGCCGGGATGTGCCGGTGCCGTCCGCCGGCGAACGCGTGACCGTTCCGCAGCGCGGCGCATCGGGGACAGTCATTGGCGTGGCGCCTTCTGGCGACGGCACGGCCGGCGTCCGCGTGCGCGCCTCGCTGGCCAAGCGCGGCGACCTGCGGGCCGGCGAGAGCGTTGGCGTCACACTGACCCTGCGCGGAGCAGGTAGCTCGGGGGCATCCCGCGTGCGGGTTCCGGCTGCTGCGCTGGCATACGTGCAAGGCTCACCAGGCGTATTCGTGGCGACCGACAAGGGCTTTCGCTTCCAAGCGGTCACGGTGGACAGTACGGACGAGGCAAGCGCGGTCGTGCGCGGCAACCTGCCGGCCGGCACACGGGTGGCGGTGTCCGGCATCGGCGCGCTAAAGGGCCTGCTCGCGGGAGAACAGTGATGCTCTCCCGTGTGATCGAGTTTTCCTTGCGCCAGCGGACGCTTGTGCTGATTGCGGCGTGTGCGATGGCGGCGGCGGGAGTCTGGGCCTACCTGAACCTGCCCATCGACGCCTTTCCAGATATTTCGCCCACCCAGGTCAAGGTGGTGCTCAAGGTGCCGGGCATGACCCCGGAGGAAGTCGAGCAGCGCGTCTCGACACCCATAGAGCAGGAACTGCTCGGTATCCCGCACAAAACGATTGTGCGTTCGGTGTCCAAGTACGGCATCAGCGACGTGACCGTGGATTTCGAGGAGGGCGTGGACGTCTACTGGGCGCGCCAGCAGGTATCCGAGCGTCTGGCTGGCCTTGCGCGAGATCTGCCATCGACAGCCGTGGGCGGCCTGGCGCCAATCACAACGCCGCTTGGCGAAATGTTTATGTTCACCGTCGAGGGCGAACGATATTCCCTCGCCGAGCGGCGGCGCGTGCTCGACTGGGTGATCCGGCCGGCGCTGCGTACCGTTCCCGGCGTCGCAGACGTCAACGTGTTGGGCGGTGAACTGCGCAGCTACGAGGTAATTCCAGATCCAGCGCGCCTGCGCTCGCGCGGCGTGACGCTGGACCAGTTGCGTGTGGCACTGGATACCAATAACCGCAACGACGGCGCGGGCCGGCTGGATCGTGCCGATGAACACTGGGTCGTGCGAGTCGAAGGCGGCATCCGCGGGCTGGACGACCTGGGCGCAATTGTCGTCCTGCCCGGGCAGGGTGTGATGTCCGCATCGGCGGTTACCGTTGCCGACGTCGCCACCGTGCGCCTGGGCGCAGCCACCCGCAACGGCGCGGTCACCAAGGACGGACAGGGCGAGGCAGTGGAAGGGCTGGTGCTCGGACTGCGTGGCACCGACGCGCGCAAGCTGGTGGAGTCGGTGCAGGCGCGGCTCGATACACTGGGGCCACAATTGCCCGAGGGCATGTCGACCCACGTGTTCTACAACCGTGGCGAACTGGTGACGCGCGCCACCAACACCGTGGTGCGCGCGCTGATCGAAGCCAGCCTGCTGGTGGTGGTGACGCTGTATGTCTTTCTGGGCGGCGTGCGGGCGGCGCTGGTGGTTGCCGCCACGCTGCCCTTGTCAATGCTGACGACCTTCCTGCTGATGCGCTACGTCGGCCTGACCGCCAACCTGATGAGCCTGGGCGGCCTGGCCATCGCGCTGGGCATGCTCGTGGATGCGGCGGTGGTGGTGGTCGAGAATATCGAGACCGCATTTGCACGCGCCAAGTCACACGAGACTGACCCGGCGTTGCGCGGCTCGGTGATTCGCCACGCCGTGACGACTGTGGCGGGCCCGATGCTGGCCGGTGTCTCCATTATTGCCATCGTGTTCCTGCCATTGCTGGCGCTTCAGGGCCTGGAGGGCAAGCTGTTTTCCCCCGTGGCCCTGACCATCGTGCTGGCCCTCGCATCTTCCGTGGTGATCGCCTTCACGGTGGTGCCGGCGCTGGCCTCGCTGCTGCTGATCGCGCACGCGGCGGAGCCGCCCTGGCTGATGCGCAAGGTAACGCACGGGCTTACCCGCCTGCAAACCTGGAGCGCGGCGCATCGCCGCACCGTGTTCGGCGTGGCGGTCGCGGCGCTGGTGATGGCCGTGGGCCTCTATCTATCGGTGGGAAAGACCTTCATGCCGACCATGGACGAGGGCGATCTGATCGTGCAGTTGCAGAAGGCGCCCTCGATTTCGCTGGCAACGTCTCTCGACCTGGACCAGCGCGTCCAGCGGGCACTGCTGAAGGAGGTGCCGGAGATCCGCTCCATCGTGGCGCGGGCCGGCTCGGATGATCTCGGCCTGGACCCGATGGGCTTGAATGAGACCGATGCGTTCCTGGTGCTCAAGCCAAAGGAACAATGGCGCGGAGAGAAGGAGGACATCGCCGCCGCGATCCGGCGCGTGATGGAGCGGTTCCCCGGTGTGATCTTCAGCTTCACGCAGCCGATCGAGATGCGTGTCTCGGAGATGCTGACCGGAACGCGCGGCGACGTCGCCCTCAAGATCTTCAGCAATGATCTGGCCGCCGGCGAGGCCGCAGCGCAGGCCATCGCGGCGAGGATACGAACCATCCGCGGGGCAGTAGAGGTGATCGCGCCGAGCAACAGCGGGGTGCAATACCTGAAGGTCTCGATCGACCGCGCGGCGGCAGGGCAGGCCGGCTATTCCGGCGACGCCCTGCAGGCACAGCTGCGCGCGCTCGTCGAGGGCGACCGCATCGGCGTGGTGCCGGAGGGCATCGTCCGCACGCCGCTCATCCTGCGCGGTGGCGCGGCCTTGCGGGAGGCACCTGAGTCGTTTGCGGGCTTGCTGATGACGGCGCCGGACGGCAAGGTCTGGCCGCTGACATCGCTGGCGCGCATCGAACGGGTGGATGGGCCGGTGCGGATCAACCACGAAGACGCCGCTCGCTTCACCGTGATCCAAGTCAACGTTGAGGGCCGCGACGTGGCGGGTTTCGTCAAGGAGGCGCAGGCGGCGGTTGCCGGCCTCGCCGACCTGCCCAAAGGCTTGCGCATTGTCTGGGGCGGCCAGTTCGAGAACCAGCAGCGCGCGGCAGCACGTCTGGCGCTGGTGGTTCCCCTGGCGCTCGGCGCGATCTTCCTGCTCTTGATGTTGACCTTCCGCTCGGTGCGTCAGGCGACGCTGGTCATTGCCAACATTCCGTTCGCGCTTGTGGGCGGCATCGCCGCATTGCGGCTGTCCGGCGACTACCTGTCCGTGCCGGCCTCGGTCGGCTTCATTGCCCTGCTTGGCATTGCTGTGCTCAACGGCGTGGTACTGGTCTCGCACTTCAATGCACTGCTGGAGTCCGGCCTCGACATGGCCGAGGCCGTGCGTACCGGTGTGCGTGACCGCCTGCGGCCCGTTCTCATGACAGCCTGCATCACGGCGTTCGGGATGATTCCGCTGTTGTTGGCCTCTGGCCCGGGCTCGGAAATTCAGCGTCCGCTGGCGATTGTCGTGTCTGGCGGCCTGGTCTCTTCGACGGCGCTGACGCTGTTATTACTGCCACTCCTGTTCGAGCGCTTCGGCACGCCCCGGCCACGTGCGGCCACCGTGCAAGGAGACCCACAATGAGATTCGACATGTTCCGATGCATGCTTGCCGTGATTTCCGCGATGGGCATCTCCAGTACGCTCGCTCAGGCCCAGGCTTCGGCGGGCTACCTGCCGGCCGAGGCCCAGGTTCGCGAAGTGGTAGGCCGCTCGCCCGATGTGATGACCGCCGAGTCGCGGCGTGACGCCACGCTGGCGCGTGCCGACGGCATTCGCGCGGGCACGGCCGAAACCGTGGTGCGTGCGATCGGCCAGGGCCGCCAGGTCCGGGAGCCGTCCGAGCGCTATGCGGAAGGGCAGCTCGCCGTGGAGCGGCCGCTAAGGCTCTGGGGCAAGGCCGAGGCAGACGGCCGGCTGGCCGATGCCGCCGCCGAGGCCGGCCAGTTGGCGGTGATGGACGCGCGCCACGAGGTATCGAGGCAGATCCTCGCCCTCTGGTTTGCCGCTGTGCGCGCGGGACAGGCCCGGATCGCCGCGCAGGACAACGCGCGCGCCGCGGCGGAACTGGCCGCCCTGACCGCACGTCGGGTGCAGCTCGGCGACGCGTCCCGCCTTGACGGCGAGCTGGCAGCTTCCGATCACGCACGCCAGCGGGCCGCGCTGGCGATGGCCACGGCTACGGAGCAGGCCGCAATAGCGGAATTGCAGGCCCGGTTCCCGGGTCTCGGCCAGCCCGGCCTCGCGACCGAAGCCGCGCTGCCGCCGTTGCCCCCTTTGGTTCAGGAGCCGCCGGAACAGCTGCGGGCCCAGTACGTCCAGGACAGCCATGAGTACAAGCTGGCCATGGCCGAGGAAGTGCAATCGCAGCGACAGGCAAAGCGCGTCGACCTGGAGCGCAGGCCAGATCCCACCCTCGGCATGTTTGTAACGGTGGAACGCGGCGGCGCGGAACGCATTCTGGGTGTCAGTGTGTCCATGCCGCTTGGCTCGGCACATCGCCGCTCCGCCGCAGTGGCGGCCGCCGCCGACGCCGAGGCGTCTGTCCGCCGCAGGCTGGGTGCGGAACGCCGCCTGGGTGCTGAGTTCGATGTGCTGTTCCGCAGCCTGCAAGGAAAGCGGGCCGCTGCGCAAGCACAGCTGGATGCGGCGGCTTTACAGCGAACCACGGCCGAGCGCGCCACGCGCGCGTACCGTGCGGGTGAGACGGGACTGGCCGATCTCATTCCCGTGCGACGCGGGCTGGCCGATGCATTGCTGGCCGAGCGTCTCGCGGCGGTGGACGTGCTGGAAGCGGACAGCCGGCTCAAGCTCGACCTGCACCGCATGTGGGATTTCGACGAATGATTTGCTACGCCTTGGCGCGGCGGCCAGCGTTGACTTGCGGTGCGCAGCCGCTCTTGATGGCGGAGACGCCTGCCCACTTTAGAAAGACCTGAGAAGGTCGTAATCGAAACCAGGTGACATCATGGCATCCAGACGGGAAATCAAGAGGTATCGTGCGCATCTGGCTGACGAGATTCACAGCGCGGCAATCTATGAGACGCTCGCCCACGTGGAAAAGGACATCAGCCGTAAGTCGGTGTTCGAGGATCTGGCGGCATCAGAGCGGGCTCATGCAAAGGTCTGGGCCGACAAGCTGAGTGCAAATGGGCAGCGCATATCAGATAGGCTCGGCATCAAGACCATTTTGATGAGGAGCCTCGTTCGCGTCTTCGGTGCCCGATTCGTGCTGCCCACACTTGCAGCAGTGGAGTTTGCGGACAGTAACAAGTATGCCGGCGACCCGGATACCGCAGCAATGTCCGAGGAAGAGCACCATCACGCCAGCGTGGTACAGGCTTTGGCGAATGGAGGCAAGCCAGAAGCAACCAGCGGTGCCGGCATTGCCAGAGCCGAGTCCTGGCATCGAGGCGTGTCATCAGGGAACGATCTGCGTGCGGCGGTGCTCGGTGCCAATGACGGACTGGTGTCGAATTTTTGTTTGATTATGGGTGTCGCTGGCGCCGGTACGGGCAACAAGACCATTCTGCTAACCGCTTTCGCGGGGCTCATTGCAGGAGCCTGTTCGATGGCACTCGGTGAATGGCTGTCAGTAACCAACGCGCGTGAACTTGCGCAGACGCAGATCGCAAGAGAAGCCGACGAGCTGGAACATACTCCGGACGCAGAAGAGCACGAGCTGGTTCTCATCTATCGTGCCAAAGGACTGGACGGAGATGAGGCGAAGCGTGTCGCATCGCAACTCATGCGTAACAAGGACAAGGCCCTGGCCGCGTTGACGCGAGAGGAGCTCGGCCTCGATCCAACAGAACTAGGCGGCAATCCATGGTCCGCCGCAGGGGTATCCTTTTTGCTATTCGCGATCGGAGCGATCTTTCCCGCGATGCCATTCCTATGGACATCCGGGCCTACGGCCATTGTTCAGTGTATTGCGTTGAGCGTCCTGGCGTTGGCAGCGATCGGCGTCGCTACGTCGATCTTCAATGGAAAGGGTGCAGGCTTCTCCGCGATTCGTCAGGTCGTCATTGGCCTGGCGGCAGCAGCCTTCACGTTCGGTGTTGGGCGCGTTCTGGGTGTATCAGTGTCATAGATGCACGTTCACCTTCGCGAGAATAGGGGGTGTGGCAAGGGCGCGCTATCCCTGCACCTATCGCTGGGATGGCTCGCAATGGTTGATCATGAGCCACCACTCATCGGCCATGCCGGAGAAGATCCGACTTAATCAATAGTTGACCGACCTGGCACAGCGAGCGTTCAGCTGGATCGTCTTTGCCCCCCCGATGGACGTCGCGGGATTCGACGAATAGTCCATGAGCCAGGCGACGTTGGCCGGGGTGGACGCATATTCCGTTGACGTCCAGTAGGGACCGGCCAAATTGCCGAAACCCAGCCGCATCAGGTTGTCCTCGATATTGGCGATGCCTGCCGGGCAGTTGGCCAAGCCCCCGGCGCTGCCGATCTCGCAGGCCGCAGGCAAATACCACGTCCCCGCAGGCGCGCCGCCAGACGTGCTGGCGTTGCAGAAATTTGCCGCGTAGGTCAATGCCGTGCCGAGCGACGCGACGATGGCCGAGGTGTTCCCCGCTCCATCCGTCAGGCTCTGCGCGGCCACCCCGATCGCCGTCCCCATGCCACCCCACACGTCCAAGCCGGCGTCGGTCAAAGCCACTACCTTCGCGGTGGACGCGCTCGTCACCGCGAATACGAGATCGCCGCCGACACTGAATGCCAGCGCGGTCGTCGGATTGGGACTGCCGACGTTATCCGCGGCTATTGCGATGCCGCCCTGCGCGACATAGGGCGTCGCCGACGTGAATTGCAGCATGCAGCTTGCGCCGGGGGTCAGCACGGCGCAGTTGCTGGCGTCCTGCGTCACGCCCGACCATGCGGACGGAAGCTGTGCCGCCACGTTGGTCGCCGCGATCGATCCGATGTTGGTCACCACGATCGTGCCCGTACCGCCGCTGACGGGGATGACGCCGGTGGCCGCCACCGAAAGCGTGGTGGTATTCGTGATGCACGACACGCCGACAGTCGTTACGTTTTGCGCGGGCAGGGTGCCGCTGCCATTGATCACCATGCACGTCTGGATGGCAGGCTGGGTCAGCACCGTAACGTTGTAGGGGCCGCCTTCGGCAACCGGCGTGGCGAACGTGAAGGGGCCATTGCCCGTGACGGTTTGCGTGTCTGCGCCGTTGAGCTGCAGCTGCAACTGCCCGGATAACCCTGAAACGGTGCCGCCAACGGTGTAGGTGTTCGTCGCGCAGGTAATCGAGACGTTCTGCACCGCGGCGCTCCCCATCGACCCGGTGCCATTGCCCACGGTGCAGGTCTGGCTGGCGGGCTGCGACTGCACAGTGACCGCGTACGCACCACCCTCGGCGATCGCGGTCGGGAACGTGAACGGGCCATTGCCGGTAATGGCGAGCGTATCGCCGCCATTGTTCTGCACGGTCACCGTGCCCACGAGCCCGGATGCAGTGCCGCCGACGGTGTGCGTATTCGCCGCGCAGACGACAGCCACGTCCTGCACCGCCGTGGTGCCGACCGTCCCGGTGCCATGACTGACCGAACACGTCTGTCCGGCGGGCTGGGTGGCCACGGTCACCGCATACGCGCCGCCTTGTGCGACGAGCGTCGGGAAATTGAACGTGCCGTCGGTACTGGTCGACAACGTGTCGCCACCATTGTTTTGCAGGACAACGGTTCCCGTGAGACCGGTGACCGTGCCGCCAACGCTGCGCGCCGTGCCGGAGATGGTGTACGTGCGCGTCCAGATCGCGCCCTTCTGTCCGACCGCGCTGTCGAACGTCACCATGTTGGGGTCCAGCGTCAAGGTCACGGTCTGACCGTCGCTGCAGCGGCTGCCGGCAAGCGTCACCGTGACGATCTTGCCTGAGGCGTCGACCGCCGGCGTGGCGGTCGGCAGCGTGCCGCAGGTACCGCTGCGCTTGAAGAAGCCTGTGCCCAGCGCGGATACCTTTGCGTTGAACGTGGCCACCACGCTAGTGGGCAGCTCGGTGAGCGTGCTCGAGTTGGCGGCGACAGAGACCAGTGCGATAGTTTCCGGCGTCGTGGACGGGGCCGGGGTGGTGGGTGAATCGTCCCCGCCGCACGCCGTCAAGAATGCCGCACATAGCGCGGCCACCCAGCGCATCTCGATTCCCCGACCCTTCATGATTGGACCCTTGCCGTGTTTTCGTTCGATAGTGGCGGATCCTACACAATCTGGGCCGTGCCAGCCATGCTCATGAAGCAGGGTAGAGGGGTACACGTCGGTTGCGCCCGCCATAACCCCGCCGTAGACATCCCAGTTCGCGCCGGTGATCCGGCTCGTCATGTCGGAGAGCAGGAACGCGACCGGTTCTGCCGCATCCTCGGGCGTGCCGACACGGCCGGCCGCTGCCGACCCATCTCTGCCTTTGGATTCCAATTAGTTTGACGACCGTTCCTCGCCCAGGAGGAGTCATTATGTTTGAATTTGCGGATGACGACGGGAGCCTAAGAGACGGCACGCGAGAGCTGGAATTCTCGCTGGTGAAGTGGCTATGTCTCTGCTATCCAAGCACCACATCCCCTGACGCAAGCCTGCGTGGCCTTGCAAAGAATGCTAGATAACGCTACGAAGTGAGGGGTCACTCGATGTCGTTGGCGTCGCAGTAGCGTGTCTCGGTATTGCCGACGTGCTCGTCGAGCAGTCTGCATGCGCCGTCGATGTCGTTGGCGGCGATGGCGTCGTACAAGACCTGGTGCGTGTCCACGCACTCCTCAATGGGCGACCGATGCCTCAGCGCCAGGAGCTGATAGCGAATGAGATCGTAGGCGCCACGCAGGTACTCGTTGTCACAATACACAAAGAACTGGTAGTGGAAGTCCATGTCGATGCGGGCAAGGGCGGACAGATCCCCGGCTGCCTCGGCCACAGCCAGTTCTTCGATCAGTCGCTTCATTGCCGCCAGCAGGTCTTGCCGGCGCGTGGCCGCGGCCTCCCGCAATGCGGCCAGCTCCAGCATGGCGCGGAAGCGGCAGAGCTTGCCGACTTCTTCATGGTTCAGACGGAATACCTCGGTGCCCCGCTGCGGGTGTACGTCTACCAGGCCTTCCATCTTCAGCCGCACCAGGGCTTCGCGTACGGGCGTCTTGCTCGTGCCAAGTTGCGCGGCGATCTGGGCCTCTGACACCAGTTCGCCCAGCTTGAAGTCGCCCTGCACGATGGCATCGCGAATGCGCTCCACCGCGAGATCGGTCAGCAGTACGGGGCGTTCTAGACGCAAGGATCGAGTGGCCATAGGTCGCATTCATGAGGTTGGCGTGATTCTACCTCCAACTAGGGGTTATCGCGGATTTGATATCTGATATCTTAGATCTAAAGTACGACCGTCGCGCCAAGACGACGGGTAGACAGCTTTTTATAGAGGAGACCGCATGCGACGGATCAGGCAATTGAGCGAAGCGCTGCTGGCGTTGGGGCTCGCGGGCATGGTGATCATGGTGTTTGGCAACGTGGTCCTGCGCTACGCATTCGAGTCCGGCATCACGTTTTCGGAGGAGGTGTCGCGATTCCTGTTCGTATGGATCACATTCCTCGGCGCCGTCCTGGCGTTCGTGCAGGGCGGGCATATCGCCATGGAAACGCTGATCCACCGGCTGCCGGCGGGCGGGCAACGCTTCTGCGCGGTGTTGTCGATGCTGTTGATCGTCGGCTGCTGTGTGCTGATGGTCATGGGTGGCTGGCAGCAGACCGTGATCAACCTAAACAATTTCGCGCCTGTGTCGGGCCTGCCGCGCGGTGCCATCTACTTCGCCGCCGCGTTCGCCGGTATCTGCATCGGTGTCTCGACCCTGTGGAATATCTGGCGCGTCCTGCGCGGTGCCGCGCTCAATGACTTCCGCCAACAGGCCGTGACGGAGTGAGGCAGCGATGACCGTATTTATCTTCATTTCCTCGCTGCTTGGCGCGATGTCGCTGGGCATGCCGATTGCCTTTGCGCTGATGGTCTGCGGCGTGGCGCTGATGGCGCATATCGACATGTTCGATGCCCAGGTCCTAGCGCAAAACCTGGTCGACGGTGCCGACAGCTATCCGTTGATGGCTGTGCCGTTCTTTCTGCTGGCCGGCGAACTGATGAACGCCGGTGGCCTGTCGCGGCGGATCGTCGATGCCGTGATGTCGATGATTGGCCATGTGCGCGGCGGCCTTGGCTATGTGGCCGTGATTGCTGCATTCCTGCTGGCGAGTCTGTCCGGATCGGCGATTGCCGATACTGCCGCGCTGGCGGCGCTGCTGGTGCCGATGATGCGCGATGCCGGCTACAACCAGGGCCGATCGGCCGGGCTGCTTGCCGCCGGCGGCATCATCGCGCCCGTGATTCCGCCTTCGATCGGCCTCGTGCTGTTTGGCGCGGTGGCCGGTGTATCGGTCAGCAAGCTGTTCATCGCGGGCCTGGTGCCGGGCGTGTTGATGGCCATCTCGCTGATCGTCACGTGGTGGTGGCTGTGCCGCAAGGAAGCCCCCGCACCGCGGCCGCGCGAAAGCGCCGCTGTGCGCCTGCGCACGATCCGCGAAGCCGGCTGGGCCATGCTGCTGCCCGTGATCATCATCGTCGGTGTCAAGTTCGGTGTCTTTACGCCGACTGAGGCGGGCGTCGTGGCCGCCGTCTGTGCGGCGCTGGTCGGCATGTTTGCATATCGCGAACTGACCCTGACCAAGCTCTACGAATCGATGGTCAACGCCGCCCGTGTATCCGCAGTGGTGATGTTCCTGGTGGCCGCTGCCCTGATTTCGGCATGGCTGATCACTGTGGCGAACATCCCCGACGAACTGATTGCGTTGCTGGAGCCGCTCATTGACCGTCCGGTCCTGCTGATGATCGTTATGCAACTGATTGTGTTGGTCGTGGGCACCGCGCTCGACTTCACGCCCACGATCCTGATCCTGACGCCCGTGCTGATGCCGTTGGTCAAGCAGGCCGGTATCGACCCGGTCTACTTCGGCGTGCTGTTCATCATGAACAACGCCATCGGACTGCTGACGCCGCCTGTGGGCAACGTGCTCAACGTGGTGTGTTCGGTTGGCAAGGTCAGGATGGACGAAGTCATTCGGGGCGTATTGCCTTTCCTTTACGCCGAAACCGTGGTCCTGCTGCTGATGTGCGTGTTCCCGCAACTGATGCTTGGGCCGTTGCGCTGGATGCATTGAGTCAGCCCTTCCAAGACGAAGAGACAATGAGGAGATATCCGATGAGAAGAACCACCCTGAAGCTCGCGCTGGTTGCTGCGGCGATCGGCATGACCGCACCGGCCATGGCCCAGTCGACCGCCAAGTTCGGTTACGGCTCGGCAGACGACCATCCGCAGGGGTTGGCCGCCAAGCGCTTTGCGGAACTGGTCAAGGACAAGACCGCCGGCCGCATCAAGGTCAACACCTATGGCAGCGGCAAGCTCGGCTCCGACCCGGCCATGCAGTCGTCGGTGCAGGGCGGTACGCTCGAATTCATGGTCGGCCCGACGTCGAACCTGGTGGGCGCGGTGAAGGAACTCGCGATCTTCGATCTGCCCTACATCGTGTCCGATTACAAGGAGGCCGACGCGCTGATGGATGGCCCGGTTGGCCAACAGTTGCTGGCAAAGCTCGATGCCATCGGACTGGTCGGCCTGGCCTACTGGGAAAACGGCTTCCGAAGCCTGACCAACTCGAAGCACCCGATCAAGCGGCTAGAAGACATGGCCGGGCTGAAGGTACGGGTGATCCAGAACCCCGTGTTCATCGAGACTTTTAAGACCCTGGGCGCCAATCCGGTGCCGATGCCCTACACCGAGTTGTACGGGGCGCTGGAATCGAAGGCCGTGGATGCGCAGGAAAACCCGGTGGGCCTGATCGACACGTCCAAGTTCTACGAGGTGCAGAAGTACCTGTCGCTGACCGGGCACGTCTATTCACCGTTCATTGTCATCGCCAGCAAGAAATGGTGGGGCAAGCTGTCCGATGCCGACCGCAAGGCCGTCAAGGACGCTGCAGTGGAAGCCGGCAAGTACGAGCGTCAATTGCAGCGCGACCAGGCAGTGAAGCTGCTGGAGCAACTCAAGGCGCATGGCATGCAGGTCAACGAGCTGTCCCCGGGCGAACTTCAGCGCCTGCGTACGGCCGTCAGGCCCGTCGTCAACAAATTCGCACGCGAAATCGGCGGCGATCTCGTGCAGCAAGTGCCCGGCATCAAGGGCTGATCCAACTCCATCGATTTCCCATGACTGAGCAGAATCGGCTAGTCGTCGCGCTGGACGACGGCTATGCCTCATATGACCAGGAGACGGACCTCCTGAAGGCGGTCGGCGCACGCTTCGAACTGCGCCCGTGTGGTGGCGATGCGCAGCGGGCCGCCGACGCCGTGCGCGGCGCGGACATCGTGCTGGTACGCGAAACGCCAGTGTCGCTCCCGGTGATCGAGGCGATGGATCGCTGTCGTGCGGTGATCCGCTACGGCATCGGCACCGACAACATCGACATCGGCGCAGCCAGTGGACGGCGCATCGCGGTGGCGAACGTACCCGACTATGGCATCGACGAAGTCAGCACGCATGCGATGGCGCTGCTGCTGGCCGTGGCGCGACAAGTGGTGAACCGCGACCGCGAGGTGCGTGCCGGGCGCTGGAGCGCGGCAGCCACCCGCGCCATGTACCGCCTGAGTGGCCGGACGGTGGGCCTGATCGGTTACGGGCGCATAGCGCGATCGTTCCATGACAAGCTGGCCGGCTTCGGGTTCTCCCGCGTGCTGGCGCATGACCCGCACGCCGTGCTCCCCGATGGCGTGGAGGCTGCAGACATCGACCAGATTTGCGAGCAAGCCGATGTGATCTCGCTGCATGCGCCACTGGGCCCTACCACCCGGCACATGATCGACGCCCGCCGGCTCTCGCTGATGAAAGCGACCGCCATTCTCGTCAATACGTCGCGCGGTGGGCTGATCGACCTCGACGCGCTGCACGCCGCGCTCGCTGCGCGACAAATTCTCGGCGCGGGGCTAGATGTCTTCGAGCCGGAGCCGCCCAGCGCGAGCCACCCTGTCTTCACACTCGACAACGTGGTGGTCAGTGACCACATCGGCTGGTACAGCGAGGAAGCCATGCGCGACCTGCAGCGCAAGGCCGCCGAGGAAGCGGTGCGCGTACTGGCCGGCGGCCGGCCGAAGCACTGGCTCAACGTCTGGCAGTAATCCTAAGACCCCAATTTCTCCGGGAGCAATTCATGCAAGACATCATCGAAGGTTTCAAGACCGTGGCCGTGGCATCCGTGGCCGACGCGGTGGACAAGATTGCCGGCAAGCGCGGCTACATGGACGCCAGTATCAAGCCGCGCATCAACGACCACCGCGTGGTCGGTCCGGCTGCCACTGTGCTGGAAGCCGCAACCGACGAATTCGTCCCGCCGCAACACGCGCTGGACCTGATCGACGAAGCGCCGCGCGGTAGTGTGATTGTGATCTCCATCGCCGGCGGCGAGCCCGACGTTGCCGTCTGGGGTGGCCTGATGACGGCCGGCGCGGTGGCCAATGAACATGCCGGCGCGATTCTCGATGGCGGTGTGCGCGATCTGGCCGAGATCCGCCGCGACTACGATTTCCCGGTCTACGCGCGTGACGTCAGTCCCGGCACCACGCTGGGCCGCTACAAGACTGTGGCATCGCAGATACCCGTGGAAGTGGGCGGTGTGGTGGTGCATCCCGGCGACATCATCGTGGCCGATATCGATGGCGTGGTGGTGGTGCCGCATGAGCAGGCGAGCGAGATTCTGGCGATGTCGCGCGAGATTGATGCGCGCGAGTTGGAACAGGCCCGCTTGATCATTCAGGAGCGCTCGCTGCGCACCGGCCTGGCCAAGTACGGTCGCATCTGAAGCAGGCGCTGCAATGACGGTAGACATCCTCGCCCTTGGCGAAGCCATGGTGGAGTTCAACCAGACCGGCGACGGTAATGGGCGTTCATACTTGCAGGGCTTCGGCGGCGATACGTCGAACGCAGCCATTGCCGCTGCGCGCCAGGGCGCCCGTGTGGGCTATATCTCGTCGCTGGGCGACGATGTCTATGGGCGGATGCTGCGCACGCTGTGGAATGCCGAAGGGGTGGACCATAGCACTGTGCTGACCGACGCCCAGGCCTTCACGGCGGTCTATTTCGTCACCCATGACGAGGGCGGACATCATTTCAGCTTCTTCCGGCGCGGCTCGGCCGCTAGCAGGATGACGCCTGCACAGTTGCCTCAGGCGGCCATTACCCAGGCCAAGGTCCTGCATGTGTCGGGCATCTCGGCCGCTATTTCGGAGAGCGCTTGCGACACCTGCTTCGCAGCCATCGACATGGCGAAGCAGGCCGGCGTGAAGGTGTCGTTCGATACCAACTTGCGCCTGAAGCTCTGGACCCTGCCCCGGGCGCGCGCCGTGATGCGCGACCTGATCCGCCTGTCCGATATCTGCCTGCCAAGCTACGACGACGTGGTGGCCATCAGCGGCCTGAAGAAGCCCGACGAACTGGTGGACTACTGCCTCGGCCTTGGTGCATCGATCGTGGCCCTGAAGCTTGGGGCGGAAGGCGCATTGATCGATGACGGCAAACATCGCATCCGGCTTGCTGCTCATCCCTGTACGCCGGTGGATGCCACCGGCGCGGGCGACACGTTCGGTGGTGCCTTGCTGGCCCGCCTGATCGCGGGAGACGGTTTCGAGCAGGCCGGCCGCTACGCGGTGGTGGCCAGCGCGCTCTCCACGCAAGGTTACGGCGCGGTCGAGCCCATTCCACTTGAGATGGCGATTCGCGAGGAGATGGCCCGCCATGGCTGATCCGAAGAACGTGGACCGCGCACAGGGGGGGACTTTCGACGCCGAGCTGTATGCCGGCGCGCATGTGGTGGTGGCCGGCGGCACGTCCGGTATTGGAGCGGCGATTGCCTCCGCCTTCGCCAGTCACGGCGCGACGGTTGTTGCAACGGGCGCGACCTCCGGCGATGTGGACGCGGCGCAGGTCATGCCCGGGATCGCCCACGAGCGGCTGGACGTGGCAGATGGAACGGCGATCGACGCCTTCATGGCCGCACGGCCACGTATCGATGTCCTTGTCAATTGCGCGGGCATCACGCGCCGCGGTGGGCAGGAGCACGAACTCGACACATTTATGCAGGTGGTCGATGTCAACCTGACGGGCACCATGCGCATGTGCGCTGCTGCGCGTGCGGCGCTCAAGCAATGCGGCGGCGCCATCGTCAATACGGCGTCGATGCTCAGCTTCCTGGGCGGTGCGCTGGTACCCGCCTATGCCGCCAGCAAAGGCGGGGTGGCACAACTGACGAAATCGCTGGCCATTGCCTACGCCGCGGATAGTATCCGCGTCAATGCGGTGGCACCTGGGTACATCGCCACCCGCCTCACTGGTGCATTGCAGGCTGATGATGCCCGCAACGACGCCATCCTTGCCCGCACGCCAATGGGCCGTTGGGGGCAGCCGGAGGACATTGCCGGTGCGGTGCTGTTCCTCGCGTCACCCGCCGCGCGGTTCGTGACGGGCGTTGTGTTGCCGGTCGACGGCGGCTATCTGATTTCCTGAAGGAGTAAAACGTGATTGTTCAACTACCTGGCATCCGGCCAGAGATCGCCGAACGGGCCATTCCTGATGATGAACGCGTGTGGGTCCCACAGGCACCGAACGTATGGTTCCGGCCATTGCTGTTGAACACCGTCACCGGCAGTTGGTGCAACCTGCTACGCGTGCGCAAGTCAGGTGTGCTGTCGCGTCATATCCATCCGGCCTGGGTGACCGGCTACGTGATCAAGGGCGCTTGGCGCTACCTGGAGCATGATTGGGTGGCAAATGAGGGCAGCTTTGTCTACGAACCGCCTGGTGAAATTCACACGCTAGTGGTCGACGAGGTGGCTGGCGAGCAGGAGATGATTACGTTCTTCAACATCCACGGCGCGATGGTCTACCTCGACGAGAATGGCCAGACCACCGGTTATGAAGACGTCTTCACCAAGACCGAAATGTGCCGGCGCCACTATGAGGCCGTGGGCCTGGGCGTGGACTTCGTTGATCAGTATCTGCGTTGACGCCTTCCGGCCGCGACGCACTTCATAGCGGTTGCTCGTTGCGAAGTTCGTCGATGACGGAAATTGGCTGCCCACCCACCCACCAGGCCACGGCGGTCTCTTACCGACCTAGAGGAATGTCCGTTGTTTAGGGTGGTACCGCCGTTTGACTGCCCTCCTTGGCGCACGGACCAGAGGCCGCTCATGGCCGGGAAGGGACCTCGACGCGCCGCGATCTTTATCGTAGCTAACAGTTGCGTTCGCCGTCGGCGCCATCGACCAATCCACTTCCTACCTGTAGGGCGATTCTGAACGTGCCGACGCACACGTCGTAGGACGTCGCCAAGTAGGACTGCGACCCGCATTACCACCAATCTCCATGTACCCAGTTACTGTGAGACAGATCGTCTCTTTGTAAGCGCTAGTTTCGGCACACCTTGAGTGCGACGAGCGTATTCAGGCAGGATGCGGCGGGGCGAAGTTGAACGGCAACAGATCGCTGATGTCAGTGTCTGGCGTTCGCTGTGGCAGCTCTGTGAGCACGTGGAGCAAGTAGGCATACGGCTCGACGTCACAGGCTCGGCACGTAAGCATCAGGCTATAGATCATGGTGCTCGCCTGGGCGACAGCTACAGTGTCTGCGAAGAGCCATGCCTTTCGACCCGTGCAGAATGGTCGGATGTCGCGCTCTACCGCGTTGTTGTCCACTGGAGCCCGTCCATCGATGACGTAGCGGCTCAGATATTCCCACTGATTGCGCGTGTAGACGATAGCCTTGCCCAGTAAGCTTTCCGGCAGTATCTGCGGCGCCTGCTCATCCAGCCATGTCTTGAAGGCCTTCATCAACGGTACGCTGTGTTGCTGCCGCAGGCGATACGTATAGTCCGCGCGCGTTTCCCCTTCGGGCGGATCTTCTTTTGCTAGCGCCTCGACCTGATACAACGCCTTGAAGTACTCGAGCGCCTTTGCTATTCGAGCGCTGGGCTTCTTCTGACCCTTCTGCGCATCGACGAACATCCGCCTGGAATGAGCAAGGCAACCGAAGTGCGTGACACCTTCGAGGGTGCGCCAGGCACTGTATCCATCGGTCATCAGCATGCCATCGTAGCCGGCGAGGAACGTCTGCGGATACTCCTGTCCGCGTCCCGGCTGGTAGTCGAACAACACCACCGGATGCTCGCAGTCCTCCGCGCTGCGGTAGACCCACATGTATGACTTGCTCTGCGCGACCTTGCCTTCCTCCTTGAGCACCTGCACCGTCGTCTCATCGGCATGGATCAGCGGCTGCGACAGCAGCGTGCGGCGTAGCGCCTCATACAGACGGCTATAGTGCAATTGCGCGGGGCGGATGATCCAGTTCGCCAGTGTTCCACGGCCAACCGTAATACCAGCGCGCCCCAACGCATCTTCCATGCGGTAAAGCGGCGTGCCATCAACGTACTTGCCGACCGTCACCGTCGCCAGCATTGCCGGACTTGCGCTGCTGCCGGGCAATGGCTGCGCTGGCATCGGCGCGGTCAACATCGGTGTTCGCTCCGCATTGCGATCGCAGTGCCGGCAGGCGTATTTGAAGCGCACGTGCTGCAGTACTGATACCTTGGCTTCGATGTGCAACTGCTCGCTGACGTCCTCGCCCATGCGGTGCATCGAGCCTTGGCAGCATGGGCAGATCTTCTGGTCTTCCGTCAGGTCGTACTCGATGCGCTGGCGCGGCAGCTCTGCCGGCAGCGGCTTGCGTCCGCGTTTGCCGCCTGCAGGCCTATCCGGCACCCGCAGTCCGGTGTCAGGAAGCGCCAACGCGTCTTCCTCGTCGTGGGGCAGGGCCGTGGCAGCCATCTGCTCGGCTTCATCGAACACGCGGTCCTTGGACTTCTCGCTGCTCGGTGCAAAGCGTTTGGATTGTGCGAGACGGAACTGCTCTTCGAGGAGCCTGATGCGATCGGTCAGCTCGGCGATGTGCGCGGCGTTGGTGGCAGCCCGCGCTTCGAGTTCGCGGATATAGGCCTGGGCGGCCGGCGGCAATTGCGAGAAGTCGTGTTCATCGATGCTGAACACGATAGTGCAGCGACCGCGTAGATAGGTATACGTCACCCCGCAGGACCATCAAGCCGTGTGCTGATATTGGCGTGACGGGTGGCGCTGCACGGCGTCCACATCGATACCGTCCAGCAGCCAGTGCAACTGCTCGGTCGTCAGTTCGACCACCACCTGCTGACGCCGTGGCCATGCGAAGCGATCTTCCTCCAGGCGCTTGAGCAGCAACCAGAATCCATTGCGGTCCCACAGCAGCAGCTTGACGCGGTTGCGCCGGCGGTTATGGAAGGCATAGACGGCCCGGGCAAAGGGATCAAGCTGCATCGACTGCTCGACCAGTGCAACCAGACCATTTATTCCGAGGCGGAAATCCACGGCGTTGCGGTGAAGGTAGACCTGCACGTCGGAGCCGAATCGGAACATCAGCGCGCTCCCAACGCTTCGATCATCGCCTTCACCAACGCAATGTCCTGCCCACCGCACTCAAGTTCGACCGTCACGCCATTGGGCAGCCTCGCCTTCAGTAACGCGGGTATCGGAGATGGATCCTGCGATGCTTGTGTGCGAGCTGGCGCCTCGGCCGACGGGCGTCGGCGTACCACTGGCGATTCTGTGACGGCCATCACGTCGCTCACCTCGACGACCGGTACGAACGCCGGCAACGTTGACCCGGTGGCCGCGGTGGCAGTCCCTCGCCACCTGGTGCAGCCGAATCCACTTGCGCAACTGGTTCGTATTGATACCGAGCTTGAGAGCCATCCCGGATACCGATACCCCAGGCCGCAGACATGCCTCGACTATTCGGCGCTTGTCCGCCCGGTCAAAGTCCCGCTTCCCGTTGGAGCGAACACGGATCACCCTCAGCGGCAGAACGTCAAACTCGGCTTCCATCATGATTGCGTCCGCAAAGAGTGGTTGCGGACGCAAGCCTGCCCACTCTCAGCCGCAAATGCTAGGTGGGTTCAATTGCGCGCTTACGTCTCTTTTGCTCACTTACTGTGAGAATTCAACTCAGTTAATTTGGGACAGTGTCGCGTAACCCATTGATTTGTCGGTGATTGACGTCCCATTAATTGTGAGACGGGACAGGTGTCACGTCTCAAGGTTAGTGAGTTTTGTCTCACAGTGAGTGGGTTAGATTCTCAAAGTTGGTGGGTAAAAGGGAGGCGGCATGCAAGGCAGGGGTGGGCGCTGCCCGGGGCGCAACTGCGATGCGGGGGCACAACGCTCCCGGAAGTCTTGCAGCGCTGTAGAGTTCGGAGTCCGCCTCGTTGCGAGGCTGACGCTTAGACGAGCGGCAGTCGCCGTACCATGAGCCGGTGACGTCTCAGCGACCTCCACCCGCGTGCCCGGACATCGTCCTAGGCGCTCACCTGCGAATGCGCAGATCCAAGCGTCGATGCGCTGCAGGCGGGATACCACGGGTTCCACTTCGAGCCGGTCGAACTCGTCCCGATCCTGTTCCTCGTGTGTTCCGCCGTTGAGGTGTCTCCATGTGAGATTCGAGGCGCTGAGGATCTCCTCCAAGGCCTCCTGTAAGTGCGTCTTGCTGAGGTGGTCGAACGTGGCGGTGTCGCGAAGCTTGAGCCGGCTTGCGTCGCACAGGTCTCGGCACGTTCAACGGCGAGGTCGGGCCATGCATCGTTCGCCTGAGTTCGCCCAATTCGTGCGAGCCCAGCCACTTCCAGACATTGTTCGAAAGCATCTCTAAGCACGCCTGGCATTTGCCAGCGCATCCCGTAGCTGAAATCCGCCAAGGTCGTTGCGGGCCTTGGTAATATAGGCACTACTGGGCACGTCCCGATGCACACGAGGGTGGTGATCGCCGCCGTGGTGAGTCAATGCGTCCTCTTGACAGTCACCACGTCGTTCGCGCGGAATAGCGTTTCTAATGTCCTTGATGAACTCGGGGCTGTGGCATGTGGCTAGGTCTGCGTTGTCATGAAACGGTTGTCAGAAAAAAATGGTATCACTGATACCGTGACGATGGTCGAGGTCGATCGCGGTCACCGCGTCGTCGAAGACCAAAAGCGGCGAATCGATGCTCGTGGCCTTGGGCAGAAGGATTGCCAGTCCCGGGCGTCGGATATGGCCTTCGCTCAGTACTTGCAGAGCGTCGACGCGCATGTCTGGTGCGCCGCGAAATGCGAGTTGTATGCGCTGGTCCCCGGTGAGAGGTAGGTAAAGTTGAGCTAGCTTGTCCTCGTCGCGGTCGCCGCGATTAAAGTCGTTGTAAAGATCGCGAGCCAGATCTCCCAAGCCCGCTAGCAACATTCCGGGCAGCTCGTTTCTAAATCGGCGCAGATACTAGGAACGCGTCGTAGGTGGTGCGGATCGGCGAATCGCGCAGAATATCGAGCCGCTCCTGTTCCGCGTCGGCGATCAGGCGGGCGTCGGCCGCGTCGAACGCAGCGATGCTCCCACGCGCAGCGTCGTCGTCGTCGATGATCCTCTGGCGAGCCTGCTTCCTCTGGTCGACATGGCGCTGGCGTGCCAGCAAATCGTCGCGCTCGACGACCAACGCAGCTCGACGTTCGAGCTGCGTCCTTGTGGTCTGGTCGGTGGCGAACACGCGGTCGACCACGGCAAGTAGCTGATCAAGAGATGCCGGCCCATCTTCCTCGCCGGCTTCCGGCAGATAGACTTCCGTCCACCAACCTTCGCCCTCAGGCCGCTCCGGAAGAGCGAGGAGATACCGGCCAACGACCGTGCTGGCCTCGCATTGAGCCACGACGAAACTTGAGAGCTTCGCTTGCGCGCCACGTAGTTCAGCCGATGCCGTCTCGAGCTCGTTGCGCTGCCGATCCTGGCGCTCTCGGAGTTCGGCGAGATCTCGGAGTTCATCCACGCCACCGCGTGCCTTCTCGAACGGGTTGCGAACACTTGCCCCAGCATAGTTTCGCAGGCCGGGCACTGATTCGCGTTTTCGGCCTCCAATGCCAACACCGCCACAAACAACGATCGGAATGAAACTTGGCTCGCGCGGCGTTGCAGCTCGCGCGCAGTGGCAATCAGCAGACCTGACGCAGTTGCGTGCTTTCGTCGAGGCCGCGTTCTAGGACGATGTGCCGTAGCGATCCGCTTGATCGGCGGGCCCCAAGCAACTCAAAACCTTGTCGATCTACGCCAGATGGCTTATAACCTCCGCAGGGTTGACCGCACATGACGTGCCAAATGACAAGCGAGTCCGGCCAAGAATCTCCGTCCAAACGGCGACGTGCTGAATCGGCAGTAGCCCGTCCAATGTGGGGAAATGCCGCCTATGGACGCCAGGGATAGCGTATCGGACACTGCCGGATGAATATCCGTAACGCTCGGTCTGGATTAGACCTGCGCGAGACCTCCGTCAACAAACACTTCGCTGCCGGTCATAAAACTGCTCTCGTCCGAGGCAAGAAAAAGTGCAACTGCGGCAGTTTCATCAGGATCCGCTATACGTCCGAGCGGCGTCTGTGCCTTCAACAGGCCAAGCAGCGCATCTAGTTGAGCGCCCGAGACCAGCGTTTCCATGAGGCCCGGGGTCGACGTCGCGCCTGGCGACAGTACGTTCACGCGGATTCCGGAGTCCTTCAGATCAAGCGCCCAACTGCGCGCGAAATTGCGGATGGCCGCTTTTGTTGCGCTGTAGACGCTGAAGGCCGGCGTCCCTTTCGAACCCGTTGTAGACCCGGTCAGGATGATCGAGCCCCCTGCGGTCATCAGCGGCAGCGCCTTCTGTACCGTGAACAGGGTTCCTTTGACGTTGACGTCGAATGTTAGATCGAATTGCGCCTCCGTGATCTCTCCGAGCGGTGCAAACGAGCCTAGTCCCGCGTTCGCAAACAGCACGTCGAGGCGTCCTTTTTCCGCGTGCACTGCGGCAAAAATCCGGTCGAGATCATCAAGCTTTGTTACGTCGCCCTGGAGGACCCGCACGTCGCGCCCGATGAGTGCCGCAGCCTTGTCCAACTGGGCTTGGCGGCGACCTGTAATGAACACAAAGGCACCTTCCTCAACGAAGCGTCTCGCGGTGGCCAGCCCAATGCCACTATTGCCCCCGGTCACCAATGCTACTCTGCCCGTCAGCCTGCCCATTACGTACTCCTTGCAAAACATGAATCGTGGACAGGCATGGTAGAACTTGACCCTCATTTTGGCTAGTATGCACATTTTGGTAAGTACCAAGAGGGATTCATGAAAACGGATCTGTTCACGTGCGGGCTTGACGCTGCGCTGGCCGTGATCGGGGGGAAATGGAAGCCCCTGATCCTCTTTCACCTCGCTCATGACACGCGACGCTATGGTGAATTAAGTCGACTGATCGGAGCGGTCAGCCACAAGATGCTGAGCCAGCAGTTGAAGGAGTTGGAGGCGGATGGCCTTGTCCATCGCGTCGACTATAAGGAGATTCCGCCACGAGTCGAGTACTCGCTAACAGCATTTGGGCTGACCCTGGCAAAGGCGCTAGCGCCGCTATGTGAGTGGGGCACCGCTCATGCGATGGAGGTCGGCAAGATGCTGGCGAACCGCAGCTTACCCAGATGAAATCCGCCAGGCATCCGGGTGGCGCGCAGCGCTAATCAAGAGATACGCTAAGAGCCATTAAAGTTGTCCGATATGCTTCGCAAGCCGATGGTCTGCGTGCTCCATAAGATCAGCGCACTACGTCAATCCCGGCTAGACGGATAACGGCTCGGTACTTGTCAGTCCGGTGCCGCACAAACGATGAGAAGGCCTGTGGATTGTTCGTCACGATTTCTACACGGGCATCCGCCAAAGTTCTCGTGACCCAGGGTGTTGCCAGTACCACCAGTGCAGTGATGGGAGCCTACTACCGGTGCTCTAAAGATCATCCGCCGCGTGCCGTTATCCGCCATACGTTTGTTACTTTCGTAGACAAAGTAACATTGTCCCGCAACCGTTCTGGCAAGAGATGCGCGTCGGGGTCCTCGGAAATGACTGTCCACGGCTCAAACCAGACTTTTTGGCTCTGACATGGTAAGCACAGTTACAAGCACGTTTGTACCAAATCTCGTCCCGAGCAGTTCACTACTTCCTAACAGTGCGGAGCCAAGGGGTGAGGTGGGTCCTGCGCAGCCGGACGTGTCAACGTCCGGCGCCAGCGTTGAGAATGCTGCCGAAGGTGCATCCGGCAACAACGTCACGGTCTCTGCGACGGGCCAAATCCTCGTCAGAACAGCAGGTGGAACCAAGAAGACCGACACCAATGCGGTCATCGAGAAGAGCAATCTTCCTGACGAAATTAAGAAGCTCGTGATCAAGATTCGCGAGATGCAGGCGGAGCTTCGTCAGAAGGCAGAAGAGATGTCGAAAATTAACTCGGACGTCAAACAGAACCCCAAGCAGCGTATGGCCGAGGTGCAAGGGCTGCGGCAACAGATCGATGCGCTCACCTCGTCGATCAACAGCGCAGTGGCCACACTCAATCAGACCATGACCTCGATGAGGATGACCAAGGATGATCGGACCATAGTGGCGGCATTCTTGACGGCGTCATAGATGGCGACGAGGCTGGATTGACCGATGTCGCCTTGTGCAACCTCATGGCGGCCACAGTCTTCAGGCTGCCGCTAGATGTCGAGCGTAATGCCTTCGCGATTCAGCGTGCCATCTTCGAGGTGCGGGCCTGCGTGGGGATGCGCGATACAGATCAAAACCTCGCCCGGCTCGACGTCGCGCGCCGGCGGCTCCACGTAGTCGACGTTTCCTTTCACGATTCGCGTGGCACATGTGCCGCAGCTTCCAGAGCGACAGGCATAGAGGGGTTGGAGTCCATTGGCTTCCGCCAGTTCGAGCAAGGTCCCCGCCTTCGGCCTCCAAATCGCCGTTTTCCCACTCCTGGCAAATTCGACGACCACCCCTTCGCTGGTATCCACTTCCACCCGTTGTTCAATGCGGCGGGCCACGGAGGCGGGGCCAAAGCTCTCCAGGTGAATGTGGGAATCGGGGACACCGAGTGATAAGAGCGCGTCGTAGACATCCTGCATGAAGCGTGGTGGACCGCAGAGATAGACCTCGTAGTCATCCAGCGGCAGCACCTTCTGCAGCAAGCGCCGGTCGATACGCCCTTCGCTGTGGTGAGTCTTGCCAAGCTCGTCATCGGACGACGGCCGGCTCAGCACCCAATGTGGCACAAGATTGGTGTGAAGTTTTTCCTTCATTGCGAGATGCGCGAAGAAGGCACGGTGCCGGCCATCGACGGCCGAGTGAATGAAATAGATCGGTTTGTGCAGCAGGGAGCGACCGTCGTTGACGAGTTGGCTATTAAGCATGGCGATCGCCGGCGTAATGCCGACCCCGGCGCTGATCAGCGCCACGGCACGTCCGGCGCTTTCATTGAAGACAAAGGCCCCGCGTGGCGCCAGTGTCTCGATGGTATCGCCGACACAGATGCGATCATGCAGCCAGTCCGAGCATCCTCCGTTGCCCTCGCGCTTGACGCTGATCCGATAGGTGCGCCCATTCGGCGCATCGGAGAGGGTATACGTGCGTGTCGCTGGTTCGGTCCATCCATCAGGGTGTACGCGGATCGGAAGATACTGGCCAGGATGGTATGTTGCGAGGCCGCCATTGTCGGCTGGCGTCAGAATGAATGACCGGATGATCGCACTCTCGTCCATCAATTCGACCACCTGGAACGGTCGCCATACTGTGCGCAGCCGCTCCGCTTCAAGTGTCATGGCCACCTCCTCCCAACTGCCCGTGCGTTCGAGTAGCGGCGAGTAGTTGGGCGCGGTGAAGCGGACGGGAAGGCTCGCCTCGACACGAATTACCTCGTCGATATGGTAGCGAAACAAACGCTGAGCACCAGTGAAGGCTTGGACCTCGGCTCCATCCCAAATGATTTCCGCGTGGGCGGCGATGTAAAGCATGTCGCCACGCTCGAAATCGATGAACAAAAGGCCGGCATGATTGTCGATCTGCCAGTTGCCGGCGGTATTGAAGATAAAATTGCCGACAAACTCGGGGGCGGTCAGCGTGCAGTCGTCGTCGATGCGTACGAAGCCAGGTCGTCCGCCACGATGCGAAATATCGGCGCCGAACGCAATGTCATCCGCGCTCTTCGGCGAGACACTAGCCACAAAATAGGTATCGGCCCTGGCTATGATAGATCGGGCGGTTTCATCCAGACGCTCGGATGGCCGGACTGGGCGTGGTTCCGGTGCCAGCGGGTCGCGCTCGAAGGTGAGTCCGCGGTCCTGAATATATTGCGGACAGATGCCCAGCGTCTGACGGACGGCGATCGTGAACCCGTCGGGCCACACTGCATCAATGGTGCCGATCATCCGGTTGCGGCGACGCGTGTGGAATTGCACGCCGAGTAGCGCGACTTCGGTTCCCACGGTGAGCGCACGGTTCAGCGGGTCAGCGAACAACGGTCGCGCCTTGATCGCCACCGTCATATCACTGGTTGGCTTCACGAAGCCAGGCTGGCCAACCAGCATCGAGGCCCAGGGTAGTCCATTGGCATCGACCGAGGCGATGAACACGTAAGGCAGCATCGGAAAGAATTCCCGGTGCTGGGGCGTCAGGTAGCGACGCACGGCGCGTCGTCCTTGTTTGTCGATTTTCTCGCGTACCCCTAGACGTTCCTGCACTGCTAGTTCGCCCTCATGGAAAGGCGAGCGCTCCAGATCCCAGCCTGGTGACTGGGGAACAGTCGAAGTGCTCATAGGCTTGCTCCGATGTGAAGTGCGGAGTTGTAGGGCGATGCCCGATCAGTGTGGCAGATCCCCCTTGGGAGCCATTTATCATTTGCACGATTTAATGCACGTCCGCACGGCAGGCCGGTTGCAGCGGGGGTTTCTCACGCGTGATGGGCCGCTTGTCGAAGGCACGGCGGTGGATGTGGCTTGTGCCGATGTGCATCGCGGACACGTAGGTATACGATGCCCGCGGCCAATTACCCGTCGATTGCGATGGAAATTTGTACGGGGTTCCGCATGGTGTTTGCCACCGGCGAAAACGCGTTGGCGTGCTGGACAATCCAGTCAAGCTGGTCCCGCGGCGCATCCCCTTCGACCGCGACCTTGACGCGAATCCCTTGGAATCCCATCTGGGCGGGCAGGCGGTCGGCGCCTCCTGCGCCCCAGGCGGCAGTGTTGCCGATATCGGCCTCTAGAAATAGCTCAAGTTTCGAAAGACGAACACCTTTCCAGGTGGCGACTGCAGTTATGCCAACCGCAAGGCAGCTTCCTAGCGCGGCCAGAACGATTTCGCCAGGGGCCGGCGCGGTGTTGTCGCCGAACAAATGTGAAGGTTCGTCTACCACGACGGCTGAGTGATCACCAATGTAGCTCAAGGAGCGGAACTTTCCGTCCACAACCGTGCGAACCCGGTTGGTGCCGCGTCCCTCGGGGTTGCTGCGGCCGCGCTCGGCAAATTTTGTCAGGCCATCGGCGTCGATCGGCTGTAGGTAGGTCGAAGCCGTGGTGGTGGGGGCGATAGTGTTCATGGTAATGCTCCAACATAAGGTATGGCACCGCTCATTGGTCTCCGCTGAAGCAAAGCACCCGAGTGCCTGAACAGTCTAGAGGCTGGCGGATCGAAATCGTTGCTGGCGCGTCTCGGTAATTTGCTCTTCCGTCTCAGGCTCGAAGTATTGTGCGAACGCATCTGGCGCGACGCAGACCCTGCTGCCAGAATTGGGCTTGCACGCGTACCAGGTGTGAACTTTGCAAATCAATCGAGTAGGATGTGCAACGTGCAAGCTTCGATCATGTGGCAGCGTCCAGGTACTTGCCAAGGCTCGCGCAGATAGGCCAACAGCGATTCCGGCATCCGGCTGCGAGTCCAAATTGTGACCTAATTGACACCTATAGTTGTGAGAGTCGTATGAAGCGCAGGAACGGGAGCGGTTCGGCGTCGGAGTTCGTTGCCTACGGGGTCGTTAGTGAACCTAAAGGCATTGAAGTCCTGCATGCCAAGTTTGGAAAGCATCAGTTTGGGGAGCATGCCCACGATAGTTGGGCGATCGGTGCTGTCTTGGCTGGCGCCAAAGACATCTCGGCAAAACGCGGCAGGCCGCATGCCATGGGTTCGGGCGACGTATATGTTCTTCCTCCGCATCATGCTCATGCCGGCAGGTCCCTCGACGAGGCCGGCTGCGAGTACACGATGCTATACATCCCTGATACGGAATGGCAGCGTCAGCGTGTTATTCATCAGGTGTCGATCGACGCGATCACATCTCCTGCCCGAAAGCACCATATCGGCGCGCAGTTGCATCGCATCGTTTCACTCGCGTTGGAACAGCCAAACAGCCTGCAGGCCTGGACGAGCGAATGGGACTTGCTCTGCGAAGCGCTGTTTGGGCAGCGACAGGGGCCGATTGCTGCCGATTGGGTATCGAAGATCCCGGCAGACGTCGCAATCCGTCGCGGAATCGATTATCTGAAAGCATTCTTTGCGCAGGACATTTCGCTCGAGCAACTCTCAGGGGAAGTATCAATGTCGACCTTTGAGTTGTGTCGACGCTTTTCCGCCGCGACTGGGCTATCGCCACATCGGTATCAACTGGTCTTGCGCATTCATGAGGCGAAAGCGAGATTGCTTCGAGGGGAAACAATCAGTGATGTCGCCGTCGACCTGGGATTCGCCGATCAAGGTCATCTGGGTCGGCACTTCAAGTCCCTCCTCGGCGTTACGCCAGGCACTGTCGCAAGACAATCGCGTCGCATGTGCTCGACCCAATAGCCTCAGCCCAAGGATCCGCCTCTTTGCTTATCCTTCGGGTAATTGGAATCGAGCGCGGTGCGGTAAAGAGCATGTTGGAGCTGGTCAATTATTCCTACTAACATGGGCATCCGTGAAATAGAGATCTTTCGGGCTGTTATGTCGTCGGGAAGCATGAGCAAGGCGGCTAGCCTGCTTGGCATTACACAACCGGCGGTAAGTCAGGCGATTCGCAAGTTAGAGGCCACGGCAGGCCTACTGCTCTTCCAGCGTACGCGAGGCAGGCTTGTCCCTACGCGCGAGTGTCTGGCATTGATGAGCGATGTTGATCGATTCTTCACGGGGTATGAGCTCGTAGAGTATCGCATCCGTAATTTGCGTTCATTCGGGCTCGGCCGTCTGGCCGTCGCGTCCAATCCTGCATTTGGGCAGGGGTTTATGGCGCGGGTCGTCGCGGCGTTTGAAGCGACAAACCAGAGCGTCCGTGTTTCGTTGCAGGTGATGAACTCCCACGAGGTTCATCGCGTAGTAAATGCTGGTCAGGTTGACTTCGGCTTGCTGGCAGCGGGTATTTCGATGGCGGGCCTGGAGCATTCAACATTCGCGCAATTGCGCGCCGTGGCGGTGATGCATGAACAGCACCCACTGGCAAGCAATGGACTCATTACAGCACGGGATCTTGGTGAGCACGCATTCATTGCCTTGAACTCAGGCGACCCCACGCGGATGGCGCTTGAGGCGCAAATAAATGGCCACGGAGTTGCGCTTAATCCGGTGGTGGAGACACCCAACTCACATACGGTCTGCGAGATGGCGCTGGCGAAGGTCGGTGTGGGCATCGCGCATCCATTGGTGGCATCCGACTTTGTCTCCCGGGGGCTTGTTATTCGTCCACTGGCCCTGGACGTCATCCTTTCCAGCGTTGTGGCTTTCCGAGCGGGCGCGCCGCTGTCGGAGGACGCCAAGCGCTTCATGCGGCATATGAGAGTCCAGCTCGCGCGCGAGGTGTCCGCCCTATCTGGCCAGCTCGATAGGGCGGAGCCAGCGCTCGCGCAGAAACCGGTGCCGCGGCGCGTGAATCGGTAATGATAGGTGCTCGGGGATGCCGTAGCCATAATCGGCAGTTATGGAGTCAAAGGTCATCCTTTCTTGTTGGGTCGTGCATTTTCGAAAAGAATAGTTTGAGCAAGGCAAAGAAAGACTGGATAGCCACTGCGGTGGGGTACCGGTATGCGCTTGCGACACCGTTTGCCGATCCAGCCTCTTATGGGGGCCGGCCGGAAAAAGCGACTGCGGGGGCTGACCATGAGGCGTTACGAAGAAATTGCCAGCGCGATGGCAGAACAGATTCGCTCGCAGGGCATCCCGGTTGGTACGCGCTTGCCGTCGATACGGACGCTGATGGTAGAGCGCGGTGTGGGGCAGTCCACAGCCTTTCAAGTCTATGGGCTGCTTGAGCAATGGGGATTGGCGCTCTCCCGCCAGCGCTCCGGCTACTTTGTAACGTCAAGCGCGAGCAACGACGCGCAAGCGAGCTTGGCGACTGGTAGCCGCTTTGACGATCCACCGACAGGCAGTCTTGTTTTCTCCGCCATCGAGGTGGGGCAGCGTGCCGGCGTTGCGCCGTTGGGCCTGGCTTTTCCATCCCCGGAGTTGTTTCCTCTGCAGCGGTTGGCGCGTGCAATCCGACACGTGGCTCGCCTCTCGCCAACGGCTAGTACTTCGCGCAACCTGACCCCAGGCAATGAAGCGTTGAGGCGTCAGATTGCCATTCGCTATGCAGGTATGGGCGTGTCGCTTAGGCTTGATGAGTTGATCATCACGGACGGTGCCACTGAGGCACTTAACCTATGCCTTCAGGCAGCGACCCGACCAGGGGACATCGTCGCGATAGAGTCGCCGTGTCACTACGGGACGATTCAGGCAATTGCCCGTCTGGGATTGAAACCTCTTGAGATACCGGTGACCATCGCCTCGGGTATCGATCTTCAGGCACTTGCAGAGGCGCTACGCTGGCAGCCCGTTCGCGCCTGTGTCTTTATGCCCAACGTCCATCAGCCAACGGGCATTACCTGGACCGCAGAGAAAAAGCAGGCGCTTGTTGGACTGCTTGATCGCTATGACATCCCCCTGATCGAGGATGATGTACTGGGTGAACTGTACTTCGAAGGCCGCCGACCCTTGCCTGCCAAAGCATATGACGCGGGCGGGCTGGTCATGCATTGCAGCTCTTTCTCTAAATCGCTTGCACCTGGGTACCGGGTTGGCTGGGTTGCCGCCGGGCGATATACGGAGCGCGTTCGCCGGCTGAAACTCAGCACTACGGGGCCAACTAGCGGACCCGTGCAGGATGCAATTGCCGAATACCTGCAGGCCGGTGGCTACGACAGGCATCTACGTGGGCTGCGCGTATCTTTGCGGCAACAACTGGACGATATGGCACATGCTATTGCCACGTGGTTCCCCGATTTGACGACGTATGAGAGGCCGAGTGGCGGGCATTCCCTTTGGGTCGAACTTCCCCCCCACCATGATGCGGCGACTGTGTTCCGTGCTGCGGCGCGAAGGGGGATCAGTATTGCGCCAGGGCCCATTTTTTCGGCGTCGGGGGGATATACGCACCACGTGCGACTTAATTTTGGCACGCCATGGAATGCGACGCTCGCGGCCGCGATGGAGAGCCTCGGCGGAATGCTTGATGCCGAAAGCTACACTGCCTGCATTAGATTAGCGTAAACGGCGGGATTTTCTCGGACGAAACCTGCCGCATATTGGAGAGGGAGCCGAGCGTCGCGCATTTGCCGCATACGCCACTGTCCCGGCGCAAGGCCAGTATGCTTTCTAAAGACCGTCGTGAAATAGCTCTGCGAACTGAATCCCACCTGCAGGGCAATTTCGGCCAATGATTCATGACCGCGAACTAGAAGATTCTTGGCGCGCTCGATACGGGAACGGTTCAGATAGGCATGCGGGGAAAGACCCGTCGCTCGGCGGAACTGCGCGGCGAAATGCATGCGACTAAGTTCGACGTGGCTTGCCATGTCGTTTAGAGTGATGGGCTCCCCGGCGTTCTCCTCAATGAAATCGATGGCTTTGTTGAGGCGCCATGGCTGCAGTCCGGCAAACGGCACTGCACCATCTGAGTTATCAATTTGCCTATTGATCAAATGCGCGATTACTGCCCGAACCAGGCTTGCCACCATGTACTCGGCCACAGGGCCACGCTGTTCGCCGGTCTCTGCCAGCGTCTGGGCGATTCGTCCCAACCACATATCTCGCCGGTAGCCTGGGTCATGAAGTGCGGGTTGATCGCCCGAAGCACCAAGGCCTCGGACAGCCTCGTCAAGCGCTAAGCCAGGGAGGAAAAGGTGCAAAGCATCACAGGGCCGTTCGAATCGACAGATAACCTGCTGACCTGGCGGGGTAACTTGTGTTCCGCCAAAACGCCCGGCACGGGTGCAGATGTAGTGGCCATTGCGCGTGCAATCGACCATGGTGTTGGATAGCAATATCTCTACGGTGTAGTGATGCGCCAGTATTGGGGATGTTAATGCGCGCGGCTCCCGACGCTCGTCTGTCCACCTGCTGATGACGCATGCACTGGGGGCAAGGTTTCCCCCAAAATCCTTGCTTTGTCGCCATGCATGCTCGAGATGTATGGGACCGAAGAAGGCGGATGCGATGCGGCCGAGCAAAAGATCGCTGGCGAGGGGTCGGTTCTTTACCATGCTGCTGTCCTATGCGGTAGGCGACTTCGAATCGGGGGTAAACGCCATTCACTGCATACAGGAAGACTATCCACCGGCCCCTCAGTATGAAAGCAGCAGTCGGGCGCTTTTCATTGGTAGCAGTTCGCCGTTAATCCACGCGGGAATGGCGTGTGTGGTAAAGCAGCAGTGCCAGATGTTCGTCGAGCAAGGCGTTGAATCGACTCGGAGCTTCGAGGTAGGGCAGATGGCCCACTTCTGGCAACACGATAAGGCGCGCGTTTCTCAGCCCGGTCAGCATCTCCTCGGCGCAGTACCGCGGTACGAAATGATCGCTTTCGCCACGGACCAGCAACGCTGGGACGTGCACCTGTGCAAGGAGCGGTCGCTGGTCGTACGCGAGGAGTTCCGCGAAGATGCGCTGAATGTGGAGGGGATCGAGTTTGTCTGCAGAGCGCAGGAATCCTCGACCAATGCGGCTTGTGGGCGCAATGCTCATGGCCTCCAACAAGCCCGTCGCCCAGGCTCGCGGTCCGTCGGCATGGGAGAGCAGGTCATACAGCGCAATGCGTCTGGCACGATCCGGCTCCGTCAGATGCAAAAATGTGTTGATTGCTATAAGTGAAGTGACCCGCTGCGAACGTTGTGCCGCAAGATCGATGGCAACGCGTGCGCCACTCGAGAGCCCGCACACAATGCAATTGGCAATTCCAAGGTGATCCAATAGCGCTACGACGGTTTCCCAGTAGAGATGAAACGGCATTGTCGCGCCCTCTGAACGCCCATGCCCAGGCAGATCAGGGCACACCACTTGGTAGCGGGCACTGAAATGGCTTTGTTGGTGCAGCCAGTTCTCGGAGCGTCCACCGAGTCCGTGTAGGAAGAGAAGCGTTGTCCCCTCGCCCCTGACGGAATATCTAAAGCGGTGGCCGTGGAAGAAGAACTCCATTTGCCGATTCTCCAACATCGCGACGGTGTGTGGGAGTCGCCGCGCGCTCTGGCTTCAAGTTCGCCATAAGCCAACCGCGGGTTGCCGACCTCAGAGTAGGTCCACCCGACCTTCGATTCCAGTAGCAGAGGCGGCCGATTTCCCGGTTGCAGAGGCCTTGCTCCAGTCATGCGTGGCCGTTTAAAAATAAGCGGTGCTTATCATCAGCATCTGGAATCGGTATTAGACCTTATCGTTCCGCTCGTCCATGATGCTTTCACCGACGTTTCAGATCAGGAGTTACACCATGAAGGACATCGTTAAAGGATTTCTCGAGTTCAAGCGCAAAGCATATCCGGAGCGTTCCGATCTTTTCAAAAGCCTGGCCAGCACACAAAGCCCCAGCACTCTCTTCATTTCGTGCTCTGACAGCCGAGTGGTTCCGGAGATGCTGACGCAGGGTGAGCCGGGCGATCTCTTCGTGATCCGGAATGCGGGGAATATCGTGCCATCGTTCGGACCCGAGCCGGGCGGTGTTACCGCCACGGTGGAGTATGCGGTTACCGCGCTGGGCGTCCGAGACATCGTCGTATGTGGACATTCCGATTGTGGCGCTATGACTGCGGTAGCCACTTGTAACCATCTTGATCATATGCCCGCCGTTAAGAGCTGGCTGCGCCACGCCGACGCCGCACGAGTGGTCAATGAATCGATGGAACACCCGTCGACGAAAGCGAAAGTAGATTCAATGGTGCGCCAGAACGTGATCGCCCAACTTGCGAATCTGCGTACACATCCCTCGGTTGCATTGGCTGTGGCTCAGGGCAAGGTCAGCCTGCACGGCTGGGTGTTCGATATTGAAACGGGCGTGATCGAGTCGTTGGATGGCGGTGCAGGAACCTTCGTGCCACTCTCAGATCATCCCGAGGTCACTGCCACTCCCGCCTTGCGTGTGGCAGCGTGATTGCCATATTGCCATGACACGATGCCCGTTCTCTGAGGTGAAGTGTCATGGCAATTCAGTGGCATCGGAATGGTACGCCTCGGCTGCGAACGCTACGAAAGCTTGCGATGCGGCCGAGCGATAGGAATTTTGGCGTTGGAGAAAGAAGACGGTACGTCTTGGCGGAGCAGGGACAAGTGGTATCGCACGCAGTCCACGGAGGCGTCTCGCAATGGCGGCTGGCAGGATCGTCACGAGCTTGCCGCAGCGCACGGCTTCGATTACGGCGCCAACAGAATTCACCTCCATTGCTACGTGCGGCGTCACGCCATGCCCGGTAAGATACTCAGTCACGTACTTGCGGGTGGCGAAGGCCGATGTGAGCAATGCAAACGGTTCGGCTGCCAATGCGGCGGGAACCAATGAAGTGCTTCCCGTCGCATAGGGATGGCTGGCTGAAACCACGAGGGAAAGATCCTCTTCAAAGACTGGCGTGGCCTCAAGCTCATCGGCGTGGAGGGGAGAGAAGGCGATGCCAAGGTCAATTTCGTCATCCAGTATCAATCGCTCCATCTTCTCTTGTGGCAACTCGGTCAGGCATAGAGCGAGAGCGGGATAGCGTTGTCGGAATATCTCCACGAGCGAGCCGACCAGATATGGCGTGAAAGTCGGTGTCATGGCCAGGCGCAGGGTACCGCGGCTGAGATCCCGAACATCGTGCAAGGCTCGCTTTCCGGCGTCAAGATCCTGCAGTGCTCGCTGGGCGTATTGTCGATAGGCCTCACCTGCATCGGTGAGCCTGATGGTGCGACCTGTACGGTCGAACAACTGCACCCCCAGGCTGTCCTCGAGCTGTCTGATCTGCTGTGACAGGGCGGGCTGAGAGACATGGACAGCTTCGGCAGCGCGGGTGAAGTTTCCGCTGTTTGCTACGGCGAGGAAGTACCGAATATGGCGGAGCAACATGGATTGTCCTTGGTAGCCTGCGCAATCGTCGGATGCATTCTGCTGAGTGCCGAACTCCAATTGCGCAACGGCGTCTCCAGATTAGCCGATGCCCTGAGTGCTCACAAACGTAGTTGGTCAGCCTAAGCGGAAGTCGATGCCGAAGCGATTCTGGCGCCAGACGATTCGGGCTCGCCGCCGGATGCCTCGATAGGTCATCTGGCGAGCGATTCAAATTGTGCGCTCAAGTCGCGCGGCGTTGCAACGCCGCATCAAGCCGGCGTTGGCTCAGCTCCAGCGCTGCCTCCACCGTTGTGCCTGCGCCCTGTCTGGATTGCTGCAGTACCGTGCGCACATTTTTGGCGATGCCTTCCCTAGTGTGAAGCATGGCGTCATCCGGCGTGCGACGATATACCTCCACAGCGGATGCGAACATGAGGCCTCCTGCGTTCGCAATGAAATCTGGAACATAGTCGATGCCGCGTTCGCGTAGGGACTTTCCTACCAAGTCGTGCGAGAGCACGTTGTTGGCCGCGCCGCAGATCACGCGGCAACGGAGTTGTGCGGCGACGTCCTCGGTCAGGATGCCGCCCAGCGCACAAGGCGCCAGGATGTCACATTCGGTGAGCATTGCTTCGACCGGTGATAGCCATTCTGCACCCAACTCGTCGGCCAGGGATTTCTTTGCGTTGTCGATATCCGATAGCAAGAGTTGGGCACCGCGTGCCTTAAGGGACTGGGCGAGCAGCGTGCCAATTCCCCCCAGGCCTATGATGCTGACGCGCAGTCCGCGAACTGAGTCGCGCGATAATGCGACTTCAATCGCCGCATCGATGGCGCTCTCCAGTCCTGCAAAGGTCCCCTCCGTCGTCCCGCCCGCGCCACCGGCCGCCTTACTACGTCCTCCCGCCCAAGGCGTACGGCGAAACAGGAAGTCCATATCTTCTGGGCCGGTCCCAACGTCGGGCCCTGCCATATAGGCCCCTTGCATTTCATTTATTTGGTCCGCGACGTCCAGCAGGATAGCTTCGCGCAATGCGGGTGTGAGTTCCGTCCCGAGCGGAAGCGGGACGACCGACTTTCCGCCTCCAGTGCCATTGTCGATAGCTGCGGCCTTGTATGCCATTGCTTGCGATAGTCGCAAGCAATCAATCAATCCCTCGAAGGGCGCAGCGTAGTGCTTGATACGCAAGCCGCCAATGGCCGGTCCCAGTACGGTCGAATGGACGCCAATCATGACGGGAAGGCCGCTGCGACGTCCTTGCTTTACCTGGATGTGTTCGTGGTCAGTTGGAATTTGAATGGCTTGCATGCGTGATCCCGTGCGATCGATGGATAAACAGCCACTTGTAGTAGGCGGCTCGTGGTGGTCGATTTGCCACCGGGCCAAGGCGAACATAGCCTCATCGGTGGGCATCTGGGAGTCTACGGAGCAGCCTAACGAGGTGATAGAACGTTCTTGCGCACGCGGCGCCTAGGCTCGCGCAGGTCCGGCGGCGTGGGATCACGTGGGATTTCAAATCCGACCGTGCGAAGCTGCAAGACGCGACGATCCACCGCCAGCCATATTAGATTGCAACCTTGGCTACGGTTTGTCTTGGGTAGCCAATCCTTAGGAGAGGGTGCCATGGAAATACGAAGCCACGATACGGCGATAGTGTTTATCGATCCGCAGAACGACGTTCTCAGCCCGACCGGAAAGAACTGGGGAGCGGTCGGCGCAAGCGTTACCGAGAACCGGACAGTCGAGAACATGGAGCGCCTGTTCAAGGCGGCGAAGGCGGGGACGTATGACGTCTTCATTTCTCCCCACTATTTCTATCCGACCGACAAGGGATGGAAGATCAACGGGCCGCTGGAAGCAGATGAATTTCGCACGGGCACCTTCGCGCGAAGCGGCCTGCTGAATCTGGAAGGCTTCGAGGATTCCGGGGCGGACTGGCTGGATCGATTCAAGCCATACATCAATGACGGCAAGACTATTGTTGTTGCGCCTCACAAGGTCTTCGGCCCGGAGACCAATGACCTGGTTTTACAATTACGCAAGCGACGGATAAGCAAGATCCTCCTCGGCGGCATGCTGGCAAACATGTGTGTGGAAGCGCATTTGCGCGAATTCCTTGAGCAAGGATTTGAAGTTGCTGTGGTCAAGGACGCCACGGCCGGTCCCCGGCATCCCGTGTGGGGAGATGGATACCTGGCGGCAATGGTCAACTACCAGTTCCTGGCGCATGCGGTACTGTCCACGGACGAGGTACTGAGCCAGATGATTTGATGTTTGCTGGGAGGCCGTGGTGCGGCGACCTCTGCGCTCCCTCCGCAACGGTGGGTACACCGGCTCTCTGTCGTTTCCGGTCTCTGTAAATGAAAGGTTCGCAAGAACGATCCACATTTTCACTGAGAGAGGTTGCCATGAAGCTCTTCTATCATCCACTGTCCGGCCACTCACATCGTGCACGTCTGTTTCTTTCGCTCCTTGGTGTGAACTACGATGCTGTCGAGGTTGACCTGGGCGCCGGTGCGCACAAGTCACCGGAATACCTCAAGCTCAATCGTTTCGGTCAGGTTCCGACACTCGTTGACGGTAGTGACGTGATCTCGGATTCAAATGCGATCCTCGTATATCTGGCCAAGAAGTTCAAGCGCCAAGACTGGCTCCCCGAAACGCCATTGGCCGCAGCGGCGGTACAGCGATGGCTTTCCGTTGCCGCAGGCGAAATCGCCTATGGCCCGGCCGCAGCCCGTCTTATTACGGTGTTCGGCGCCAGCTACAGCCCCGAGGATACGATCGCTCGCGCTCACGGCATCCTGAAGCTGATCGATGCCGAACTTGAGGGAAGAGAATATATTGCGCAGGATCATCCCACCATCGCTGATGTAGCGTTGTATGGATATATCGCGCGTGCGCCGGAAGGCAACGTCGATCTGTCGGGATACAAGAACATCAACGGCTGGCTGCGACGCATCGAAGCGCTGCCTGGATTCGTGGAATTCAAGAAGACGCCAGTTGGCCTTGCCGCAAATGCATGACGTAGACGCCGACTCCTCCCTCACTCCTCATGGGGATCCGATGATGACTTCTGACCAAGATGTTCGCCCGCCGCTTCCGCCATTCACGCGCGAGTCCGCGGCATTGAAGGTTCGCCTTGCGGAGGACGGTTGGAACTCAAGGGATGCCGACAAAGTCTCGCTTGCCTATTCGCTGAATACGAAATGGCGAAACCGTACGGACTTTGCCAACAATCGCGAGGAAGCGCGGCAATTCCTGGAGAACAAGTGGCAGAAGGAACTGGACTATCGCCTGATCAAGGAGCTCTGGGCATTCGACGGTGACCGCATCGCCGTGCGCTATGCATACGAATGGCACGACACTGCGGGCAATTGGTTTCGGTCATATGGCAACGAGAACTGGGAATTTGGCCCGGATGGGCTCATGCATCATCGATATGCGTGTGTCAACGACATGCCGATCCAGGAATCTGAGAGGAAATTCCATTGGCCGTTGGGACGCCGCCCTGACGATCACCCCTCATTAAGTGCATTGGGCCTCTAATGGACGCGCCTGGGACACGTGGCAGGCCGCCGGGCGCATTCAAAACGGGAGCAAGCTATGTCCGCCAGTCAAGTTTTCACTTGAAAGTCGTCTAGACGTACGCTGTTATTGACTGTCGCTGCGACGGCCGGGGCCCTGGCCGCCGCAAATCTGCCGGCACCGGCGATGGCTGCGACTGCTTCAGGTGCGCCCGGGGCGCGGGATGATAGTCGACTCGATCAAAGCCTTCTTGGAGACCGACTTCACCGAGGATCTAAAGAGGATAGATGTGCCCACGCTGATTATTTATGGTGACGATCAGATCGTTCCCATTGATGCGTCGGGCCGGGCTTCGGCAAAGCTTGTGCAGAACTCAAAACTGCTTATCTATCCTGGTGCACCACAAGGCCTGACCGATACGCATAAGGAGAGATTCAACGCTGATCTGCTGGCTTTTCTTCGAACCTGACCGCGATTTCTTCACGCTGTCATGGGCTGCAGCCGCGCAAATGCCCATCGTCCGTGCTAGTGGGCGGCGGGTTGGACGGTACACGACTCCCTGACATGATGAGACACAAAGTCTGGTTCGTCGTTGGGGGGGCCTGCAAGTGCCAGTAGAGCGAAGGCAGCTACAACTGAGAGACTGCAGTAGAACAACTGGCGAGGGGGCATGGCTCTTTCCTTGGCTGTCCGATCTGAATTGATCGGCTCTCGGATGCTTCGCAGTGTAGGCCTCAGATTCGAGCTCTTAAAGCGCTGCCAGCGCAAGACAATCTTCTTGGTTCGCGATGAATCGCACGCCAAACGCGGTCGATATCCGGACGGGGCTTGAGAAGGGCCATCGACAGCGCGGTGAGCTATTTCGACGTCCCGACGAAGTTCACGCGCTAGCCTGTCTCAATCCTTGCCAGCTTGATGGTCAACCAGGCGCGTCATGCATGTCGACCCTTCAATGCATCTCCGAGCCACGGGGGCTCGGTGCGCGCCGCAATCAAGCCTGGACCAATGATTGTGGATTGACGCGCTCGCGCGGGGGTCTCACGTCACACTTGATTCTGCTTGGAAGCCCTTGCTGTGGACCTCTTTGGCGTCGCGCAGGCCTCCGGATAATCGGCGAGCGACACGAAGCACAGAGACTCGCTATTGAAAGTACGAATCCCTCCAGTTTCGATGTCATAGACCCACCCATGCAGTTTGAGAGTGCCGTTGGCGAGCCCAAGCGCCACGGACGGGTGGGTCCGGATGTTAGCAAGTTGCGCGACGACGTTTTCGCGGACCATTGAATCGAGTGCCTCCGCGGGAGAGCCATGTTTCTGCGCGCAACTGACGGCCTTGGCGGCGTCGGCGTGCCGCAACCAACTGGCTACCGCCGGCAGATGAGTTAGGTCCTTATTGGTGGCAATTGCCGTCATGGCGCCGCAATCGGAGTGGCCACAAATCACGACGTCCGTGACCCCCAATACCGCTACGGCATATTCCACCGTCGCCGATACGCCGCCGGGCTCGCCACTGTGAGAAGGCACGATGTTTCCCGCATTGCGAATCACGAAGATATCTCCAGGTTCTCGTTGGGTAACGAGTTCGGGGACTACGCGGCTATCGGAGCATGTCACGAACAATGCCGTCGGGTTCTGTGCCGTGGCAAGCTTCTTGAAGAGGGCCGCACGCGCAGGGAAGACTTCACGCTGAAATTTCAGGAATCCTTCGATAATCTCTTTCATAATGCCCTCGCTCAAGGTGCGCTCGTACCTATCGACTGGGTGACGATATCCGCGATGGGGCACTCCACATGATCCCCGATGGGTGGTATGAACCTTCCGGATAGGCTTGCCATCGATATTAGTGCACGCTTCGGCGATGGGGAGCGCGTGGTTTCCACTCCCGTGCGATAGCGAAAGTTGCCGTGCAAAACAAGAAAAAACGATATCACCGTATTGGGTGGCATCGTAGAGAATGTCATGCGAAAGGATTTATGCGATAGACGCGATCGCGCTAGCCACGATGCGCGGACGCATTCGTGGTGGTATCCGTGTTGAGCGTGAACAGGGCCGCTCGATTCTGGTCCGTGAGTCGGCATGGTCTGACCCGTTCGCCGAGGTCGTAGGCGCGCTGCACTGCCGGGCGCGCTTGCACCGTGTGCAGCCATCGTTTCACGTGAGGAAAGCCGGCAAGGGACAGTCCCTGTTTGTCGTGCTGCAGAATCCACGGGAATGTGGCCATGTCAGAAATCGAATAAGCGCCAGCGATAAACTCGCGGTGGGCCAGTTGGCGATCAAGGACACCATACAGTCGCGCTGTCTCCACGCTGAAGCGTTGAGTGGCGAGGGGCGACGGCTCAGGCGCATAGTTTCTGAAGAATACTGTATGTCCAAGCGTGGGGCCAAGGCCAGCCATTTGCCAGAATAGCCACTTGAGAACTTCAACGCGGTCGGCAACATTCATGGAAATGAAGTCGCGGCTACGCTCCGCGAGATAGAGCAGAATCGCGCCCGATTCAAACAACGATATTCCCTCCGTATTGTCGACAATCGCGGGAATCCTATTGTTCGGTGAGATCTGCGTGAAGGCCGCGGAGTGTTGCGCGCCCCTGCTGATGTCCGTCGGGTGTAATCGATAGGGAAGGGAAGACTCCTCGAGGAAGATCGCGACCTTTTGACCGTTGGGCGTTGGCCAGTAGTAGAAATCCAACGGCGCGGATGTTTTATCTTGGACGAGCATGATTGGTCCTGAAGTGGGGGGCGGCACTTTGCGAACTGCGGAGACCTACGCCTTCAATCTAGGCAATGGGGACGCAAGACGGAATGGATGGCGCGAGAACGCACTGTCTGTCTGAATGCAAGAAGCGGCCATAGTGCCGGCATCACGGTCGAGGGTCCGCAGGTATCGATGATTCCGATTTTCGGAAGGTTCGCAGACGCACAACGCTCATGCGAAGGCGTAAGGGCCACCCCGAGCCAGCGCTTGCTGATACGCGGGGCGTGCGTGGATTCTGGCGAGAAAAGCATGCAGATTCGGATAACTGGCGTCAAGCAAGCCGAGGTGGCGTGCGGCTTCCAGAGGGAAGCTCATCATGACGTCCGCGGCAGTGAAGCTGTCCGCGGCAAACCAATTGCGGGAGTCCAGCTCCCGCTCCATCCACAGCAGGTGCTCGGCGAAGCCTCGCCTGACTGCATCCACGGCTTCTGAGCAACCCCCTCCTGTACGGCCGATCACAATCAGCGTGTACAACGGCGGCATGAGCGATCCTTCCGCATAGTGCATGAAATAGGTGTATCGCTTCGCGGCATCCTCGTCGATGGGCAGGCCGATCGTGCTTTCAGCCACGCCGACAAGGTGCTCGACGATCGCTCCGGTTTCTGCGACCGTAAGGTTGTCATGCTGCACTAGCGGAGATTTTCCGAGCGCATGGAATTCCTTAAGTGTTGGTGGCGCAAGCTTCGTGACTGGGTCGCGTGCATAGCGTTTCACACGGTACGCGACCCCAAGTTCCTCAAGGAGCCAGAGAACGCGCTGGGAGCGAGAGTTTTCCAAATGATGAACAACGATAGTCATGATGCTGCCTGGCACTTCGACTGTGACGTCGGCGCGCTGGCCGCAGTCTATCCGTCGTGCGATTAAATGGTGGAAGGGGCCCGTGACGCGCTTGGGCGGGAGTCGTCAGGAGGCGTGCGCTAGATTTGCTGCTGCATTACGCAGGGCGGTTCGCAGGCCCTCTTCAACAACTGGGTGATAGAACGGCATCGCCAGCATTTGATCGACAGTCAGGTGTTGCTGGTATGCCCAGGCCAAGGTATGGGCCAGGTGTTCAGCGCGCGGCCCCAGCCATTCGGCGCCGAGGAAGCGCCCAGTCGAGCGGTCCACATACAGGCGCATCAGGCCTCGGTTCGAGAGCATGATCCGGCTGCGGCCTTGATCCTCGAAGTTGACTTCTCCCGTCACGAACTTACCGGGTTGGAGTTCCGTGAAATGCTTGCCAACCATGGCAATCTGAGGGTCGGAGAACACAATCGACAGGGGGGCCCGGCGTAGCAGAGGCTTGACTTCGGGCCATGTGGCGGCGTTCTCGCCGGCTGTCCTACCTTCGTCGATTGCTTCGTGAAGAATTGGCAGGACATTGTTCGCGTCGCCTGCGATGAAGACCGGAGCGCCTGCGCACTCCAGCGTGAGGGGATCAAAGCGTGGCACGCCGCTGGCGTCCAGTATTAGCGATGTGTTGTGGAGTTCAAGGCTCTGGATATTCGGCTGGCGACCCGTGGCAGCAAGGACGTACTCGAAGCGCTCGGTTATCTCGCGATTGAGTCCGTCAGCGAAGGTAATCTCCGCTTCGTCACCCTCTCTCCGGAGCGCAATGATTTTCGCATTCGTGTCGAGTTGAAGTTCGGTAGTGAAGATCTGGGTCGCATGCGCGCGGATGACCGGGTCAGTGATGCCGCCTAGAGATCCAGTCCGTCCAAACATTCTGACCCTCACGCCTAGTCTCGAGAGGGCCTGACCGAGCTCCAATCCAATCACGCCGGGTCCGAAGATTGCTACGCTCCGAGGTAGTTGATTCCACGAAAACACATCGTCATTGATGATCAATCGATCGCCGAAGACGCGCAGAGTTTCCGGAACATCCGGCACAGACCCCGTAGCGATCACTACGCGACCGGCACGAACCACAATGTCCCCGCCAACCTGCAGAACTGTATTGTCGATGAAGTGTGCTTTACCGACTAACCTGTCTGTCGTTGGGATATTTTCTACCCCGCTCACGACGAACCCTACAAAGCGGTCGCGCTCGCGGCGGACACGGTCCATGACGGCATGGCCGTTAATCCGAAGGGTTCCGTCGATATCCACACCGAGATCTGCGGCCATTTTGGCACTGTGTGCTGCTTCGCTGGCGGCGATGAGCAGCTTGGAGGGCATACAGCCAACGCGGGCGCATGTGGTTCCGTAGGGGCCGCCCTCGATCAGAAGGGCACGCTTGCCATGTGCGACGGCAGCGCGATATGCAGATAATCCTGCTGAGCCGGCGCCAATAATGGCCACATCGGTGTGGATAGTTCTCATGAGTAGAATCCTGATGGAGATGCTTGCCTTGGTATGCGAATTGATGGTGCGTGACGGTCGCCGGGGGCTGGGATTACGCGGGCGTGCCGAGTGTGGCGCGTCGCGCCGGCGGCGCTGCTAGAGGTGAGCCTCAGTTGTCCGATGCCCCTCTTTGGTTACCAACTTCAAAGTGTCGGTGGGTTGCCCGGGCGTGCTCCGTTTGCGTCAGCCGACCGTCGGCGTTGGCGCTTACAAAGGTGCTTTGCCTGCTTCCTGAAGGACTGCATTAGCTTCTTGTACGAGTGCTGTATTGGCTTGCTGCTGAGCTTGCTGTGCCTTGGCTGCCGCACGAGCGCGGTCGATAACTGTCCAGTCTGGCCCTGCGAGTGCAGATAGGGATGAAGTAAGGGCCACTGCGCCGAGTAGCGTGAGGAGAGTGCGTTTCATGGTAATGCTCCGTAGATCTGTGAGCGCGCCGCGACGACGTTGTTGCCCACATGGGGGATGGCGAAAGAACTAATGGGAAGGAATGGGAGAGCAGGCGACGCGGTAAGCGGCGAGAGCGACCGGAAAAGTCCAGCGGTCGCCTGCTCCAAAAAGCTCAGAATGGCTTGGTCGGCAGATACTTGCCGTCGAGCGTGATAATCGCGCGGTGACCGCCGTCCGGGTCTTCCACTTTGCTGACGTCGAGGCGGAAATTGATGGCGCTGATGATGCCATCTCCGAATTTCTCGTGAACCAGCGCCTTCAGGGTCGTGCCGTAGACCTGGATCATTTCATAGAAGCGGTAAATCGTCGGGTCGGTGGGCACGTTGCCCGGAATGCTGCCCCGCACCGGAATCGTCTGGAGCAGGCGTGTTCCTTCGTCGCCCAGTTCAAGCTTGTCAGCGACGATCTTGGCGACGGCGGCGGGCAATGGATGCTGGCCGAGCAGTGCGGCCGTGACAAAGGCCAGGGTCAAGCCAGTGCCTTCGTTGATCTCCTCGAAGGTCAGATTTTTGCGAGCCTTGGCATCGATGATGGTGTCGGTCAGTGCTTGACGTGACGACTGATTGATTTGAGATTGGGGCATGGTAACTCCTTGATGAAGCCTGTTTGGATGAGGCTGCGGTGACTAAGTGAACGGACCTGTGCGGATAAAGCGCAAGGTAGATAATCGGTTCTGTCTGCCAGATGCGAAGAGAAAGAGAGTTGCCGGAATTCCTTGCCGTCGAATACGAAATGGACGGTGGCATGACAGGCTCTCGCTTTCTCCCTCGCAGCTGCTGCTTCGTTGCTGGCGAGGAGCCGATGGCTAGAGAATGGATGAGCCGGACAATAACGTCCAAGACGGATTCATTCTTCCGCCCATAAGCAAATGCAATAAGCTCGGCGGCCGCCGAAAGGGTCTGCGCAACCAATGTGCTTGTGCTACCACCGGGGAGAGGGCGCCTATCTGCTCGGGGCGGCCGCCGCACCTTTGGTCTCCCCCGGGCGGCAATTCGGAATTGGCTGCGAGCATGGCGGGGTGTCGCAGGCGTCCTGGACGGATGCGAGGGGAGTTCGGTGACGCTGCTTTGCCGTCGCTGGGGACGATAAGCTCCAGCCCTGGTGAAGCCAACGGTGAACCGGCCGATTGCGCGGGGGGACTAAACGGCCCCTTCGTGGCCGGACTCTGACGTCGGCACACCCGCGCACGGACGTGTCGGTGCTGAGGCAACTCCCGCCCCTCCGCCTTTCAGTGTGGCCAGTCGAACCGGCCGCAGGCCGTGGGACATCCGGGCCACAACATTTGCATGAGTAGCTACATGTGATTGGATTGAGGGCGGGCGGGGCCTGCGACGGCCGAGAACCGCGGAATACCCGGTCACTGGGAAGGCGCAAGCATGCGTGTAAATTGCCGCAGGAACTCTACAATTCGCTTACCTGTGATCGGGGATCCGAAATGGCAGAACACAAGCGTTTCGCCGTGGCCACGGACATCAAGCCCTACTTATGCGACCCTCAGCATCTGTCGCAACGCGACTCGAACGAAAACACAAATGGCCTTCTGAGACAGTACTTCCCCAAAGAGACCGATCTCTCTGTCTATTCGCAAGCCAAGCTCAACGCCATAGCCAGACAACTCAACGAACGCCCACGCAAAACACTAGACTTCGAGACACCGGCTGATCGATTCCAACGAGCTGTTGCGTTGACCGGATGAATCCGCAGTCGGTAGCCGCCTATCCGTTCCAGGTCCTCGTTGCCACGCAGCGGCAGATGGGCATCGAAGTCGCTGCGCGGCACCTTGGCGAAGCGGATGTTGAGGTCCGCGATGAAGGCTGGCGCATAGGCATTGGCCGCGTCCATGGCGCTGATCGCGCGTACGCGCAGCTCCTTCACTAAGCTGTCCTGCAGCGTGCCGTTCATCCGTTCTACGCGGCCCTCGGCTTGGCTCGTGTTGGCGCACAGAATGTCAGCGCCGATCAGACTCATAGTCGCTGCTTCCTGCCCGGCTGGGCTAGCCCGCGGCACGGTCTACTATTCGCTCACAGACCGCCTGTGTCAGATGCAAACAGCTTGCCGCGCGCGGCCGCCGTGATGGCCGCGACGGCCGGTTGCGTGATGCGGCGTTCGACCGAGATGGCGTAGAACTCTTCCATCAGATCGTGCGGCGTGCCAAGTGGCACCACCTGATACTGCTGCGCGATCTCGTCGGACAACACGCTAGGGGCGGCAAACATGCCTCGCCCCTCGCGGCCGAACGCCTTGAGCAGCGCGCTGTCGTCGAATTCGGCTGCCACCGGTGGTGCCAGCGCATGCTGCCGCAGCCACGCGTCGAGCCGCGGGCGCAGCGCCGTCGGCGCGGTGGGCAGCAACAGCGGCATGTCGGCCAGGCAGGCGGGAAAGGCGTTGCGCGCCCGCCGTATGGTCCATCCGGTAGCCTTCAGCAGCCCGGGCGCGGCGAAGAACGACACTCCCGTTCGTCCGAGCAGATGGGTGTAGACGCGCACGCTCAGGCTTGCCGGTGCGGGCACATCCGACACTACGAGGTCGAGCCAGTGCACCGCCAGCTCACCGAGCAGGCCCGTAAGTCCGCCCTCGTGGCATGTGAGCCGCGGCGGCTGCGCCAGCGCCATGGCGGGCTCCAGGATGTGAAACGCCACCGCCTTGGGCACGGAGTCCGCAATGCCGACGCGCAACACGGCTGTGCGCCGCGCGTCGCGCCCCGTTGCCAACGCTTCCTGCAACGACGCACCTAGCGCGAAGATCTCGTCGGCATAGCGCATTACGAGGCGGCCCGCGTCGGTGGGCTCCACGCCCCGGCCCGCCTTGCGCAGCAGAGGCTGTCCGACGCGCGCCTCGAGCTGCTTGATCTGGCCGCTGAGCGTCTGCGGCGTGAGGTGCAACTGCTCGCTGGCGCGCACGATGCCGCCTGCCCGCAGCACGGTCCAGAAGTAGTGCAGGTGCTTATAGTTCATGCGCGATCCCCGGTCGTGAAAACTTCGGTTTCACCGAAGTATCGCGCATATTTTCTGATTTTCTTCTGAGCGTTGCGCCCCTACAGTGCGACTATCGGAACGCCGGGTACATACCGGCGCGTTCCGCGCCCTGGTATCCATTCATCGACATGATCGAATTCCTCGACACACCGTTCCTGGGCCACGCCGTCTGGCTGTGGCTGGTCTTTGCCACCGTGGTGGTGGCGCTGCTTGCCTTCGACCTGGGCGTGCTACATCGCGACGACCATGAAATTGGCATCGGGGAAAGCCTGTGGCTCTCGGGCGGCTACATCGGCGCGGCCCTGTTGTTCGGCGGCTGGCTGTGGTGGCAGCTAGGTGCCCAGAGCGGCATCGACTACTACACCGGCTTCTTGATCGAGAAATCGCTGTCGATGGACAACGTATTCGTGATCGCGATGATCTTCTCGTTCTTCGCCATTCCCCGCCAGTTCCAGCACCGCGTGCTCTTCTGGGGCATTCTGGGCGTGATAGTGCTTCGCGCGATGATGATCGGCCTCGGCGCGGCGCTGGTCACGCAGTTCTCGTGGATACTGTACTTGTTCGGCGCATTCCTGGTGGTCACGGGCATCAAGATGCTCTGGATGGCCGACCATACGCCAGACCTCGAGAACAGCCCGCTGCTGCGCTGGCTGCGCGGTCAGCTGCGCGTCACGACCGGCTTGCACGGCAACGCCTTCTTCGTACGCGCGCCCCACCCGGCAAGCGGCCGCGCTGTGACCTGGGTGACGCCGCTGTTCCTCGCGCTGTGCATGGTCGAGTTCGCGGACCTGGTCTTCGCAGTCGACTCGGTCCCCGCGATCTTCGCCGTCACCACCGATCCGTTCATCGTCTACACCAGCAACATCTTCGCCATCCTGGGCCTGCGGGCGCTGTACTTCGCGCTGGCGGCGATGATCCACCGCTTTGCCTACCTCAAGTACGCTCTGGCCCTGGTGCTCGTGTTCATCGGCGGCAAGATATTTCTGGTGAATATCATCGGTAAGATCCCGTCGCTGCTGAGCCTTGGCGTCACGGCGGCACTGATCGCCGGTGGCGTAGTGGTGTCGCTGTGGAAGACGCGGGCTGCAGCCTCCGCCAACGCGACTGGTCGAGTGGGAATTGACATGCCGGATGCGCCGGCCCGCCAGCTGGAGCGCTGATGTCCTGAGGCATGTTGAATTGCACGGAATCCTGACCCAGGGGATTTGCATGGCACACCCAACCCAAAGGCTGTTGGGTGTCGCTTCACGGACAACGGCATCGACGACTTTGAGCCGATCCAGCTCACGCATGCTCACGGTCACCAGGTCTGGACGTGCCGTCACGATGCCTCCGTGCGTGAATCGCAAGGCGAACAGCATGGTCAACCCCGACATTTCTATCTAGCTGTAATCCGATATTTGCATTTTGCCGTGACATCTAGTGCCTTGGCATTTCTGAAAGGGCGGGGCGCTGGCTATTTTGAAATGTCGGCACGGGCTTGCGGTTTGTGCTGACCTCGGCTCTTTTATTGGGTGCCCGTCGGGCGGTGACGCTGGCCGTTTGTGCTTGAGGGGGAGCAGGGTGGGGCGGTTGCATGACGGGGCGCCGCGGCGCGGCCGGGCTGGTTGTCACGGGCAGCTATCGACCCGAAGCGGTCCGTCAGTCTTGCCGTTAGCGGTCGTTCGCGGGGAGAGGCGCAGCGCCGCCCCTCTTGTAGGGGACTGCCCCGAGGAAGCCCGCCTTTGCCAGAGCGCTCACAACGTTGCATCGACCGGTTGAATCTGTAACCCTGAGCGGGCATTACGCCTGCTAGGGCTTGCCTATTAGGTCGATCTCATCAGGGCCTCCACTCACCCGGCCTCATGGCGTAACAATCGCTATGGTCCGCTCGGTAATCGAGGATAGACCCTTCTCTACCATCTCTCGCTGCGTCTGCAGCGATGGCTTTGGTGCGGAGCAGCGATTCCCTTATGCGCCCCGCTGAGATATGGGACTGGCGCAGCGCAGCGGCCATGCGCAGTATCACTAAGTCGCGGAAGCAATTCACCATGGTGGACGCGTACATGCGCCACGACGCCCGCGGCAACAAGCCCCATGACAGCGTTTCGGGGGGTGCCGATGATGTCATCTTGTCGATCTGCGCCCGGATCCGTTGCTTCTCTTCATCGGTGTACTCGGCGGGATCGTAGCCTTCCACCGAGTTCTGCTCGATCAACTGCTCGGCCAGCGACAACTCGGCGCCGGAAACCGCAACGGTCTCAACGTGCAGGTCAGCCACTGACCGGACCTCGTCGGCATACAGCAGTTGCTGCACGATCAACCCGTCCTCGCCCACTCGGATCTGCACCATGTATTGTTTGCCCTTCCAGTTCCATTTGGCTAGGGCGCATTTCCCGATTGCGCGTAGTGCTTCAGAGACCAAGCTGTAGCGCTTGCCGCCTCGTTTTTCGCCGGGCCTAGGAAGTACGCCTTGTCGTAGTAAATAGGGTCGATGGCTGCCAGTGGCACGAAGGCCACAATGTCGATGGTGTGTTGCGTTGCCTCTTCGAAGGCCTTCAACTCGTCAGGCTCGAAGATCACATATTTGTCCTTCTCGAACTCGTAGCCTTTGACCATTCGGCCCGGTCGACCAGGACACCCTCACGCTGGGAGATGTATTGCTGCCGCAGACGGGACCCGCAGCCTTTGTGGAGATGATTGAGCCAATGGCCGCCTTACATTCTGTGGCGGAAAAGACCTTTACGGGGATCGAGACCAAGCCGAAGCTGATCGAAAGCGAGGCGATAGAGCGCGCAGCCATCATGCACCCCCGGAATTCGAGGGGAATGGAATGAGCGTAGGAGATGCGCGAGCGATATGGCGATTCCGGGTCGCGCGTGCTGCATGGGAGATACGGATCGCTACGTCGTGAGTCACAGGATCAGTACTCTAGGGCAGTATTGTTGTACGCTAGGGCGACTTTCTTTGCCGAAGGATAAGCAGAGTTGGACTGGAACGACGTACGAATCTTTTTGGCCATAGCGCGAGCCGGCACTTTAGGCGGTGCTGCAAAGGCGCTCAGGCAGACTCAACCGACGATGGGGCGCCGTCTAAAGGCGCTGGAAGAGGCCGTGGGTCATGCACTGTTTCAGCGCACGGGGGAAGGCTTCGTGCTTACCGACGAAGGTGCGGCGGTTCTTGCCGGCGCGGAGAGGATGGAGAAAGAGGCCATTTCGTTTGAGAGGCAACTTTCTGGCCAAGCTGAGGAATTAGAAGGCGTGCTGCGAGTTTCGTCTTCAGATTGGTTTGGCGTTCATGTCCTTACCGACGTAATTGCTGAATATACGCGACGACATCCCGCTGTGACAGTGGAGCTTGTTACGGACCACCGGTTGCTAAGCCTTGCTCGCCGTGAAGCCGATTTGGTGTTTCGGAGCCGCGAGTTCGAGGAGGTAGACGTCCTTCAAAGCAAGCTGCTTCACATGGAGTATGGTCTGTACGGGTCCTTGCTCAGCGAACCACCCACGCTCGGGGATGGAGCGGGACTGCGCCTTGTCACGTTGGACGCAAGCTTTTCCACGCTTCCAGACGTCTCGTGGCTGCGCGAGAGGTTTCCTAATGCGTCGACAGCCTTCCGCAGCAACAGCAGAGAGGCGCAGGCGAGACTTTGTGCGAGTGGGGTGGGCTTTGCAGTCTTGCCATGCGTGTTGGCCGAACGCATTGGCGGACTTCAGAAGTTTGATGTTGGTAATCCTCCCCCTGCCAGGGATGTCTGGGTCGGATATCATCGCGACCTTCGGCGGCTTGGCAGGCTGCGGACGTTCCTCGATCTAGCCATTGCAATGCTGAGGAACTAGCATCTGGTTTGCGCCTCGCAAGTTGCTATGCAACTCGCGAGGTCGTTCGTCCTTGCAGAATCAGCGCGCTGCTTACCTAATATCTACGACGACTTTTCCGTTTGCCCCGCCAGATTCAACGAGGCGATGCGCTTCAATTGCGCTGTCCATATCGAATGCATGTGGATCAACCATTACCGACAACTTTCCTGCATCGACCAAGACGGTCGCTTCTCGGAGAATTGCACCGTGCGTCTCGCGCTTCCGGCCGGAGAGCATGGGCAAAAGTGTGAACACCCCTGAATACGTGGCTGCGCGAAAAGACAGCGGGGCGAGTTTGTGAGTTCCCCAGCCGAGACAGCTGACCACGTGCCCCCCGTACGTGCGGGCAGCCGCAAATGAATTATCTAGCACTGCTCCGCCGACCGTGTCATAAACGACGTCAAAGCCTTCACCGTTCGTGTAAGCGTTGACGTACCCTTCGACCGGCATCGCTGCGTAGTCGATGTATGTCGCGCCGAAGCCTTCGATCACGTCCTTTTGGCCCGCTGAGCCGGTTGCGTACACGTCCGCGCCGAGGGCCTTGGCAATTTGAACGGCAACATGCCCCACGCCACCTGCGCCTCCGTGGACCAAGACTTTATGGCCGGCTTGTACGTTGGCTCGATCGACCAAGCCTTCCCACGCCGTAATAAAAACTAATGGAAGAGCTGCCGCCTCGCGCATCGCCAGCCGGCGCGGCTTATGTGCAAGCAGGCGAGCATCGACGGAGGCATACTGCGCGAGAGAGCCTTGCAGGCCGCCGACGCCCCCGGTCATTCCATACACCTCGTCGCCAGGCGCAAATAGGGTTACGCCGGGGCCCACGGCCTCAACCACACCGGCCATATCTATACCGAGGACGGCAGGGAAAGGGTGCCGGGCATGCGCGGCATTTCCCACACGGATCTTTGTATCCAGTGGATTAACACCACTTGCCACGATGCGTACGAGCACCTCACCTACGCCGGCAACCGGCTTCGGAAGTTGTGCCTTATTGAAATCTGCACCGGCGGACTCGATGGTCAGGGCAAGCATGCGGTCGTCAGTCATGGGAGCTCCTTAGATGCTCGATTTGGGTGCCTGCATTGTTTGGCTAGCGTGTGTCCGGCGTAAACCAACAAATTGGCACGGCATTCATACAATTTTGCATGGGGTGCCGGGTGGGTCGGCTCCTTCCTCGCAAGTGCCATGTACGGCATATATAGCGGCCGGCGCACTCCACAATCAACTTGGGCGCCCGCGGTCGGACGATCGCAGTGACTAAAGTGCGTTTTGAGGCAAATCGCCGCGCCGTTTTTTCTGATGAACCGCGCCTGACGATTTCCCTCGTCCTAGCTATCGCCAAAGCGCGCAAGAGCTCTCCGCTAAATCCGATTCGGAAAATGCGTCAGTTAAGCCTATATTGGGCAGGAATTGCCGAACGTTGCCGAAACAAGATAGGGGAACCTCAGGAATGTCAAAACCAACAAATATAATTCCGAAAATCGACGTCGAAGCGGTTAGATTCGGTCCATTTCGTCTGGATCTGAAGCGTCATGTATTACTCAAAGAAGACATGCCGGTCCGGATTGGCGAAAGAGCCCTAGACATATTGGTTGCGCTTGTTAATCGCGCGGGTGACTTGGTCACCAAGGATGAACTCACCGCGCAGGTTTGGCCAAATACCGTTGTGGAAGAATCGAACCTTAGAGCGCAAGTGGCCGCCCTCAGACGCGTGCTTGGTGCCGAAAGCTCGAGTACACCTTACATTGTGGCCGTTTCAGGACGTGGCTATCGCTTTGTGGCGCCGGTGCTGCCGGCCAATCGTGTCCTCACGGGCGGGTCAAGTATCGCGAAGGAAGGACACAACATTCCAATTCGTCTGACGCGCCTCATTGGACGGACGGAAGATATCGGCACAGTAAAAGGACGCTTTCAACGCTTCCGTCTCGTAACGATTGTGGGTGCCGGGGGAATAGGCAAGACAACAGTTTGCCTGGCCGCCGCGGCTGAATTGGCATCGGATTATGCGGATGGGCTCTCCCTGATCGAGCTCGCTCCGTTATCGGATCCACAGCATATTCCGAGTACGCTCGCTACGGCCTTCGGGCTTCCCAGTGTCTCAGAGGAGCCGCTCACGGATGTCGCCGCCTATCTGCACAATCGGGAAACGCTGCTGATTCTGGACAGTTGCGAACGTCTCATCGATGCGGTTGCATTCCTGGTTGAGGCGTTACTGAAGCGCGCGCCTGGCATTCACATTCTGGCGACAAGTCGGGAGGCGCTGCGAGCGGAAGGGGAAAGCGTCTATCGGCTCGCCCCGTTACACGTGCCGCCGGTGTTGGCAGGCCTGACCGCGGATCAAGCCTTCGCATATCCTGCAGTGGAACTTTTCGTAGAGCGCGCGTCCGCAAGCTTCGATGGATTTGCCATGCGTGACACCGATGCCCCAGTCGTCGCGGACATATGCCGCCAACTGGACGGGATTCCACTTGCGATCGAACTGGCGGCGAGCAGAGTCGCCGCCTTTGGACTACGGGGAATCGCTGAGCGGTTGGATGATCGCCTGAGGCTTTTGATCGGCGGTCGTCGCACCGCGCTTCCGCGTCACAGAACCTTAACTGCGACTCTCGACTGGAGCTACGACACACTAGCGGAGACTGAGCAATGGCTATTGCGCAGGTTGTCGATATTCACGGGGGAATTCACATTCGCCGAGGCAGTGGCAATTTCGTCCGACGCTATACCGAATAGCGGCGATGTGTCTGATCATATCGAGAATCTCATCGGCAAATCCCTTGTCAACCCCGTTCATTATGGGGCAACGCTACGGTATCGGCTGTTGGATACGACACGGGCGTACGCGTTCTCGAAGCTTTCCGAAAACGAAGAAGTGGATGTGTCGGCAGAATTACTCTCGCGATGTCTTTGTACCTTGCTCGGCAATGCCCTTGAGGAACTCGAGGACACCCCGACAAGTGATTGGCTGGCACGCTACAGTCGCCACGTCAGTAACATCCAGTCGGCGCTGGATTGGGCCATCGAGTCAACCGGCGACTCTGATCTTTGTGTTGCACTCACCGCTGCCGCAATACCACTATGGTTTCAACTGTCGATGGTGAGCGAATGTCGTAATCGTGTGCAAAGCGCATTGTCATGCGTGCCGCCCGGCAAAGAGTGGGCGGCCCAGGCACGCCATGTGATGAAGCTGTACATGGCATTGGGATTATCGCGGGTTTTCACGACTGGACTCGCCCCGCAAGCAGCCGCCGCTTGGGAAAAAGCCTACACGGTTGCCAAGGATTTGTCTGATGTGGAAAGCCAGCTAGAGGCGCTATGGGGACTATGGTTCTGCCAAATCGGCGCGGGGGATTACCGGGGAGCGCTAGATACGGCATATCAGTTCAGGGACCTAGCGACAAGCGCTGCAGACCGAATGCTTGCGGAAAGGTTGTTGGGTGCCCCCTTGTTCTCCATGGGCGATTTCACTGGCGCTCGAAGCCATATCGAAGCATTGCTCGCGCATCGGATTGCCCCCACTGTCGCAAGCTCGCTTCGCTTCCGATTCGATCAAGTCGTCGCGTCGCGTGTATTGCTGGCGCAGATGCTGTGGCTGCAGGGCAATCCCGATCAAGCCATGCGCGCTGCGCAAAGCGGTGTCGCTGAGGCGTTAGCGAGCGACCATGCGATCTCTCTATGCGATGCGCTCTCTCTAGGTGCTTGCCCCGTCGCACTATTCGTCGGCGATCATGCGAAAGCGGAAGAGTCCATCGCGATGCTGCTTGAATTGACAGACAGACATGGCTTGGGTCCGTGGAACGTCCTGGGACGCTGTTGGCAAGCGGCGCTCGCCATCAAGCGAGGCGACTTCGCATGGGGGCTACCGCGTCTTCGCAGCGCATTCGGTGAGCTTCAGGAGGGAAGACTTTTCGCTCACTTCAGCACAGGTTTCATTAGCCTGATTGCACAGGCCGCCTACCAGAGCGGCACGACTGCGGAGGCGCTCGCCACGGTGGATCACGGTATTCAGCGCGCCAAAGCAAAAGAAGAGCGCTGGTGCATTGCAGAACTTATACGGATTAAAAGCGAGATACTGCAACAAGACGAGGAAGACCACCGTGCCGCTGGGCGGCTGCTCCAGACATCACTTGACTGGGCGCGGCGACAAGGGGCGCTTTCATGGGAACTGCGAGTGGCAAATAGCATGGTGCGTTTTCACCGTGGCAAGCCGTCCGCCGCGCAGGCGAGGAATACACTGGCCGATGTCTATGCAAAGTTCCGGGAAGGCTTTGCCACCGAAGATCTGATAACCGCGAGGTCGCTCCTCGATTCCTAGTGCCGCCGTCAGAGAACCGGGCAGGGCGTTTCATTCGGTAATCTTCACGAATCCTTGCTGCACCAACTGGATTGTCCGCGCCATGGCGTCAAGGTTGATCCTCACGTTCGGTAGCAGGTCGGCGTTGCCCCAGCCGTTAACGCGAGCCGTTGCGCCGCAAAGTTCCATCTTCACGCCGCGGCTCACCAGCTCGGCCACGAGATCCTTGTACGGGTTGCCAGTAGAGATGTTGCGGGACGCGTTATATGCATGATCGTTCAATGCAACGTGTCCCGCATTGGTATGGACCACGACGATCACCTCAGACCGTGCTTTCCATTCCGCAATATCGTCGGTGATGAGTTGGAGGTGAAAAAGTGCCGCGGGAAGATCGCCCTCAAATTGAAGGGAACCGATGCTATGCACGGAAGCGACCTGCTCTAGGTGAACGGGGACATCGATGGTTAGAGTACTGACGGATTCGGGCATGGTGCCTCCTGCATGAATTGTCATTGCTACCGTGTGGCAGTGATGTCGCTATGTCAAACGCCGCGATAAACCAGCGCGGTGAAAAGCCCACCGCTGATGATCGATTGTCCCCATTTGCCGTCGTAGGCGGCAGTCGGCTTCGCGGCTTGAACCTCTTGAAGACTCAGGCCCTTTGCCTTCAGGGCCGCTACCTGCTTGCGAACATCAACCAACATGTCATGGAATGCAACAAGTCCCGAACGGTCGCTGACAGGACCATGGCCGGGGATGACGATAGACCTCTGTGTCGCCATTTCGATGTTCGCTTTCGCCGCCTCGATCATGCCGTCGATGCTCCCTCCGACCATGTAGTCGATAAAGGGGTACATGCCATTCCAGTAAGTGTCGCCTGTCACCAGGATGTCGGCGCGCTGGAAGTACACCGAGACATCACCATCGGTGTGGGAATGGGAGTACGGGCGGATGATTACCGATTCACCCGCAAAATTGAGCGTCTTTGCTCCGTCGAGGCTGACATTCGGAAGATCGGCTGTGGGAACCGGACTGAACGTATGCCCCCATTCCTCGACGCGAATGGTCTGCGAGAGTCGCTTAATCGACTCACCGGTTGCCATCAGTTGTGCGCCTTGTCGACGGACCCAGCCGTTTCCATCTGCGTGGTCCCAATGCCAATGTGTCAGGACGGCGTAACGAATTTGTCCTTTGCTCAACTTCTGCAGCGCAGCCTCGATCTTCTTCTGCGACACCGCAATTCCGCAATCGACCAGCAGCAGGCCTTCAGGGCCTGACAGCACGCCGATGTTGCCGCCGGATCCTTCCAGCATGCTGACGCCGCCGCGCAGCGCGTGCGTCGTGATAGAAGAGGCGGCGGCAGCGGCGTTGATTTTGTCGTAAGGCGTTTCGGCGGAGTTCTGTGCAAGAGCAACCGTCAGCGGTGCTCCAAGCAAACTGAGTGACAAGAGCAGATTCGCTGCACGACCTGATGCTGTGACGTTTGACATGCTGCAACCTCCTATCATGGGCTCATATCGACCGCCATGAATCTCGGTTCACGGGGCAGGTATTACGCATAGGAACCGAGGACCGGTCGCTGCGGGTGCTGCCCCAGCCAGATTTCAACTTTCCTGGTTTAGGATTTCAGGAAGGCCAGTACGTCAGGATTGATGATGTCCGGATGACTTGCAAACATGCCATGGGGGAGGTCTTTGTAGACCTTCAGCGTCCCCTTCTTCAGGAGCTTGGCGGCGAGTGGCGCAGAGTCCGCGAACGGTACAACTTGATCGTCTTCGCTGTGCATGACCAGGACTGGAGCATCAATGCGCTTCAGGTCTTCCGTCAGGTCGGTTTCGGAGAACACCTTGATGCAATCGTAATGTGCCTTGGTCCCGCCCATCATGCCTTGGCGCCACCAGTTCCGGATCAGGCCTTCGGAGGTCTTGGCGCCGGCCCGGTTAAATCCGTAGAATGGGCCGCTCGCAACATCGAGATAGAACTGGGCCCGATTTCTGGCAAGTGCATTACGGTAGCCGTCGAACACCTCCAACGGCGTTCCCCCGGGGTTGTTCGCGCTTTTTACCATGACGGGTGGGATTGCGCTTATCAGCACAGCCTTGGCGACTCGCCCCTTGCCGTGGGCGGCGACATAACGCACAACTTCGCCGCCGCCGGTCGAATGGCCAATGTGAATGGCATTCTTAAGGTCCAGTGCAGCAACCAGGTCAGCCACATCGGCAGCATAGGTGTCCATGTCATTGCCGGTGTCGGTCTGTGTCGAACGACCGTGACCCCGTCGATCATGGGCGATAACTCTATAGCCTTGCGCCATGAAATACAGCATCTGGTTGTCCCAGTCGTCCGAACTGAGCGGCCACCCATGATGAAAGACGATCGGCTGTCCTGATCCCCAGTCTTTATAAAAGATCTGCGTTCCGTCCTTTGTTGTGATGGTGCTCATGTGCATATCTCCTTTGCTATGCCCCGTTTTGCGCGGGGCGGAGTCCGTTCTCGCAGCCAATGGCGACGCCGAAAGGCCTGCTGTCGATATGACGCCGCCTGCGGCACCAAACAGGACGTCGCGGCGAGAAAGAGTCCAGATACCAGAGGGCGAAGTCTTCATCTCAAAGTCTCCGTGAGAACGGGCCGAAGTTTCGGTGTCGCTAGCGAATCGATCGGAACTGGGCGTCTTCAACCGCGAACCGGCGCGGCGGAAGCGAACTCCTTCCGCGAGGTCGGCTTGCCGTCGATACTCTCGAAAATCATCTTCGAATTACCCAGCGTCTCCATCAGCGACTTCGGCCCCTCAAAGGGCCTTCCACCAATGTGCCAGCCATCTGTGTGAAGCTCCTCGATCAACACCCAGACGACCTCCCTGAACGCTTCCGATCCTTCGAACTTCACCATCACTTCGGTAATGGCCTTGGCCATCGCGTGCTTCTCTTCCGGTGTAAATACACCTTCCACCAACTTGATGTTTACAAATGGCATGATGTAGATCCTCCAACGTGGGAAAATGGTCGCAGACTACAGATGTACTCAGGTGTCGACGTCAATGACGACCTTTCCGGCAACACCACGGGTCTCCATCAATCGATATGCATCTGCAACGGAGTCTAGTGAGAAGCGATGAGGATCGACTCGCGGGACGATCTTCCCGTCCTCAACCAGCCGTGTAGCCTCCCGCATGATGTTGCCGTGGTGTGCCCGGCCTTGGCCGGTCAACATTGGCAAAAGCGTGAACACACCGGAATAGCTAGCGGCGCGGAACGACAGCGGTCCAAGTGAATGCGTGCCCCAGCCGAGGCAGCTGACAACATGACCGAACCGCCTGACGGCATGGAATGATGCGTCCAGACCTGCCCCGCCGACGGTGTCGTAGACAATGTCGAAGCCGTTTCCACCCGTATGATCCGCAACATATTCATCCACGGCGCTCTCGCGATAATTGATCGCGGTTGCTCCGAGTTGTTCGATCAAGCTGCTCTTCTCGACACTGTCTACGCCGAAAACCTCCGCACCGAAGGCTCTTGCTATCTGAATGGCGATGTTGCCGACGCCGCCCACACCCTGGACGAGGACCTTCAGCCGCGCCTCGACCTGCGCGCGGTCAACAAGTCCCTCCCATGCCGTAATGAATGTCAGCGGCAATGCTGCTGCCTCTCGCATATCGAGGTTCACTGGCTTGGGCGCAAGCAATTCGTAGTCGACCGCAGCAAGTTCTGCGAGAGATCCTTGCAGTCCACCTACGCCGCCCGTAAGTCCGTAGACCTCATCTCCTGGTTTGAAGCCAGTGCACTCGGAACCTACCTCCTCGACGACGCCCGCCAGGTCCATCCCAAGGATCGCGGGCAGGGGATGTTTAGCGTGGGCGGCATGCCCACTTTTGATCTTGAGGTCGAGCGGATTGACGCCGCTAGCCTTGATCCGAACAAGGACTTGACCCGGTCCGGGCACCGGCCGCGCGACGGTTGCGCGCACAAATGGTGAGTTGTGGCTGCGCAGAACCAGTGCATCCATGGAATTCTCGGCGCTCATAAGTCCCCCATTTCTTGCGGCGGTGGGATTGCGACTCGGTGTCCTTGCGAACTATGGCAACCAGCCTCGATGACAGCCAGTGAAATGTCGTGAAATCGTGTGATTGCACGGCCGGCGCCATGGTGCCATTGCGGACGATCATGTTGCAGAGAGCTCCGTCAGCCGACGGATAATCTGGGGTGGAATGTCGCGCGACCGCCTAGGGCCGCAAGATTATCGGAGGGCGTCTCCTTCGGACATTCTTGTGAAATCTTACGCATGTGCAGGAAGGACGGGCCAACTGGTGCGAGAAATGTTCTATCTTCTAGAGCCCAGCCGTTCCTGCAACTCGCATCCGAGGATTTTCGTATGACTTCTCAGCCTATTCGCGTAGGTATTATTGGCGTCCATCCGGACAAAGGGTGGGCAACGCTTGCCCACATCCCCGCGCTCCAACTGTCGGCCGACTTCAAGCTGACTGCAATTAGCCATCGCGAGCTAGATACGGCCAAAGCCGCTGCCAACAAGTTCGGCGTGTCCCTTGCTTTCGACACGACGGATCAACTTGTCAATGATCAGGAGGTGGACCTTGTGGTGATCTGCGTGAAAGTGCCCGAGCACCGCAAGCTGATCGAAGCAGCTCTGAATGCGGGGAAAGCCGTCCTTTGCGAATGGCCGCTGTCCACTGATCTGGAGAGCGCTATGGCGATACGCGACCTGGCTCGCGCCAAGTGCTTGCCGGCCGCCATCGGTCTTCAGACACGTGCCGCACCTGCGATCAATTTTGTGCGGGACCTGCTCGTCGACGGGCATATCGGTCGCGTGATCTCGTCAAGCTTCATTGGTTCAGGCATCGTTTGGGGAAATACGCTGCCTCAGTCATTTGCGTACACGCTGGACCCTGCCGTTGGGGGCAGCATGGTCAACGTTGTAGTAGGTCATACTCTGGATGCCATGCTCACTGCGCTGCGTGGAAAGTTTGCGGACGTCTCCGCGAGAGTGGCGAGTGTGCGGAAGACGATACGCATCGACGAGACGGGGCAGGATGTCGCCATGACGGCGGCCGATCAGGTGGCGGTGTCCGGTCTGCTGGACACTGGCGTCTTTGTGAATGCGCATTTTCGTGGTGGCATGTCCAGTGCGACCAATTTTCATTGGGAGATCAACGGCGATGCGGGCGATATCGTCGTGACGTCACCCGTTGGCTATACGGGTATGGGTGGCTTCCGGGTGCAAGCCGCGCAGCACGGGCGGCCATTGGCGGATGTCGAAATTCCCGAAGCCTATTCCCTTGGTCTGGAAGCCGGGTTGACGCAGAGTATGGCTCTTTCATACCGGCGCCTGGCCTCAGACCTACGGGATGGCACGCATCTCGCTCCAACGTTTGACGATGCAGTAGAACTTCATCACTTGGTCGACGAAATTGCGCGGACCGGAAAGGTTGCGCACCGACTCGTGCGGTAGTGAGTTGAACGACTTACGAGCATTTCGAGAAGCACGGTGTAGGCGAAAGCGAAGTTTGCGATCGACCATGCGCACAAAGAGGGGCCCGCTGCGGAGCGGGCTGGCAATGGACCGGTGTGTCGCGCTCGCTGGTGGGCGGTGGTGCTGGCCTAATACGAGGGACTCGTGCGTAGAGTGTTGGCGGAAGGCGCGGCCTGGAAAATCTTCGCGGGGCTCTCACGGCGCCGGTTATACGTCCCGTGGGGGGTGAACGGCCGTTTGCGACCGAATTCCGGTCTTCCCCTATCTGCAGCCGCGATGTCACCTTCTGGCCGGCAAGCGTCCGCTCGCCGGCCATGATGCCGTCACACTTCGGTTTGCTCCGCCATTTCGAGGGCATCGTCGACCTCGATGCCGAGGTATCTCACCGTGCTCTCGATCTTCGTGTGCCCGAGGAGTAACTGCACCGCGCGCAGGTTCTTCGTCCGCCGGTAGATCAACGAAGCCTTCGTTCGCCTCATGGTGTGTGTCCCGTAGGCGGAATCATCGAGCCCGATCGAAGCGATCCAACAGTGAACTAACCTGGCGTACTGCCGCGTCGAAAGATGAGCCGAGGCGTGAAGCCGGCTTGGGAACAGATAGTCTGATGGACGCAGACGGTTTAATCGAATCCAAGCATCAACGCTTTCGCGTGTCTGTTCGGTGATCTCGAACTGCACCGGTCGATGGGTCTTTTGCTGCGTTACGGTCGCCCGCGCAGCCACGTGGCCGCCGTGGCATATGTCCTGGACCAGCAGCCGAGTGAGATCGCAAGCGCGGAGCTTGCTGTCGATTGCTAGGTTGAACAGCGCCAGCTCGCGCGCGCTCGCGGACATCTGCAGCCTGGTTCGGATCGCCCAGATTTCCTTGAGCTTCAGGGGCGGCTTCTGACCCGTGATCTTTCCCTTGTTCCACGGTATGCGAGGCGCGGCAGGAGAGTTTGCGGTGTCCATGATGATCTCCTTTTCAGGTGAAGGGAGATCCAGTTTGCGCTTTTTGCAACGGTCGCTATCCGACCCATTGCAGACGTTCAGACAGACCGATGCTTGCGTGTCCTTTGAACGGCATCGAGTGCCAGATAGAACGATGGCATTGCGGTCATGTTCGATGGTCCAGAGTCGATGTCGCTTCTTGCAATCGCTAGTATTTCCTGCTCTGCTGAGGCCGCTTCGCTAAGACTACTTGCCTGTTCCAGACGTGCCGCGAGCCGTTCGAGCCAACTCTTCTCAAACTGGCTTGCCTCTGGGCTGGTCTGTTGAAACTGCCGCATCTCCATCGATGCTTTTTGGAGCATTAAGCTGTAGGGATTCATCATTCTCCGTCGCGTTTATGTCCGCTTGTGGCCGGTCTCGGTCGGTTGCCCACTTCTCCGTCGTAGCCGTCCCTGAAGACCCATTTCAGTTCTTCGCCCCAACTCCGCAACAACGTCTGCGTTCTAGGTTTGTGCTGCTTTCGTGCTACCAGATTTCTCCATGATGGATCATTGAAATCTGTGCCGCAGGCAGGGCAACCTTGTTGCACAGGGCGGCCGACGCCGCCGCAAGAGGTGCCGATGTGGTGCTCGGAGTAGTTGCGGTTGTGGGGGCGATGTCTGGTGGCGGCTCTCGACCCTGCTGGAATCTTTGATCGCAAACGTGTGCGCATCTAACCTTCCTCAACTTCGAGTGGAAGAGCGATCGCTCTCTGCGAGCTCCACGCGTCTTCCCGATATGACGGAGTCTGGGCGGTGCTTACCAAGCGGGCTTGAGCTTCCCATGAGTACGCGGTAACGGCCAAGGAAAAGGCAGGTTTGTGAACGGCTTCTCCGTGTAAAACAGGCCGTCTTGCTTTATCCTCGGCCTGGCTCAGCGTATCAAGGCTCTTTTAAGCGATCTGACAACCTCCGCGCACTGAGATGCCGTACCGACCGAGATTCGTAGGTAATCCCTTATGCGCTCCTCGGGAAAGTGGCGTACAAGGATTCGGTCGCGTCGAAGCGCTTCTACAAGAGCGTTTGCTGCTAAGCTCGGATGATGGGCGAAGAGAAAATTTGCTTTCGAAGGCAGCACAATGAAACCAAGCTTTCGGAGATCCGCCGTCATGACATCGCGTGATTCGATAATTGCCGCGCGTGTCCTTTGAAAATAGTGATCATCTTCGTAAGCACCAATGGCGCCCAGTTGTGCAAGGTGTCCCACTGGGTAGGAGTTGAAGCTATTCTTCACACGATTTATCGCGTCTATCAGGTGGCTCTGTCCAAATGCGAATCCAACGCGCAGCCCAGCCAGTGATCTGGACTTGGACATTGTCCGGACAACGATGAGGTTGGGGTATTCGGGTAGGAGAGCCAGCGATGACTCCGCTCCGAAGTCGACATATGCCTCATCCACGATAACCACCGTTTCTCTATGCATTTCGAGCAGGCTTCTGATTGAAGCCAACGGGAGTGCCATGCCCGTCGGTGCATTCGGATTGGCAAGAACGATACCGCCGCAGGGAGTGGTGTAGTCGCTAACACGGACCGCAAGGCTATCCGTAACCGGGATCTCCCGGTGCGTGAGACGGAACAGCCTTGTGTACACCCGATAAAAACTATAAGTAACGTCTGGCAGCAGAATCGGAATGCCCGGGTCAAAAAAAGCCTGGAAACAAAGGCCGAGAACCTCATCGGAGCCATTTCCAGCGAACACGTACTCGCTGGGAATTCCATGATAGCTGGCGACGACACTTCTGAGTGCCCGACACTCGGGGTCTGGATAGAGTCGGAGTGAAGCGCTGGCCGCGCCTCGGATGGCTTCTGTCACCCGAGGCGATGGGCCGTACGGGTTCTCGTTCGTATTGAGCTTGGTTACGTGGGGCTGCTCGGGTTGTTCGCCGGGTACGTATGGCGTGAGAGTTTTTGCGAGGTTACTCCAGTATTTTGTCATGACTCTGCGATCGCCTTTGCTACGACGAGTGCCGTCATGTTGACGATACGCCGCACCGTGGCCGACGGCGTCAGGATGTGCACCGGCGCCTTCACGCCCAGCAGGATCGGGCCGATGGCCACATTGTTGCCCGCCGCCACCTTGAGCAGGTTGTACGAGATATTGGCCGCGTCGATGTTCGGGCACACCAGCAGGTTGGCTTCGCCCACCAGCGCGCCGTCCGGCACCAGCGAATCGCGCAGCTTCTGGTCGAGCGCGCTGTCGCCGTGCATCTCGCCATCCACCTCGAGTTCCGGTGCGCGTTCGCGCAGGATGGCGAGCGTATCGCGCATCTTGCGGGCCGAAGGCGCCTCGGACGTGCCGAAGTTCGAATGCGACAGCAGGCCCACCTTCGGCTCGATGCCGAAGCGCTTGAGTTCCTCGGCCGCCATCATCGTGATCTCGGCCAGCTCCTCCGCGGTCGGGTCGATGTTGACGTGGGTGTCCACCAGGAAGATCTGGCGACCCGGCAGGACCAGCCCGTTCATGGCCGCGTAGACCTTGTTCGTGCCGCCCAGTACCTGGTCGATGTAGCGCAGGTGCGCGGCCGTGGTGCTGACCGTGCCGCAGATCATGCCGTCGGCCTCGCCCTTCTTGACCAGCATGGCGCCGATCAGCGTCGTACGGCGGCGCATTTCCAGCTTGGCGTACTGCTGGGTCACGCCCTCGCGCGCCATCATCTTGTAATAGCTTTCCGAATAATCCCGGAAACGCTCGTCGTGCTCGGGGTTGACCACGGTGAAGTCCACGCCCATGCGCAGGCGCAGGCCGAAGCGCTCGATGCGGTGCGTCAGCA
>NZ_JBFRHD010000012.1:0-184695 GCF_052115685.1 Cupriavidus sp. 2KB_3
CAGTTGCGTCGTGGCATAGCCGAATACATCCGGTACTACAATCACGACCGCATCAAGCTCAAGCTAAAAGGGCTGAGTCCTGTGCAATACAGGACCCAGCCCTTGGCCGCGGCCTAACTTACCCGTCCAACTTTAGGGGGTCAGTTCACCGAGGCAGTCCTTTTTTTGTCTGGCAAGCAGCCGGTTCAGCCGCCGTATAGCGAGCGACCCTGGGCGGCCGGATCGAAGCGCTTGAGCGTCTCGACCATGCTGCCCATGCCGTTGTCGGCGTCGCCGCGCGAGGCATCGTCGATGCGTCGCGCGCCGTTGTAGCGCGTTACCCAGTAGCTGGCGCGCATGTCGTCCACGCGGATCTTGCTGCCGGTGGACGGCGCATGCACGAACTTGTTGTCGCCAATATAGATGCCGACGTGCGAGAACGTATGGCGCATGGTGTTGAAGAACACCAGGTCACCCGGACGCAGTTCGTTGACCGCCACAGTGGTGCCAACCTTGCTGATTTCGACAGAGCGACGCGGCAACACGAAGCCGAAGGTGTCGTTGAACACGTAGCGGACGAAACCGCTGCAGTCCAGGCCGGATTCGGGGCTGTTACCGCCGAAGCGATAACGCACGCCAATCAGGCCCAGCGCGTTCATGACCAGGTCGCCAGCCTTGCTGGCAACGTTGCTGGTGGAGTTCATCACCGACGACAGCAAGCCACGCTTGCCTTCCGGATGGGCATCCGCGCTCAGTTCCGCGCGGGCATCGATCCGGGCGTCCGGGTCCTTGAACACCGTATCCGCCAGCACTCCATTCGACACAGTCGCACCGCATGCAATGGCAATTCCAATAGCGGCGCGCGCCAGGGAATGAAGTACCGTTCGTTGCATTGGTTCTCCTGATAATCGGATTTATCTGACCGGCATGTCAGACATTGCCGGACAAACGCTAGACATCAGGGCGGTATGTACGCAAGACATATGCCAGCGCACGGTGCACGATTCGGATGCGTGATTGACCTTCCCAAAGGTCAGCATGCGACCGACAGACCACCCTCAAAAATAGCCATCGCGGGATGGTAAATGACTGTCATTGTCGTGTCAAAGATGGTTACAAATTCGCCCGAAATCGCAGCCAAATCAATGAGCTAGCGTGAAAAACGTATCTTTTTTCTCGTATTCCGCATAACGGCGATGTGATACATCGCGCTGTCATGCTGGTGCGGCATGCCTGCTGCGATGCACATCACTCAGACGGCCCCCAACTGCGCGGCCGCCATCAGCTTGCGCGTATACGGATGCTGCGGTGCGCCAAGTACCGTATCCGTCTCACCTGCTTCCACCACTTCACCATTTTTCATCACGACCACGCGGTGCGCCATCGCACGAATCACCGCAAGATCATGGCTGATGAACAGATAGCTGAGGTTGTACTTGTGCTGGAGCTGGGAAAGCAGCGCCAGCACCTGCTGCTGGATCGAGACGTCAAGTGCAGAAGTCGGCTCATCGAGCACCAACACCTGCGGCTTCAGGATCAACACACGGGCAATCGCAATACGTTGCCGCTGGCCGCCCGAGAACTCGTGCGGATAGCGGCCCAGCGCCGTGCGGTCCATCCCCACCTCGCGCAGGGCCTCGATCACGCGCTCGCGCATCGCCTCGGGCGACAGCCCCGGCTGATGCAGGGCGAGGCCCTCCCCGACGATCTGCTCGATGGTCATTCTGGGCGACAGCGAGCCGAACGGGTCCTGGAATACCACCTGCATGCGCGACCGCAGCGCACTGCGCTCCTTGTGCGTGCATGCGTCGAACGCACGCCCCAGGAAGCGGATGGCCCCGCTGCTCTTGCGCTGGAGCGCCAGCACGGCGTGGGCCAGCGTGGTCTTGCCGGAGCCAGATTCGCCGACGATACCGACCGTCTCGCCCTCGCGCAGTTGCAGGTTCACGTCCTTCACGGCCACGAACTGCTCCTTCGAGAACCAGCCGGCAAACCCGGCGCGTTTCTTGGCATAGCTGACGCAGAGCGCATCGGTCTCCAGCAGCACCGGGGCCAGTGGCACCAGCGGCAGCACCTCGCGGCGCGGGCGGCTATCGATCAGCTTGCGCGTGTACGGATGGCGCGGATTGGCGAACACCTCGGCCGTCTCGCCGGACTCCACCAGCACGCCCTTCTCCATCACCCCCACCCGCTGCGCGAACGCGCGCACCAGGTTCAGGTCATGGGTGATCAGCATCACCGCCATGCCGAACTCGGCCTGGAGGTCGCGCAGCAGATCCAGGATCTGGGCGCGGATGGTCACGTCGAGCGCCGTGGTCGGCTCGTCGGCCAGCAGCAGCTTGGGCCGGCAGGCCAGGGCCATGGCGATCATCGCACGCTGGCGCTGGCCGCCCGACAACTGGTGCGGGAAGCTGTTGAACCGGTTGGCGGCGTCGCTGATGCCGGTCCGCTCGAGCAGCGCGATGGCACGGTCGCGCGCGGCGCGGCGGTCCAGGCCCTCGTGCAGCGCCAGCGTCTCCACGATCTGGTTGCCGATGGTGTAGAGCGGGTTCAGGGCCGTCATCGGCTCCTGGAAAATCATGGCGATCTCGGACCCTCGGATGCGCCGCATCTCGCGGTCGGACACGCGCAGCAGGTCCTGGCCCTCGAAGCGGATGGCACCCTGGTAGTGGGCGTCGCCAACCAGCCGCAGCATGGCCAGCGCGGTCACGGTCTTGCCCGAACCGGACTCGCCGACCAGCGCGTAGCGCTCGCCGGCACGCAGGTCGAAGCTGACCTCGCGCACGGCGCGCGTGGCGTGCTCGCCCTCGCCGAAGGTCACGGACAGCCGGTCCACACACATCAATTGCGTACCGGGCGCCAGCGGGGCCACGGCATCGGGGAACGTTGCAGCGAGGCTCATTGCACGGCCTCCGCGGCAGGGCTTCCCGCAGGTGCTTTAGGCTCCACACGACCACGCAGCTGGGCCAGCCCCAGACGTGTATCGAACGCATCGCGCAGCGCATCGCCCATGAAGGTCAGCAGCAACAGCGTGATAACGAGCACCGCGAACGTGGACAGCGAAATCCACCAGGCATCAAGGTTGCCCTTGCCTTGCGCCAGCAGCTCGCCCAGGCTCGGCGTCGTCGGCGGCACGCCCAGGCCCAGGAAATCGAGGCTGGTCAGCGCCAGGATGGCCGCGCTCATCCGGAACGGCAGGAAGGTAATCACCGGTGTCAGGCTGTTGGGCAGGATATGGCGCCACATGATCTGGACATTGGACAGGCCCAGCGCGCGTGCTGCCTTCACATAGTCGAGCGAGCGGTTGCGGTAGAACTCGGCCCGCACGTAGTCGGACAGCCCCATCCAGCCGAACAGCGACAGCAGGATGATCAGCAGCGCCAAACTTGGCTCGAAGATCGACGCGAAGATGATCAGCAGGTACAGCTCGGGCATCGAACTCCAGATCTCGATGGCGCGCTGCGAGAACAGGTCGAAACGCCCGCCAAAAAAGCCCATCAACGCGCCGGTGAGCGTGCCAACTAGTACACCGATGATCGTCAGCGCCATGCCGAACAGCACGGACACGCGGAAACCGTAGATCAGCCGCGCCAGCACGTCACGGCCGCGATCGTCGGTGCCAAGCCAGTTCTCGGACGACGGCGGCGCCGGATTCGGCTCCTTGGCGAAGTAGTTCAGCGAATCGTAGGAATACTGATTCACAGGAAAAATCGCGAAATTGCCATGCGTGGTGATCCGGTCGCGGATGAAGGGATCGAGGTAGTCGGTACGGGTCGGGAAGTCGCCGTCGAACGTGGTTTCCGGGTAGACCTTGACGATCGGGAAGTAGTATTCGCCCTTGTAGCGCACCACCAGCGGGCGGTCGCTCGACAGCACCTCGGCGCACAGGCTCAGGACGAAGATCACCACGAACAGGATCAGGCTCCAGTAGCCCAGCCGGTTGCGGCGGAAGCGTTGCCAAGCGCGCTGGCGCGGCGACGGCGAGTGTGGCAGCCCGTTGGGCACCGCACCGTGGGAGAGAATGCTCATCGGTGCATGCCCTCGAAGTGAATGCGCGGGTCGACCATTACGTAGCAGACATCCGAAATCAGGCGCGTGACGAGCCCGATCAGCGTGAACAGGTAGAGCGTGCCGAGCACGACTGGGTAGTCGCGGCGCAACACGGCTTCATAGGACAACAGGCCCAGCCCGTCGAGCGAAAACAGCGTCTCGATCAGCAGCGAACCGGTGAAGAACGCGCCGATGAACGCCGCCGGGAAGCCGGTGACGAGCGGGATCAGCGCGTTGCGGAACACGTGCTTCCAGAGCACGCGCCGCTCCGCGAGGCCCTTGGCCCGTGCAGTCAGCACGTACTGCTTGCGGATTTCCTCCAGGAACGCGTTCTTGGTCAGCATGGTGATGACGGCGAAGCTGCCCACCACCGACGCCGTGATCGGCAGCACCAGGTGCCAGAGGTAGTCCATCACCTTGCCCATCAGCGTGAGCTGGTCCCAGTTGTCTGAGGTCAGCCCGCGCAGCGGGAACCACTGGACGAACGTGCCGCCACCGAACAGCACCAGCAGCAGCACCCCGAGCACGAAGCCCGGAATCGCGTAGCCCACCAGCACGATCATGCTGCTGATGACATCGAAACGACTGCCCGCCCGGATCGCCTTCGAGATCCCGAGCGGGACCGATATCAGATAAGTCAGAAAAAACGTCCAGAGCCCGAGGCTGATCGACACCGGCAGTTTCGACTTCACCAGCTCCCAGACGCTGCGGTGCTGGAAGTAGCTCTGGCCCAGGTCGAACTGGGCGAAGCGCTTCAGCATCATGAAATAGCGCTCGATCGGCGGCTTGTCGAAGCCGTAGAGCGCCTGGATTTCCTTGATCTTGTCCGGGTCCACGCCGCGCCGGCCGCGGTATTCCGCCCCGCCGCCGCTGGCCTCCCCGCCGCCGCCACGGCCCTTGAGTTCGAGCATCATCTGCTCCACCGGGCCGCCCGGCACGAACTGGATCACGACGAAAGTCAGCGTGATGACCCCGATCAGGGTCGGAATCATCAGCAGGATGCGTTTGAGCAGGTAGGCAATCATGCGCGTCCGGGTTCCGTCAGTGCCGTCATTGGGTCTTCGGCGTCAGATCGTTCCGCCACCAGTTGGAGAGGATCCAGCCCTCCGCCGTATAGAAGTACGGCAGCCGGGTCGGGTAGGACATGGTCTTGCGATAGGCCACGCGATGCGAGGCACTGTACCAGTTTGGCACGATGTAGTACCCGTGCATCAGCACGCGGTCCAGCGCGCGGCCGGCCGTGACGAGTTCGTCGCGGGTGTGCGCGTGCAGCACGTGATCTACCAGCTTGTCGATGGCCGGCGATTTCACGCCGAACAGGTTGTCCGAGCCAGGCGTGGTCGCGGCCTCGGTCGTGAAGCGGTCGCGCAGCTCGTTGCCGGGGCTTTGCGAGTCCGGGAAGCGGATCGACACCATGTCGAAGTCGAAATCCTCCAGACGCTTCTGATACAGGGCGAAGTCGGTGGTGCGCTGGTGCACCTCGATGCCGAGCTTCTCCAGATTGCGCACATAGGTGGTGATCACCCGGCTCATCGCCCCGCCGTCATCGAGGAATTCGAACACCAGCGGCTCGCGCTTGGCGTTGCGCAGCGCGCCGTCCTCGTAGGTCCAGCCGGCCTGGGCCAGCAGGCGGCGGGCTTCGCGCAGGTTGTCGCGCAGCGAGCGCGGCGCGTTGGTGGTAGGCTGCACCACATCGAGGCCGAACACCTCCGCCGGCAACTGGGCGCGCAGCGGTTCCAGCAGCGCCAGCTCGCCCGGGCCGGGGCGGCTGTCGAACGTAGCGCTGGCGGCCAGCTCGCTATTCGAGAACCAGCTGTCCAGCCGCTTGTACGCGCCATAGAACAACTGGCGGTTCAGCCATTCGAAGTCCAGCGCCAGGATCAGCGCGCGGCGGACGCGCACGTCCTGAAACACCGGTTTGCGCAGGTTCATCACGAAACCCTGCATGCCGGCGCCGTTGCGGTGCGGGAACTCGGTCTTGATCAGCTCGCCGTTGCGAAAGTGCGTGCCGACATAGCTTTTCGCCCAGTTTTTCGAGCGATACTCGACGATGGCATCGAACTCGCCGGCCTTGAACGCCTCCAGTTTGGCCGTCTCGTCCTTATAGAGTCGGTAGACCACGCGGCCGAAGTTGAACGTGCCGCGCCGCACGGCCAGATCCTTGCCCCAATAGCTCGGATTCCGCTTGAAAATGATGCCGCGGCCGGCGTCGTAGCGTTCGATGACGTAGGGGCCGCTGGTGATGGGTTCCTCGAAGGTCAGCTTGTCGAACGACACCTTGGCGGTCCATTTCTTCGAGAACACGGGCAGAGAGCCGACGATCAGCGGCAATTCCGTGTTGCGCTGCTTGAAGTCGAAGCGCACGGTGCGCTCGCCGGTCACGACCACGGCCTTCACGTCGGTACACATGCTGCGGTAGCCAGGGCTGGCCGACTTGCTCATCAGCATGTCGTACGAGTACTTGACGTCCGAGGCCGTGACCGGATCGCCATTGGTGAAGCGCGCCTCGGGCCGGATGTGGAAGGTGACGGACAGCGCGTCGGGCGCCACGGTAACGTCATCGGCCAGCAGGCCATAGGCGCTGGCGGTTTCGTCCGCGCTGCTGATCAGCAGCGACTCGAACATCAGCGCGTTCAAGCCGGGCGCCGCGGTGCCCTTGAGCGTGAACGGATTGAACTTGTCGAAGCTCGTGCGTCGGTCGGGGTTGGCCAGCGTCAGCGTGCCGCCCTGGGGGGCATCGGGGTTGACGTAGTCGAATTGCTTGAAATCGGCCGGATACTTGAGGTCGCCATGCAGGGCAAATCCGTGCGCGGCATGCGCCAATGCGGGAAAACCCGAAGCCAGTACGAACATCCACAGCGCCAATGGCGCCAGCCCCCGCACCTTCTGCAGCAACGCGCCACGACGAAAGCACTGCCCTGCCGCCTGAAGCGGCCAACGTGCGCGAATAGGCATCCCGTTGCAGACCTCCACTCTGACCTGGACATGCCCGGCGTCTTGTGGCCGGGCGAAGTTGTGCGACAATTTTACATGCGTCCGGGTGGCCTCCAGCCATCCGGACATTCCCTCTACGCGGCGCAACAAACTGCGGGGAACTTTACCCGTCGTGCACCGGCCCCGGGGGCCGAGCATGAAACATGCCCGCCCCACCCTCACATATCTTGGAGAACTTATGGGATTTCTGGCAGGTAAGCGGATCCTGATCACCGGCTTGCTGTCCAACCGCTCGATCGCCTATGGCATCGCCTCCGCATGCAAGCGCGAGGGCGCCGAGCTGGCCTTCACTTATGTCGGCGAACGTTTCAAGGACCGCATCAGCGACTTCGCCAAGGAATTCGGCTCCGACATGATCTATGAGTGCGACGTGGGCAGCGATGAGCAGATTACCGCGACTTTCGCCGCTCTGGGGCAGCGCTGGGAAAAATTCGACGGATTGGTGCATTCGATCGGCTTCGCGCCGCGCGAAGCCATCGCCGGCAATTTCCTGGACGGGCTGTCGCGCGAAGGCTTCCGCATCGCGCATGACATCTCGGCCTACAGCTTCCCCGCACTGGCCAAGGCCGCGCTGCCCCTGCTGTCCGACAAGGCATCGCTGCTCACGCTGACCTACCTCGGCGCCGAACGCGTGGTTCCGAACTACAACACAATGGGCCTGGCCAAGGCGTCGCTCGAGGCAAGCGTGCGCTACCTGGCCGAGGCTGTGGGCGAGCGCGGGATCCGCGCCAACGGCATTTCGGCCGGCCCGATCAAGACGCTGGCCGCGTCCGGCATCAAAGACTTCGGCAAGCTTCTCAAGCATTTCGAGGAAGCCGCGCCGCTGCGCCGCAACGTGACGATCGATGAAGTGGGCAACGTGGCCGCCTTCCTGCTGTCTGATCTGTCCAGCGGCGTGACGGGCGAGATCACCTATGTCGACGGTGGCTTCAATATCGTCGGCGCGGGGGGCGTGGGGGAGTAATCCCGGCAACGGCCTGCAGCCATGGAGAGCGCCCCAGCCGGGGCGCTTTTTTTTCGTTCCTTCGTCGATTGCCTCCCGCCGTCTTTGCTGCGCCGCAACAAAAACGGGCCCCAGGTGTCCGGTCGGCTATCATGGCGATCCTCCCCGAAGTAGCTCCCCCATGATTTCCGTTCGTAATGTCACGCTGCGTCGCGGCGTCAACGTCGTGCTCGACCGCGCGTCCGTCACCTTCAACCCCGGCGAGAAGATAGGTCTCGTCGGCCGCAATGGCGCCGGCAAGTCGTCCTTTTTCGCCCTTCTCAACGGCACGCTGCACGAAGATAGCGGCGAGTTTTCGATTCCCGCCGCATGGAAGATGGGCCAGGTCGCGCAGGACATGCCGGAGACCGAGCAAAGCGCTACCGATTTCGTCGTCGAGGGTGACACCGTGCTGTTGGCCGCGCAGGCCGAAGTTGCCGCCGCCGAGGCCAGCGACGACGGCATGCGGATGGCGCACGCCTACATGGCCCTGCACGACGCTGGTGCACACGATGCCCCAGCACGTGCCCAGGCGCTGATCCTGGGCCTTGGCTTCGGTGCTGCGCAGCTTAGCCAGCCGGTCAACAGTTTCTCCGGCGGCTGGCGCATGCGGCTGCAACTGGCGCGCGCGCTCATGTGCCCGTCCGACCTGCTGCTGCTCGACGAACCCACCAATCACCTTGACCTCGACGCACTGGTCTGGCTGGAAGCCTGGCTCAAGCGCTATCAGGGGACCATGGTCGTGATCAGCCACGACCGGGAGTTCCTCGACGCCGTGACGCAGGTGACGGTGCACGTCGACAATGCCAAGCTGGTGCGTTACGGCGGTAACTACAGCAAGTTCGAAGACATGCGCGCCGAGCAGCTCGTGCTGCAGCAGGCCGCGGTGGCGAGGCAGGCAGACAAGATCGCCCACCTGCAGAAGTTCATCGACCGCTTCAAGGCCAAGGCCTCGAAGGCGAAGCAGGCGCAGAGCCGGGTCAAGGCGCTTGAACGCATGGAGAAGATCGCACCGGTGCTTGCCGATGCGGAGTTCAACTTCGAGTTCAAGGAGCCACTCAACGTCCCGAACCCACTGCTGTCGATGCTGGACGCAAGCTTCGGCTACCCGGCGCCGGCCGACGCGCTGCCGGGCACGCCGCCCACGGTCATCGTAAAGGGCATCAACCGTTCCGTGCTGGCCGGGCAGCGCATCGGCATTCTCGGCGCCAACGGCCAAGGCAAGTCCACGCTGGTGAAGACGGTGGCGCACGCGCTGGCGCCTGTCGCCGGCGAAATCAGCGAAGGCAAGGGCCTGAATATCGGCTACTTCGCGCAGCAGGAACTCGATGTGCTGCGCCCGCTCGACACGCCAATGGAGCACATGATCCGCCTGGCCAGAGACACGCCGCCGCACATGCGCGCGCCCGGCCAGAGTGGCACCGAACAATCCCTGCGCACCTTCCTCGGCACCTTCAATTTCAGTGGCGACATGGTTCATCAGGCAGTCAGCACGATGAGCGGCGGCGAAAAGGCGCGGCTCGTGTTGTGCATGATCGTGTGGCAGCGCCCCAACCTGCTGCTGCTCGACGAGCCGACCAACCACCTCGACCTGGCCACGCGCGAAGCGCTAGGCATGGCACTCAATGAATTCGAAGGCACGGTGCTGCTGGTCAGTCACGACCGGGCCCTGCTACGCGCCGTCTGCGATGAATTCTGGCTGGTCACCAAGGGCGGCGTCGAGCCCTTCGACGGCGATCTGGACGATTACCAGCAGTTCCTGCGCGACGAAGCCCGTCGCATGCGCGAGCAAGCTGCCGCGGCGCCGACGGTCATCGCCTGAGATACCCTTCATCGGACTGCAATCTTTCGCGGGGACCAGTGTGGACGCCGTTCAGATAGAACAATTGCGAATCTCTCCGGGCAACTGATCCAGATCAATCGCCCGGTAGGCGGTCCATGGAAAAAGATTCCTTTCCAACTTGAAGAGGAAAGGAATCATGATGAAGAAGCTGGTCCTGGCGTGCTGCATCGTTGGCGGGCTTGCCGGGTGCGGCGGCGATGGCGGGTCCGACCATCCCGCTGCGGCGCCCATCCCACCCACCCCACCTGCCCCGGCTTCTCCCCAGCCTTCGGCTGACCTGCTGTCGGTCGCTTGCACCGACTGTGGCACCGTCGACGCCAATACGTATGCCGGCACCAACGTGGGGGTCTGGCGGCATGTGAACGCCAGCGCCACCCCGGTCGATGTGCCGATCAACATCCGGGGACTCTCCGGGCAGGACGTCACGCTGGTCTTCACTAACCAGGGCGCCGAGCCGCAGGCTATGCCGGCCCTCCCGCTGGTGCCCAAGGCATCCGCGTCGGCGATCGGCAAGGCGTGGCGTCTCGATGGGCAGGAAGGTGCACTCATGCGCCGCATCGGCGAATTCAACGCCCATGGCTGGGCCCGGCTGGCGGCCACGCGCCCCCTGGCGGCGCTGGATGCGCGGGAGGCGCGGATCGCCCCGCGCCAAGCCACGCTCAACGAGACCCGCACCTGGCATGACGCGCAAGACCAGCCGCACACGGCGACCCTGGTGCGCCAGTCACAGGCCAGTGATGGCACGGCCGTCCACTTCTGGATCGAGAATGCCGAGCACAGCCTTGCGAAGGTCAGTGACGCCACCATCGATGCGCTTGCCGCCAGCTTCCTGGGGCCCGGGAAGGTCTACGACCTGCTGACGCAGGTGGGCGGGCCGCTCTGGGGCGCGCATGGGTACGCGGATTTGATCCCCGGTACCGGTCAACCGCTCGATATCGTCATCCTCAAGCTGACCAGCGACAACCCATCCGCGCGGCTGATGGGCTATTTCTACGCGCGCGACGTGATCCGGCGCAGTGCCGGCTTCCCCCATAGCAACGAAGCGATGGGCTTCTTCCTGAACTCGGAATCGCTGTACGTTGCGGATGACGCTGCCGTGAGGCAAGTCGCCAGCACCATGACGCATGAAGGCATGCACTTGCAGAACTTCTACCGCCGGGGCGCCGGCCACGGTCCACAATATCTGTTCGATACCTGGCTCGACGAAGCCACCGCGATGATGATGGAGGACTTCGTCGGGCACGCCATTGACCCAGCCATGAACGAGATTCGCGATATCCGGTTCCGCGACTACATCGGGATCCGCAACGGCATGTACAACTGCAGCCTGACCACGTGGGAGCCGTTCGGGGACACGTGCGAGAGCTACTCGGTGTCGGGCTCGCTGGGCGGCTTTCTCAATCGCCAGCTTGGCGCGGGGTTCTTCTCGCGGCTGCTGCGCGACGTGAGCAGCGAGAACTCCCTGGCAGTCCTTGACTCGGCGATTCGGGCGGAGAGCACCGGCGCGGGGCTCGGCGAGCAGCTCCGCCGCTTCTCGGCGACTGCCGGATCGCTGATGCGGGCCGCCGACAGCCCGGCTGGCTACGGCTTTCCGGCGCGCATCGACGGCGCGCTCCGACTGCCGTTGATCGATCCGCAGAATCTGGCCGGGATCCGCGCGCTAACGCAGACCGTCCCGACGCAACTGCAGCCGTACGCGAGCATTCCCATCGCCAGGCCAGCGCTGCATGGAATCTATAGCGAACGGGTAAGCGTGCCACCCGGCACCGCGCTTTCGGTGGTCATCCAATGAGGAGAGGAGAGTGACAAAGCGAGGCCTTCTGGCCATGGCGGCCGCCGGTTGCCTCGCGGCCTGCGTCGGATCGGCACCGCCTCCGGCGGTGGGCGCGCGCATCTCGCTCACCGGCGAGGTGCGGATCATCGGCAATGCGCCCCACCCCATGGCCGTGCTGCAGGTGGACGATCAGACGATATGGGAGTTGACCGGGATCAGCATCGCACTGGTTCGGCCACTGGTGGGCCGGCGGGCAACGGTCAGGGGGACGGTACGACGGGCGCCTGCACCCGGAACCTGGATGCCTGCCCTGGAGGTGGAAAGCACGACGCCGCCGTGAACCTTCCGCATGAAGAGCTTGGCCCGCCCTAGAGGATTCGAACCTCTGACCGCTCGCTTAGAAGGCGAGTGCTCTATCCAACTGAGCTAAGGGCGGCCGGGGTGCCACGAGCCTTGCCGTGGCGGCAAGGCCAGCATTCTACTCCACCGCGCGCGCGAAATCAGGTGGATTCGCGTTCGCGCACGCGGGGCCGGCGCGGCATGCCGACCGGCTCGCCGCTGTCGTGCGACGACACGCAGTTGCGGCCCATCTGCTTGGCGTCGTAGAGCGCGCGATCGGCACGGCGCATGACGGCATCGGCGTTCTCGCCAGCCTGCCGCTCGGCCATGCCGATACTGACGGTATAGGCAATCGGGTCCGGTTCCGAGGGGCACGGCGCGCCGCGCACGATCGCATTCAGCCGCAGGCTCACTGCACGGCCCGCTTCCATCCCGGTATCGGGCAGGACGATGGCAAATTCCTCACCACCCAGTCGCCCCAGCACCGCCCCCGGCGGCGCGGCCTTGCGCAGCAGCCCGGCGAAGTGGCGTAGCACGCTGTCGCCGGCCAGATGGCCATACAGGTCGTTGATGGCCTTGAAGTGATCGAGGTCAATGAACGCCACGGTGAACGACTGCCGAGTGCGCTCCGCCTGTTTGCAGGCCAGTTCGAGTTCCTCCCAGAACGCGCCGCGCGAGAGCACATCAGTCAGGTCGTCGTGCCGCGCGCGACGTTCCAGCATCCGGCGCAACCGGTCGTGCGCCATCAGCGCGAAGCTGACCGACAACCCCACCACCCCGAACACGAACCAGACCGTGACGCCGCCATCGGCATCGACCGGCTCGCGTGGGCGCGCCTGGCCCAGCGCCTCCAGCATCGGCAGCGCCTGCATACCTGCCAGCGCAGCGCAGGCCAGCGCCACGAAGCAGAGACACAGCGCGGCCAGCCGCCCGGTGCCACGCTTCTCCGACACGCACGGCGCCGTGATGCGGATGATCTCGAGCGACAGCAGTATTTGTATACAGGAAGCGGCCAGCGAGAGCGACACCCCGAGCGCCGCCGACTCCGGCAGCGAGGCCGGCGCAAGGTGGCTGGCCGCATGAGCCCCCACGGCGACCAGGGCCGGCAGGTTGGCGATAGCCAGCACCCTGCCCCGACCCGGCCTGCCGACGAAATGGCGTGTGCCATAGACCATCATCGACAAACCCACGCTTAGCGCCAGTTCGGGCAAGCCATGGAGCGGCCATTCGGCGCGCCACGCATGGGCCGCCACCAGCACCACCGCGAGCGTGACAATCAGGTCCCCCAACGCCCACGAGGTCAGCCCGCTACGTTCCATGCCCGGCGCGCGCCGCAATACGGCACAGACGACCGCCATCTGCAGCGCAAACAGGCCTGCGATCAGCACTACCACCTGCGACTGAAACATCTTCCTTCCCGTTCACCAAGGCATCGCCAGGTGCTCCGCACGGCACCGGGAAACCACCTTCTGTTTGCGGCCTGCGATGGCCGTCCTGTTTTGTTTCCGCAGGTTCCGGGCGCCCTGGGCAGCCGGTGGCGCAAGGGCACCGGTGGGGCGTGGCTCAGGCACTGCCGCGCCGCTCGCGTCGCTCGCGGCGGCTGGCGCACCATTGTTGTGATAGTCGGGACCGGGTCCGGATGGGAACAGCATCCCGGCGACGTGCGCCGGTCGGACCTTTGCGGTGTGCGGATTATGTCAGCGCGCGGAACCAAGTCAAGCCCAAAGCGCCCCGCTGAAGCGGGGTGTTGGGCGCAGCGCCGATTACGTCACGTTTCCAGCACCAGGAATGATCATTGCACGTCGTGATTGACCTCGCGAGCCGCCCCGGGCTAGAATCGCCGGCTTCGGAGCGTAGCGCAGCCTGGTAGCGCATCTGATTTGGGATCAGAGGGTCGTAGGTTCGAATCCTATCGCTCCGACCAGTTTTGCAAGTGTTTCAGGCAGTAGAACAAGTTGTGGAATCAAGGGCTTACGTCTTCGGCGTAGGCCCTTTTTTCATGGCGCCGCGCCAGCGGCTGCGCCATGCTGCATCGCCAGACGTGCTATAATCCCGCGTCAGTTCCGGGGTATCTGAGCATGCCCTGTAACCGGGTTCGTGCCGCCAGGCACACTGGATATTTCGGCGCCGCACCCCCAGATTCGGGGTATGTCGCGGCCGGTCAGACCCGGAAACACCTTGCCCGCCTGTCCCGAGACGCACAGGGCCGCGCCATGGCACGGTCCAGCCCGATCCATCATTCGTCGGGTGCTTCACACGCATTCCCTAAAAACTTACGCAGCTCTCGGGGCTGCCGCAAAGGAAAACAGATTGGCTAAGGAAGAACTCATTGAATTTGGCGGCGTGGTGTCGGAAGCCCTGCCCGACAACCGTTATCGCGTCACGCTGGAAAACGGCGTGGAAATCTGGGCATACGCCTCGGGCAAGATGCAGAAGCACCGTATCCGCATTCTGGCCGGTGACCGCGTGACCCTCGAAATGTCGCCCTACGACCTGACCAAGGGCCGCATCAATTTCCGCCACAAATCCTGAGTTCGCGCCGGTTGGGCGAGAGCCGCTGTCACGCGGCTGACATCGCCCCCGCCGACACTGACGGGCTGCCTTCGGGCGGCCCGTTTTGTTTCTGGCGATTCGTTTGACGACGCGCCTCTCGCGTCTTGCCTCCGGCCACCTGCTTCACCATACTCAAGGCACAACGAATACCTCCCGACATGAATCTGATCCTGTGGCGCCACGCCGAAGCCGAGGACTTGCCTGCTCCCCTCAGCCTCTCGCGCAGCGCCGACCTGCAGCGCCCCCTCACGCGGCGCGGCCGCAAGCAGGCCGAGGACTCCGCCGCATGGCTGCGGGCCCATTTGCCCGCCGACCATCGCGTGGTATGCAGCCCGGCCCTGCGCACGCGCGAGACGGCCGGCGCACTCAGTCGCAAGGTGGAAGTCATGCCGGACCTCGCGCCGGGCGCCGATGTCAGCGCCATCCTCGCCGCGATCGACTGGCCGCAGGGCCACGAGCACACCGTGGTGGTGGGCCACCAGCCATGGATTGGCCGCCTGGCCAGCCTGTTGCTGGCGGGCCACGAAATCAACTGGAGCGTGAAGAAGAGCGGCATCTGGTGGCTGTCCGCGCGCACGCGCGACACCGAGGCCCAGGTGGTCCTGCGCGCCGTCACCGGTCCCGATTTCCTCTAGGACGATACACGCGGATCCGCGACGGATCCGCCGCAATCCGGAGGCAAGGTTTTCAAACTGCAACACCAGTCCTTTTTTCGGATAACAACGATAGCGGCACGGAAGGCCGCTGGCTAGAGTCGCCGGTGCGCCTCCCTGGTAGAGGGACGTCATGGAAGCGTCATCGCTGCTTCACGGCACTGTCACCGGCCCTCTCTACATTGTTTCGAAGCCGTTTCGTCACCGAAAGGACATACATGCGCGACCTTCCGACGCCTACCCAGCCGCTGTTTGACGCTTTGCCCACTGGCCGCTCCGGTCAGTCGGCGCGGAGCCGTCTTCCTCGTCAGCCAGCACAGCACCAAACCTCTGCACAAGCTCCAGCGCCTGCTTTCAGTGTGGCGTGGGCACGTCACCAGGACGAAGTAGCCGAGGCGCAGCGCCTGCGCTACAAGGTCTTCGCCGAAGAAATGGGCGCACGGCTCCAGTCGTCGTCCAATGGCACCGATGTCGACATGTTCGACGCCTACTGCGACCACCTGATCGTGCGCGACCAGGAAACGCTGCGCGTGGTGGGCACCTACCGCGTGCTGCCCCCGCACCAGGCCAAGCGCGTCGGCTGCCTGTACGCCGAATCCGAATTCGACCTCGTGCGCCTGGCGCACCTGCGTCCCAAGATGCTGGAGCTGGGCCGCTCGTGCGTGCACCGCGACTACCGCTCGGGCAGCGTCATCATGGCGCTCTGGGCCGGGCTGGGCGAATACCTGCAACGCTACAACCTCGAGTCGATGCTCGGCTGCGCCAGCGTGCCGATGAGCGACGGCGGCCACTACGCGGCCAGCCTCCATCGTCTGTTCGCAGAGAAGTTCCTGGCACCGATCGAGTACCACGCGTTCCCGCGCACGCGCCTGCCGGTGGAAAACCTGAACCAGTCGCTCGACGTGGAACCGCCGGCACTGATCAAGGGCTATCTGCGGCTGGGCGCAAAGATCTGCGGCGAGCCGGCGTGGGACCCCGACTTCAACGTGGCCGACTTCCTGACGCTGCTGCGCGTGAGCGACATGAACCCGCGCTACGCCCGCCATTTCCTGGGCCTCAACCGCGGCTGAGTCCGCGACCGAAGCCTGTCGGCTCCCCGATCGAAACGGCACATTTCATCGGCATGAAAAAAGGCGACTCCGGAAACGGGGTCGCCTTTTTTGCTGGCTGCGCGAACGCCTGACGAATCAGACGTACACCACCTTGTAGCGCTTGCCCACGCGCTCCCATTCGTCGGACTCCTGCGCGAGGCTGTACTCGACGAGCGGGTTCGCATCGATCCACACCTTGGGCAGCCGCACCTCGAAACCTTCATCGAGCGCATCCGAGCGCTGGCTGACCTCGATCTCGGGCAGCTTCACGTCCGCACGGCGTCGGCATAGTACAAACGCCAGACGCAGGCTGAACAGCATGCGCCAGTCGACGAACTTGCCGCTGCCGGACAGCTTGCCGAGCTTGCCCGCATGGCCCAACAGCAGCGTCGCCAGCCGTGCCTGGTCGGTTTTCGAGAAGCCCGGCATGTCCGCATGCGTGGCGATATAGGCCGAGTGCTTGTGATAGCCGCTATGCGAGATCGACATGCCGATCTCGTGCAGGCTCGCGGCCCAGCCCAGCAGTGCGAGGTTGTCGTCGCGGCGCTCGTTAGGCGGATCGGGGAACTGGGCGAGCAGCTCGCGCGCGGCCTGCCCTACCCGGCTGGCCTGCGCGCGGTCCACGGCGTAGCGGCGCATGAACTGGTCGACGGTGACCGTGCGCATGTCCTCGTGGTGGCTACGGCCAAGCAGGTCGTACAGCACGCCCAGCCGCAGCGCGCCGTCGGTCACGTCCATCCGGTCCACGTCGAGTTCTGCGAACACGCCCAGCATGATCGACAGACCGCCCGGCAGTACCGGGATGCGGTCCGCCTTGAGGCCGGCAAGCTTCACGCGATTGGCGTTCTCGGCCTTGATCAGCGCGCGCTTGAGCCGCTCCAGGCCCTCGCGCGTGATGCCATGCTCGGTCGGGTTGTCGTTCATGCCGTTCAGTTCGATCAACTCGGCCAGCGCACGCGCCGTGCCGGATGATCCCACCGCCTGCTGCCAGCCCGCCGCCCGATACTGGCGCACCAGCACCTGGATCTCGCGCCGCGCGGCCAGTTCGGCCTGCTTGAACGCGTATTCATCCACGTTGCCGCTGGGAAAGAACTGGCGACTGTGCGACACGCATCCGATATAAAGGCTTTCCATCAACTTGGACTGATAGCCGCTGCCAATGATGAACTCGGTGGAACCGCCGCCGATGTCGACCACCAGCCGGTTGCCCTGGCAGGCCGGCGCATCGTGCGAGGCGCCGAGGTAGATCAGCCGCGCTTCTTCGCGCCCGGCAATCACTTCAATGGGGAAGCCCAGCGCACTTTCCGCCTCGATCAGGAATTCGGAGGCATTCTTGGCCACGCGCAGCGTGTTGGTGGCCACGGCGCGCACGTGCTCGGGCGAGAAGTCGCGCAGGCGGTCGCCAAAGCGGCGCAGCGCGTCGATGCCACGCCGCCGGGCGGGCTGGTCGAGGTATTTGTCAGGCGTGAGGCCGGCAGCAAGCCGCACGGGCTCGCGCAGGGCATCCACCTGGAAGATCTGGCTGGCGGGGCCGGAGGCCGTGGGCGTCTCGTCCACCCGCCCGATCATCAGGCGGAAGCTGTTGGAACCCATGTCGACGGCGGCCAGCAGGCGGGGATTCTGTGTCATTGCGTGCGTAAGTAGCGCAGGATCGGTGCAAGTTTGGCAAGAAACGCGCAAACCGGCCAAACGCGTAAGATTATGTCCTTGTCATGTCCACATCATGACAAAATCAAAGTGTCATCAAATTGACACGATTCTATGAAAAAGTCGCCACATCGCCAAAATAAGGTTCTACACATGATGACGACGCCGCCCGGCACGCTGCTGAACCGCGAGCTTGGCATTCTGGAATTCAATGCGCGCGTGCTGGCGCAAGCCGCCGACCCCAACGTACCGCTGCTGGAAAGGCTGAAGTTCATCTGCATCGTCTCCAGCAATCTGGACGAGTTTTTTGAAATCCGCATGGCGGGGCTGAAGGAGCAGATGCGCGATAACGCCTCGGGCCTGACGCCCGATGGTCTCTCCTTCCTCCAGACCTATCAGCTCGTCACGGAGCGCACACAGCGGCTTGTGGCCTCGCAGTATGACATGCTGCAGAACGTGATCTTCCCCGCCCTCGAGCAGGAAGGCGTGTTTTTTCACCTGACCAACACCTGGACTGACGATCAACGCCAATGGGCACGGGACTTCTTCACGCGCGAGCTGGGCCCGGTGCTGACGCCGATCGCGCTGGATCCCGCGCATCCGTTTCCGCGCGTGCTCAACAAGAGCCTGAACTTCGTGGTCGAACTGTCCGGCAAGGACGCCTTCGGCCGCGACGCCGACCTCGCCATCGTGCAGGCGCCGCGGGCGCTGCCGCGCGTGGTGCGCATGCCGGAGAAGCTGTCCGGCTATCCCTACGGCTTTGTGATGCTGTCCTCGTTCATGCAGGCGTTCGTGCATGAACTGTTCCCCGCCATCGACGTGGAGGGCTGCTATCAGTTCCGCGTCACCCGCAATTCCGACCTGTTCGTCTCCGAGGACGACATAACCGACCTGCGCGAGGCGCTCCAGGGCGAGTTGCCGGCCCGGCATTTCGGCGATACGGTGCGGCTCGAGGTCTCGTCCGATACCCCGCCCACGCTCTCGCGCCGACTGCTGCTGGAATCGGGCCTGACCGAGCAGGACCTGTACCGCGTGAGCGGCCCGGTGAACCTGGTGCGGCTGATGCAGATTCCCGATCTGGTCGACCGCCCTGCCCTCAAGTATCCGCCGCACGTGCCCGCGCCGGTCAAGGCGCTCCAGGCCGGGCTGGGCATGTTCGACGTGATCCGCCAGCAGGACGTGCTCCTGCACCATCCGTACGAGAGCTTCACCTCCGTGCTCGACCTGCTGCAACTCGCCGCGGCAGACCCGAACGTGGTGGCGATCAAGCAGACCGTGTACCGCACCGGCAACGAGTCGGCGGTCATGGAGGCGCTGATGACCGCCGCGCGCAATGGCAAGGAAGTCACGGTGGTGGTGGAGCTGCTGGCGCGCTTCGACGAGGAAACCAACATCAACTGGGCGGAGCGGCTCGAGTCTGCCGGCGCCCATGTGGTCTACGGCGTGGTGGGCCACAAGTGCCACGCCAAGATGCTGCTGATCGTGCGGCGCGAGCCAGCCGGCCCGAAGGCCAAGCAGGTGACCCTGCGCCGCTATGCCCACCTTGGCACCGGCAACTACCATCCGCGCACCGCCCGGCTGTACACGGACTTCGGCCTGCTGACCGCCAACGAGAAGGTCTGCGAGGACGTGCACCACGTGTTCCAGCTGCTCACCGGCACGGCGGGCACGATCCGGCTCAACCACCTCTGGCAGTCGCCGTTCACGATGCACAGCAACCTCGTGGAGCATATCCGCGCGGAGGCGCGCAATGCGCGGGCGGGCAAGCGGGCGCGCATCATCGCCAAGATGAACGCGCTGCTGGAGCCGTCGATCATCGACGAACTCTACAAGGCGTCGCGCGCGGGGGTGAAGATCGACCTGATCGTGCGCGGCGTGTGCGCGCTGCGGCCGGGCGTGCCGGGGATGTCGGACAACATCACCGTGCGTTCGGTGGTGGGCCGCTTCCTGGAGCACCATCGGGTCTACTACTTCCGTGCCGATGGCGAGGACGTGCTCTACCTGTCGAGTGCCGACTGGATGGATCGCAACCTGTTCCGCCGCGTGGAGGTGGCCTTCCCGGTGCTGGATCGCACGCTGAAGGCGCGAGTGATCAAGGAAAGCCTGCAGGTGCACCTGCGCGACAACGCGTCGGCATGGCTCATGCAGCCGGACGGCCAGTACGTGCGCAAGCGCTCGGTGGCCAAGCGGCAGCTCGTAAGCCAGGCGGAACTGCTGAGGATGTTCGGGAACTGAGGGATTCGCCCCTTCCCGCATGCGGGAGGGGCGATTTGCCGCGACCCTGGGTTACGCCGCGTGGCGGCGGGGGTCCGGCAGTTGCGGCGCCGTGGCCGCCGGCTCATAGCCGCTGCGGTCCGTCGGGAAGACGATCCGGAAGGTGCTGCCGCGCCCGACCTCGCTGGTCACGCGCAGGTCCGCATGGTGGCGCGACAGGACGTGCTTGACGATGGCCAGCCCCAGACCGGTACCGCCCGTGTCGCGCGAGCGGCTGCGGTCCACCCGATAGAACCGCTCGGTCAGGCGCGGGATGTGCTCAGGTGCAATGCCCAGCCCCGTATCGCTGACCGAAAACACCGAATGCCCATCGGTATAGCTCAACCGGATCGCAATCCGCCCGCCGTCCGGCGTGTAGCGCACCGCGTTCGACACCAGATTGCCCAGCGCCGACAACAGCTCGCTCTCCGCCCCGCGCAGCACCACGCCTGCGTCGATCTCCGCAGCGATCTGATGGCGGCCCTGCGACAGCGCCTCCGCATCGTGCACGAGGTGGGCCGCCAGCGCACCCACGTGTACGCGGTCCTGCGTCGGCGGCTGCACATCGCTCTCCAGCTTGGCCAGCGCCAGCAGGTCTTCGACAATGCGCTGCATGCGCATCGACTGCACCAGCATCAGGTCCACGTAGCGCCTGCGGTCTTCCTCGGACACCGGCAGGTCGCGCACCGTCTCCAGGAAGCCGGTAAGCACGGTCAGCGGCGTCTTCAATTCATGCGACACATTGGCCACGAAATCGCGCCGCATGGCTTCGGTGTTTTCCACCTTGGTGATGTCCTGCGTCAGCACGAGCTTGCGGTTCTCGCCGTAAGGAAGGATCTGGACAGAGGTGATGTTGCGCTTGTGCTCGCCCATGTCGCGCATGACCAGCGGTTCGTCGTAGCGTTCGCGGGTCAGGTACTGGATAAATTCGGGGCGGCGGATCAGGTGCGTGATGCGCTGGCGCACATCGCGCCGCGCGTTCAGGCCGAAATGCTGTTCGGCCACGCCGTTGCACCACTCGATCTGGTCGGCGTCGTCCAGCATCAGCACACCGTACGGCGATGCCTGGATGGCCTGGATAAAGCGCGTGTGCTGCTGCTCCACCGAAAGCACCTGCGTGCGCCAGCGCTTGACCAGCCGGTGCAGCCGGTAATAGACCTCGCCCCAGAGCCCCAGCGCGCTCGGGATTTCGCCATAGGCGGGGGCGTCGAGCACCTTCCACAGCCGGTTGATCTGGAACAGGTAGTAGCAAAGCTGCAGGAACAGCGCGATACAAAGGAAGGTCAGGCCGGCTACCGGCCCCACAAAGACGTACAGACCGGCGGCGATGACCGCCAGGCTGACGAGGATGGCCGCAGATCGGGCCCAGATGACATTCATGAGAGGGATGTGGAGTCAGGCGGGCGACCGGATGCCGGGTCGACCGCAGTCATTGCGACGGAGTGTGCCACGATTCCGCCGTGGCGATGGTGCCGGCGCGGCCCCTCTTACTGCTGCTCCGCGCCGGACTTGCCAGGATCTGGCGATCGGCGGATCAGTGGCTCGGCGAGCGCGCCAGCCGATACCCGCTGCCGCGTACCGTCTCGATCATATTGCTGTACCCCCCGGGCGTCAGCGCGGCGCGCAGGCGCTTGATGTGTACGTCGACAGTCCGCTCTTCCACGAACACGTGGTCGCCCCAGACCTGATCAAGTAATTGTGATCGACTGTGCACACGTTCCGGGTGCGTCATCAGGAAATGCAGCAAACGGAACTCAGTCGGACCGAGGTCGAGCTTGATCGGGCCGGTGTCGTCCTGGCCGGTTACACGGTGCGTGGCCGGGTCCAGCCGCAGGCCGTTGATGGCCACCACGTCATCGGTCAGCTGCGGCGCACGGCGGCGCAGCACGGCCTTGATGCGGGCCAGCAGTTCCTTGGGCGAGAACGGCTTGGTCACGTAGTCATCCGCGCCAGCCTCGAGCCCCATCACCTTGTCCTGCTCCTCGCTGCGGGCGGTGAGCATGATGATGGGAATCTGCTTGGTGCGGTCGTTGGTACGCAACTCCTTGGCGAAGGTCGCGCCCGACTTGCCCGGAAGCATCCAGTCCAGCAGCACGAGGTCTGGCAGGACATCGCTCATCAGCGACAGCGCCTGTTCGGCGTTATACGCTCGGATTGGATAGTGCCCCGCGTGCTGCAGGTTGACGGCGATCAGTTCCGCAATCGCCGGTTCGTCTTCGACAACGAGAATACTGCTTGGCATGTATGTTTTCTCCGCTTCTCAGTCTTGCCGCCAGGGTCAGCTCAGCGCTTCGCGCTCCATATCCTCGCGCGAGGTATGACGCACGTCCGTCCCCTTGACGATATAGATGATGAATTCTGCAATATTCTTGGCATGATCGCCGATTCGTTCGATCGCCTTGGCGATGAACAGGAAGTCCAGCGCCACCGAAATCGAGCGCGGGTCTTCCATCATGTAGGTAATCAGCTTGCGCACGAAGGCGCGAAATTCATCGTCGATGGCCTTGTCGTCCTTGACGATGCGCGCGGCCGCCACGGTGTCCAGCCGGGCGAAGGCATCCAGCGCCTGGCGCAGCAGCGTGATGGCCATCTCCCCCGACAGCTTCACCTCGGAGTAGTTGATATTGTGCGCCGCTGCGTCTTCCATGATGTGCTTGGTGCGCTTGGCCACCTTCTCCGCCTCGTCGCCGGCGCGCTCGAGGTTGGTGATGGTCTTCGAGATCGCCATCACCAGGCGCAGGTCACGCGCGGTGGGCTGGCGGCGCGCGATGATGTTGTTGCAGTCCGCGTCGATTTCCACTTCCAGCGCGTTGAGCTGCTGCTCGCGGGCGATGACCTGGTCAGCCAGATCGGCGTCGAAGTCGGCCAGCGCGCGCATGGCGAGCTCGATCTGCGACTCGACCAGCCCGCCCATCTGCAGCAGCTTGGTGTTGATCGCGTTGAGGTCGGCGTCGAACTGGGTCGACAGGTGCTTGTCAGTCATGATGTTCTCCTGGCCGGGGCGTGGAAGGTCTGCGATCAGCCGAAGCGGCCGGTGATGTAATCCTCGGTTTCCTTGCGGTGCGGCTTGATGAAGATCTTCTCGGTCTCGCCGAACTCGATCAGCTCGCCCAGGTACATGTAGGCGGTGTAGTCCGAGCAGCGCGCGGCCTGCTGCATGTTGTGGGTGACGATGACCACCGTGTACTCGTCCTTGAGTTCGGCAATCAGTTCCTCGATGCGGCCGGTGGAGATCGGGTCCAGCGCCGAGCACGGTTCGTCAAGCAGCAGCACTTCCGGACGGATGGCGATGCCGCGCGCGATGCACAGGCGCTGCTGCTGGCCGCCCGAGAGGCCGTAGCCCGACTGGTGCAGCTTGTCCTTGGCCTCGTTCCACAGCGCAGCCTTCGAGAGCGCCCACTCCACGCGGTCGTCCATTTCGGAGCGCGAGAGCTTCTCGAACAGGCGCACGCCGAAGGCGATGTTGTCATAGATCGACATCGGGAACGGCGTGGGCTTCTGGAACACCATGCCCACCTTGGCGCGCAGCAGCGCGATGTCCTGCTTGCTGGCCAGCAGGTTCTCGCCGTCCATGTTGATTTCGCCCTCGGCCCGTTGCTCGGGGTACAGCGCGAACATCTTGTTGAAGGTGCGCAGCAGCGTGGACTTGCCGCAGCCGGACGGGCCGATGAACGCGGTCACCTTGCGGTCCGGGATGGACATGTTGATGTGCTTCAGCGCATGGAACTGACCGTAGTAGAAGTTCAGGTTCCGCACGTCGATCTTGGCGCGCACGGTGTCGGGAATGTCGATGACGGTAGAGGTCATGCTCGTGTCTCGCTGGAATTCGATGATCGGGGCACGTGGCGCCGGCTTATTTCTTGAACAGCATGCGCGCGACGATATTCAGCGCGAGCACACCGATGGTAATCAGGAACACACCGGCCCAGGCCAGTTGCTGCCATTCGGTGAACGGGCTCATCGCGAAGCGGAAGATCGTCACCGGCAGGTTGGCCATCGGCTTGTTCAGGTCGCTGGTCCAGAACTGGTTGGACAGCGCGGTGAACAGCAGCGGCGCGGTCTCGCCGGCGATACGGGCCACGGCCAGCAGCACGCCGGTGACGATGCCCGCATACGACGACTTGACCGTGATCGCCATCACCATCTTCCACTTCGGCGTGCCCAGGGCCACGGCGGCCTCGCGCAGCGCGTTCGGCACCAGGTTCAGCATGTTCTCGGTGGTGCGGACCACGATGGGAATCTGCAGCAGCGCCAGCGCACAGATGCCGGCCCAGCCCGAGAAGTGCCCCATGCGCGTCACCACCAGCGCATAGACGAACAGGCCGATCACGATGGACGGCGCCGACAGCAGGATGTCGTTGATAAAGCGGATCAGGCTGGCCAGCGGGGACTTCTGGCCATACTCGGCCAGGTAGATGCCGGCCAGGATGCCCAGCGGCGTGCCGAATAGCGTAGCCACGCCCACCATCACGAAGCTGCCGAAGATGGCGTTGGCCAGGCCGCCACCGGCGGTGTTGGGCGCCGGGGTCATCTGGGTGAACAGGTCGAGCGACAGGCCGCCCACGCCCAGCGAGATGGTGGTCCAGAGAATCCACGCGAGCCAGAACAGGCCGAAGAGCATGGCCGCGAGCGACGCGGTCAGCGCGTAGACATTCATGCGCCGGCGGGACGCCTGCAGCCGGGTGCGCACGGCGTCCGCATCGGGGCGAACGGCCGGGATCTGCGTGGCAGACACGGTTTGGCTGGCTTGGTTCATTTGCCCCCCTCATTCTTGGCAAGGCGCAGCAGCAGCACTTTGGACAGCGCCAGCACCACGAAGGTAATGAAGAACAGGATCAAGCCCAGTTCCATCAGCGCGGCCGTGTGCAGGCCGGCGCCGGCTTCGGCGAACTCGTTCGCCAGCGCCGAGGTGATGGAGTTGCCGGGCGAGAACAGCGAGACGTTGTCCAGCAGGTTGGTGTTGCCGATCACGAAGGTCACGGCCATGGTCTCGCCGAGCGCGCGGCCCAGGCCGAGCATCACGCCGCCAATCACGCCAGCCCGGGTGTACGGCAGCACCACGCGCCACATCACCTCCCAGGTGGTGCAGCCCACGCCGTACGCCGATTCCTTCAGCAGCACCGGGGTCACTTCGAACACGTCGCGCATCACCGAGGCGATGTACGGGATGATCATGATCGCCAGGATCACCCCGGCGCACAGCAGGCCGATCCCCAGCGGCGCACCCTGGAACAGCTTGCCGATCACGGGCACCTGGCCAATCGTATTGGCCAGCGGCCGCTGGAAGTACTCGCCGAAGATCGGCGAGAACACGAGCAGGCCCCACATGCCGTAGACGATGGAGGGCACGGCGGCAAGCAGCTCGATGGCAGTGCCGAGCGGCCGGCGCAGCCAGGCGGGCGACAGCTCGGTCAGGAACAGGGCGATGCCGAAGCTGACCGGCACGGCGATGATGAGCGCGATGATCGAGGTGACCAGCGTGCCGTAAATGGGGACCAGGGCGCCGTAGACGTCGGCGGGCGGATCCCATTCGGCGTTCCACAGGAACGCGATGCCGAATTTCTGGATCGAGGGCCAGGCGCTGAACGCCAGGGAGACGATGATGCCGCCCAGCAGCAGCAGCGTCACGATGGCGGCGCCGCGCGTCAGGCCGCCGAACAGGATGTCGCCCATGCGGCTGGGGGGCCGGACGGCGGGGAGATCGGGCGTAGTGGCCATGGTGGGATATGGAGTGCGTGGATGCAAGCGGCACGGCCCGCCTCGGTGACATACCTGGGCGGGCCGGCCAGCCCTGCGGATGACAGGGCACGCGATCCCGTGGATCCTCGCGCCCTGCCCGTGCCGTCAGTACAGCAGCTTAGTACAGCGCCTTGCCCGACGCGTCCTTGACGCTGGTCTTCCAGGTCGTGCGGATCTGGTTCACGACCGATTCCGGCAGCGGCACGTAGTCCAGGTCAGCCGCCATGTTGGCGCCGCTCTTGTAGGCCCAGTCGAAGAACTTCAGCACTTCGGTGCCTTGCGCGGCCTTTTCCTGGTTCTTGTGCACCAGGATGAACGTGGCGCCAGCGATCGGCCAGGCGGTCTTGCCTTGCTGGTTGGTCAGGATCTGGTAGTACGTCTTGCTCCAGTCCGCACCGGCGGCGGCGGCCTTGAAGGCGTCGTCGCCCGGCTGCACCACTTCACCCGAGGCATTCTTCATGTTCAGGTGGGTCATCTTGTTCTGCTTGGCGTACGCATATTCCACGTAGCCGATGGCACCGTTCAGGCGCTGCACGAAGGCGGCCACGCCTTCGTTACCCTTGCCGCCCGTGCCGCCGCCCGGCCAGTTGACCGTGGTGCCTTCGCCCACCGAGTTCTTCCAGTCGGGGCTGACCTTCGACAGGTAGTTCGTGAAGATGAACGTGGTGCCCGAGCCATCGGCGCGACGCACCGGCAGGATGTCCTGGCTCGGCAGCTGGACCTTCGGGTTCAGGGCCTTGATCGCGGGATCGTCCCACTTCTTGATCTTGCCCAGGTAGATGTTGGCGAGCACTTCACCGGTGATGGTGAGGTCGCCCGGCTTCACGCCTTGCAGGTTGATCACCGGCACCACGCCGCCGATCACGGTCGGGAACTGCACCAGGCCTTGCTTGGCCAGTTCCTCGTCCTTCAGCGGGGCGTCCGATGCACCGAAATCGACCGTCTTGGCGCCAATCTGCTTGATGCCGCCCGACGAACCGATGGATTGATAGTTGACCTTGTTACCCGTAGCTTTTTGGTAGGCGTCTGCCCATTTGGAATACACGGGCGCCGGGAACGAAGCGCCTGCACCGGTAATTTCCGCCGCGAACGCAGTACCCACCACTACCATCGAAACGATGCCTGCCACGGCAGTCTTGACCAGCTTCATATGTCCTCCAGAGAACATGGTTGGGAATGACAAATTTTTGACATCCGAACTTTATGCTTTCTGTATGACAGATCCGTGACAACACGAGATGTTCTTAAATGGGCGCTTGTGACCGATGAACAACCCACCAAAAGTGGATAACCAGGCACAAAAAAAGACGCCAGCATCACGCTGGCGTCTTTTTTAAGTCAGGGAGGGGTCAGGTCAGGTCAGGCGCGCAGCGAGTCAGCCAGCGCCTGGGCGGCGCGTTCGGAGGTTTCGACCTGCTCGGCCTCCACCATCACACGGACCACCGGCTCGGTGCCCGAGGCCCGGATCAGCACCCGGCCGCGGCCTTCCAGTTCCGGCTCAACCTTGGCGCGCATCGCCTCCAGACCGGCATGGGTCTGCCAGTCGAAGCCTTTCTCCACACGAACGTTGATCAGCGTCTGCGGGAACAGCTTCACGCCTTCCAGCAGCTGGGCCAATGTCTTGCCGCTGCGGCGCAGCGCAGCCAGCACCTGGAGTGCCGACACGATGCCATCGCCCGTCGTGTGACGATCCAGACACAAAAGATGGCCGGAGCCCTCGCCGCCGAGCGTCCACTTGCGCTTGTTGAGTTCTTCCAGCACGTAGCGGTCGCCCACCTTCGCGCGGACGAATTCGACGCCGAGACGCTTGAGCGCCAACTCGACGGCCATGTTGGTCATCAGCGTACCCACTGCGCCATCTACCCGCTGGCCGGCGGCCTGGCGGTCACGCACGATCAGGTACAGCAATTCGTCACCGTTGTAGAGCCGGCCGTCGGCATCCACCACCTGGAGGCGGTCGGCATCGCCGTCGAAGGCCAGGCCCAGGTGCGCGCCGTGCGCCTTGACAGACTCGATCAGCTTCTCGGGCGCCGTTGCGCCGTAGCCGGCGTTGATGTTGCGGCCGTCCGGCTGGTTACCGATGGAAATCACCTCGGCACCGAGTTCATGGAAAACGTGCGGGGCGATGTGGTACGCCGCGCCGTGGGCGCAGTCCACCACAAGCTTGAGCCCGTGCAGGTCCTGCTCATACGGGAACGTGCTCTTGCAGAATTCGATGTAGCGGCCAGCCGCATCCTCGATGCGGCGCGCGCGGCCGAGGTCGTCCGAACGCACACAGGCCATCGGCTCCTCGAGCTGGGCTTCGATCTTCTGCTCCACCTCGTCCGGCAGCTTGTCGCCCGTCGACGAGAAGAACTTGATGCCGTTGTCATAGTACGGATTGTGGCTCGCGGAAATGACCACGCCCGCCGCCAGGCGCAGCGCGCGGGTCAGGTAGGCCACGCCCGGCGTGGGCAGCGGGCCGGTCAGCAGCACGTGCACGCCGGCAGCCGTGAAGCCGGCTTCCAGTGCAGCTTCGAGCATATAGCCCGAGATCCGCGTGTCCTTGCCGATCAGCACGGTCGGCCGGCCCTGGCTGGTCTTCTGGCCCAGCGCCAGCACCTTGCCGGCGGCATAGCCCAGTCGCATCACGAAATCCGGCGTGATCGGCGCTTCACCTACCCGACCCCGCACGCCATCTGTCCCGAAATACTTGCGCGTCATCTGTTTCATTCTCCCGATTGCCCTGTACCGGCAACTGATTCATGGCGAATCGCCCACCAGGTCTTGATGGCGTCCACCGTCTGTTCCACGTCGTGCACCCGCACGATAAATGCGCCCCGCTCCGCCGCGCACACGGCCGCCGCCAGGCTGGCCGCCACGCGCTGCTGCGGCGGCCTGCCGCCGAGAATGGCGCCAAGCGTCGACTTGCGCGAGAGCCCGGCCAGGATCGGCAGGCCGTCCACGGCCAGCCGCGGCATTTGGCCGAGCAGACGGAGATTATGATCCGGCGTCTTGCCAAATCCAAACCCCGGGTCGAGCGAAATACGCGCGCCGTCCACGCCCGCCGCACGCAGGGTTGACACCCGTTCGCGCAGGAATTCCTCCACCTCGGCCACTACGTCGGTGTACTGCGGGTCTTCCTGCATGGTCTGCGGATCACGCTGCATGTGCATCACGCACAGGCCCGCCTGCCCCGCCGCCGCACCGGACACGGCTTCCACCGCGCCCGGCATGCGGAAGCCCCAGATATCGTTGATCAGATCCGCTCCGCCCGCCAGTGCCGCACGCATGACTTCGGGCTTGTAGGTGTCGATCGACAACGGTTTGCCACACGCCGCCAGGGCCTCGACGATCGGCATCACGCGGGCCAGCTCCTGGTCCAGCGGCAGCGCCGCCGAACCCGGGCGGCTGGATTCCCCGCCAATGTCGATGATGTCCACGCCTTCGGCGATCATCTGCTCCGCGTGGCGCAGGGCCGCGTCGCGGCCCGCATGCTGGCCGCCGTCGGAGAACGAATCGGGCGTGACGTTGAGGATGCCCATCACCAGCGGGCGGCGGTTGCGGGCGAAGCGGTAGCGCCCGCACTGGAAGAACTCGGTCGACAAGATCTGGTGTCCTGGAATGGAAAAAGCCGGTGCGCAGGGCACCGGCTTCTGAACTGCCCGCCTGCAAAGGCAGGGCAATCGCGATCAGGCCGTGGCAGGCGCGTTGGTCGGCGCCACCGGTGAACCGCCCGAAGGCGTGTTGCCACCACCGTTCTGGCCCGACACGTTACGCGGCGGACGCGGCGGCTTGCCAGCCATGATGTCGTTCACCTGATCGGCGTCGATCGTTTCCCACTCCATCAGGGCGCTGGTCATCGCCTCGACCTTGTCGCGGTGATCTTCAAGCAGGCGCTTGGCCAGCGCGTACTGCTCGTCGATGATGCGACGGATCTCGCCGTCAACCTTCTGCTGGGTGGCCTCGGACACGGTCTTCGACGAGAGCTTGCCGAACATGCCGTCCTGCTCCGTATCGACATACACCATGGCGCCGAGCGAATCGCTCATGCCGAAACGGGTCACCATATCGCGGGCGATCTTGGTGGCGCGCTCGAAGTCGTTGGACGCCCCCGTGCTCATGGCATTGAGGAAGACCTCCTCCGCCGCACGGCCGCCGAAGAGAATCGCGATCTCGTCGAGCATGTTGTCCTTGTACTTCGAATACTTGTCATGCTCCGGCAGCTGCCAGGTCACGCCCAATGCCCAGCCGCGCGGCATGATCGTAACCTTGTGCACCGGATCGGCCTTCGGCAGCAGCTTGGCCACCACCGCGTGGCCGGACTCGTGGTAAGCCGTGGCCTTGCGCTCTTCCTCGCGCATGACCGTCGACTTGCGCTCCGGGCCCATGAAGATCTTGTCCTTGGCGTCCTCGAAGTCCTGCATGTCCACCACGCGCTTGTTGCGGCGGGCGGCGAACAGCGCGGCCTCGTTGACCAGGTTGGCCAGGTCGGCACCCGAGAAGCCCGGGGTACCGCGACCGATCACCGATGCGTCCACGTCGTTGCCGATCGGCACCTTGCGCATATGCACCTTCAGGATCTGCTCGCGGCCGCGGATGTCCGGCAGGCCCACGTAGACCTGGCGGTCGAAACGGCCCGGACGCAGCAGCGCCTTGTCCAGCACGTCGGCGCGGTTGGTCGCGGCGATCACGATGACGCCCGAGTTGGCCTCGAAGCCATCCATCTCGACCAGCATCTGGTTCAGCGTCTGCTCGCGCTCGTCGTTGCCGCCGCCCATGCCGGCGCCGCGATGGCGACCGACCGCGTCGATTTCATCGATGAACACGATGCAAGGCGCCTGCTTCTTGGCGTTCTCGAACATGTCGCGCACACGGGCCGCGCCCACGCCGACGAACATTTCAACGAAGTCCGAACCGGAAATGCTGAAGAACGGCACCTTGGCTTCGCCGGCGATGGCACGCGCCAGCAGCGTCTTGCCGGTACCCGGAGGGCCCACCAGCAGCACGCCGCGCGGAATGCGCCCGCCCAGCTTCTGGAATTTCTGCGGATCCTTGAGGAAGTCGACCAGTTCGACCACTTCCTCCTTGGCCTCGTCGCAGCCCGCGACGTCCGAGAACGTGACGGCATTCTGGTTTTCGTCGATCAGGCGCGCACGGGACTTGCCGAAGGAGAAGGCACCGCCTTTCCCGCCGCCCTGCATCTGCCGCATCATGTAGAACCAGAAGACGATGATCAGCAAGGTCGGTCCGAGGTAGTACAGGGCCTGGACCAGCACGTTCGGCTCGTCGTCGGCCTTGCCGGTTACCTGGACGCCATACTTCATCAGGTCGCCGACCATCCAGATGTCGCCCGGCGAAATGATCGTGTACTTGGCGCCCTCTTTGGGCGAGACCACGAGATTACGGCCCTGCACGTCGACGCGGCTCACCTTGCCGTTCTTGGCGTCATCCATGAACTGCGAATAGGTGACACCGTCCTGGGCGCGTGGTTTGTCGAACTGCTTGAAGACGGTGAACAATACCAGCGCGATCACGAGCCAGATTGCCGCCTTTTGAAACAGGTTGTTATTCAAGGCCGAACTCCTTTGCAATTGCCTTGCCAACGGGATAGCTGCATTGCATTGTAATGCAGCCCCCGCCCCCGCAGGGAATCTCTGAATCTATGGTCCCGATAGTGCCCGAGGCGCCCCATGCCGGCAAGCCGCCCGGGGTGTCCGGCGCACGTTTCAGTCCACCGACTTCAGGTAACGCCCAAGAATAAAGGTTTCTGAAGACTTGTCGCGCGACGCCTTGGGCTTGCGCTTGGCGACTACCTTGAATTGGCGCTTGAATTTCTCCACGATCTGGCTATATCCGCTGCCGTGGAAGCACTTTACCAGCAACGATCCCTCGGGTTTCAGGTGCGCCTGGGCGAATTCGAGGGCCAGATCGCACAAATATTCGATCCGGGCCGAATCGGCCGAAGCCACACCGGACAAATTGGGGGCCATGTCCGAGATAACAAGGTCGATCCGGGTGCCGCCGGAAGCGGCCAGGACCACCTCTTCGAATTCCCGGAATACCGCCTCCTCGCGGAAGTCACCCTGGATAAAAGTGACGTCGGCGACAGGTTCCATCGGCAGCAGGTCGATGGCGATCACCGCCCCGTCGATCTTGCCGTCCTTGGCGCGCGGCGATGCCGCCAGCCGGTTGCGGGCGTACTGGCTCCAGCTGCCCGGCGCTGCGCCCAGGTCAACGATGACGTGACCCGGCTGGATCAGCTTGTCCTGCTCGTCGATCTCCTTGAGCTTGTAGGCCGCACGGGCGCGATAGCCTTCGCGCTGGGCCATTTTCACGTAGGGATCGTTGATGTGGTCGTGCAACCACGCGTGATTAAACTTGTTCTTTGCCATTTTTTGCTGATCTTTACCGCCTGCCGGCGCCATTTTGGCGGATAATACGCGCCATTCCGCTTTGCGCCCTGACATGCCCGCACTAGAACTGATACCTGCCCAACGCTCCTCCCTCCGCGCCCGCGCCCACGGCTTGAACCCCGTGGTCATGGTTGGTGCGGAAGGCCTGACCCGCGCGGTCCTGGCCGAGATCGACCGGAGCCTGGCGGCTCACGATCTGATCAAGATCCGTGTATTCGGCGACGAGCGCGACACGCGCATCGCCATTTATGAAGCCATCTGCGACGAACTCGACGCCGCGCCCATCCAGCATATCGGCAAGCTGCTCGTGATCTGGCGTCCGGGTCCGGCCCGCCTGGAAGAGAACCGGCCCGAGGAACTGGGTCGCATGGCCCCGCGCCGTCCGACCACTGGCGCCGCGCCGCGCACCGTGACGGTCCGCAAGCCCAGCGCCGCGCCGAACCGCCGGCCTACCCGCAAGGAAGTGACCGTACTCGGCAACGAGCGCGTGACCCAGGGCGGCAACGTCAAGCGCCTGCGCGCCCGCCCCAGCAGCCAGAAGAAGAAGGCGCTGGGCTGATCCGCCCTGCCCTGCCTGTTCTGGCCTGAAGAACGCCCGCTCGCGCGGGCGTTTTTTTATTCCCCGGCCGAACGCGGCGCCGCAGCGCGCCACACCAGCACCAGCGCCAGGATGCTCTGCACGAGGTAGATGACGCTCGACACGCCGTGCAGCATGCCGAACTGGCCCTTGAACGGCGATTCGGAGACGCCCAGGTTCAGCGCCTGCGCGCGGACCTTGAGCCCTTCCATGAACGGCTGCACGCCGAAGTAGCCAGCCAGCACGCAAACCAGCATGGCCAGCACGATCCAGCGCAGCGTGCGATAGCGCTGGGCGCCACGGCGGATCATCACATTGCACAAGACCAGTTGCAGCACGCCTACCGTGATGCCGAGGATCGCCTCGGTCCGGAACAGGTGGCCGGCAATCATGCCCGCCATCTCGCGGCTCGGCAGCACCGAAAACAGCGTCGGCGCCACCATGTAGCCTACTGTCCACAAACTGCCTGCCCAGACGACGGTCAGCAGCAGGAAAATCCGGTGTGGCAGCGGCGGCAGGTTCGAATATGAGGAGGAGAACACGTGTGGGCGCCCGTCAGACGTAGCGGACGGTGATCACTTCGTATTCGCGCTCGCCACCCGGGGCCAGCACGACGGCCACGTCGCCTTCGAACTTGCCGATCAGCGCCCGGGCGATGGGCGAGCTGACCGAAATCTTGCCGCTGTCGAGGTCGGCTTCGTCGTCGCCGACGATCTGGTAGCTCACGGCCTTGCCCGATCCCAGGTCTTCCAGGTCCACAGTGGCGCCAAAGACGATGCGGCCGTCCGTGTCGAGCTGGGTCGGATCGATGACCTGGGCAGCCGACAGCTTCGACTCCACTTCCAGGATGCGGCCTTCGATAAAGGCCTGCTTTTCCTTGGCGGCGTCGTACTCGGCGTTTTCCGACAGATCGCCCTGCGCGCGGGCTTCGGAGATCGCCGTGATCACCGCGGGACGTTCGACGGCCTTGAGGCGCTGCAGTTCTTCCTTCAGGAGTTCGGCGCCACGCTTGGTAATCGGAATGGTGCTCATATCTCGTTCAACAAAAAAATGAGCCGCAGCGGAGCTGGAGCCATGCGCCCGGCAAGGTTGCTGGAGGCACTTCCGCTCGACCGCGGCTTTCGGATAGGACCGAACGGCCCTAAGGCCGTTCAATCGACGAATTCGACGTAGTGTAGGCCAGAAAGCCCGCCGGTATCAACCCGGCGGGTCTGGCAGCGCAGCAATCAGGCCAGTTGCTTGTGCAGGCTCTGCAGGTCGTAGACCTCCAGGCTTTGCATGTGCTTCAGGCCCTCCACTGCGGCGCGGGCGCCGGCAATGGTGGTGTAGTAAGGCACCCGGCCAGCCAGCGCGGCGATGCGGATCGAACGCGAATCGGCGATAGCCGTGCGCGTCTCGTCCACCGTGGTGAACACCAGCGCCAGTTCGCCGTTCTTGATCATGTCCACGATGTGCGGACGGCCGTCCTTGACCTTGTTGACCACGCGCACCGGGATGCCCGCCGCCTCGATGGCCGACGCCGTACCGCGCGTGGCGACGATCGGGTAGCCCATGTCGTGCAGCATGCGGGCCACGCCTACCGCGCGCGGCTTGTCGCTGTCCTTGACGGTGATCAGCACGGTGCCCTTCTCCGGCAGGCGCGAACCGGCAGCCAGCTGGCTCTTGAACAGTGCCTCGCCGAACACCTTGCCCACGCCCATCACTTCACCGGTGGAGCGCATCTCGGGTCCAAGCACCGGGTCCACGCCCGGGAACTTGTTGAACGGGAACACGGCTTCCTTGACGCTGAAGTACGGCGGCACCACCTCTTCGCCAATGCCCTGCGAGTCCAGCGACTGGCCGGCCATGCAGCGCGCGGCGATCTTCGCCAGCGACAGGCCGGTAGCCTTCGACACATACGGCACGGTCCGCGAGGCGCGCGGGTTCACTTCCAGCACGTACACGGTGTCTTCGCCGTTGTTCTGCTGGATCGCGAACTGCACGTTCATCAGGCCGATCACGTTCAGTGCCTTGGCCATGGCGGCGGTCTGGCGCTTCAGCTCGTCCACGGTGGCTTGCGAGAGCGAGTACGGCGGCAGCGAGCAAGCCGAGTCGCCCGAGTGCACGCCAGCCTGCTCGATGTGCTCCATCACGCCGCCGATGAACACGCGCTGGCCGTCGCACAGCGCGTCCACGTCGCATTCGATCGCGTCGTTCAGGAAGCGGTCCAGCAGCACCGGGGAGTCGTGCGACACCTTCACGGCCTCGCGCATGTAGCGCTCGAGGTCGCGCGGCTCGTGCACGATTTCCATCGCGCGGCCACCCAGCACGTACGACGGGCGCACCACCAGCGGGTAGCCGATTTCCTCGGCCAGGCGCAGCGCCTCGTCCTCGGCCCGCGCGGTGCGGTTCGGCGGCTGGCGCAGGCCCAGCTCCTGCAGCAGCTTCTGGAAGCGCTCGCGGTCTTCCGCGGCGTCGATCATGTCCGGGCTGGTGCCGATGATGGGCACGCCGTTGGCTTCCAGGTCCAGCGCCAGCTTCAGCGGGGTCTGGCCGCCGTACTGGACGATCACGCCGACCGGCTTTTCCTTGTCGACGATTTCCAGCACGTCTTCCAGCGTCAGCGGCTCGAAGTACAGGCGGTCCGAGGTGTCATAGTCGGTCGACACGGTTTCCGGGTTGCAGTTGACCATGATGGTCTCGTACCCGTCTTCGCGCAGCGCCAGCGCGGCGTGCACGCAGCAATAGTCGAACTCGATGCCCTGGCCGATCCGGTTCGGGCCACCGCCCAGCACCATGATCTTCTTGTTGGCGGTCGGCTCGGCCTCGCACTCGCCGTGTTCGGCTTCGTACGTGCCGTACATGTAGGCGGTGTTGGTGGCGAACTCGGCCGCGCAGGTGTCCACGCGCTTGTAGACCGGACGCACGTTCTGGGCGATCCGCGCCTCGCGCACCGACTTGGCGTCGGTCTTGAGCAGCTTCGCCAGGCGGCGGTCCGAGAAACCCTTCTGCTTGAGCAGGCGCAGTTCGGCCGTCGAGAGGCTGGCCAGCGTGCGGTTGCGCACGATGGACTCGGTCTTCACGATGTCTTCGATCTGGGCCAGGAACCACGGGTCGATGGCGGTCTCGGCATGCACTTCCTCGAGCGACATGCCCAGGCGGAACGCATCGCCCACGTACCAGATGCGGTCCGGGCCGGCCTCGCCGATCTCTTCCACCACCTCGTCGCGGTCGGTCGACTTCTCGTCCAGGCCGTCCACGCCCACTTCCAGGCCGCGCAGCGCCTTCTGGAACGATTCCTGGAAGGTACGGCCCATCGCCATCACCTCGCCCACGGACTTCATCTGCGTGGTCAGGTGGCTGTCGGCCTGCGGGAACTTCTCGAAGGCGAAACGCGGCACCTTGGTGACCACGTAGTCGATCGACGGCTCGAACGATGCCGGGGTCTGGCCGCCGGTAATCTCGTTCTTCAGCTCGTCCAGCGTGTAGCCCACGGCCAGCTTGGCCGCCACCTTGGCGATCGGGAAACCGGTGGCCTTCGAGGCCAATGCCGACGAACGCGACACGCGCGGGTTCATCTCGATCACGATCATGCGGCCATCGGCCGGGTTGATCGAGAACTGCACGTTCGAGCCACCCGTATCCACGCCAATCTCGCGCAGCACGGCCAGCGAGGCGTTACGCAGGATCTGGTATTCCTTGTCGGTCAGCGTCTGCGCCGGGGCCACGGTGATCGAGTCGCCGGTGTGGATGCCCATCGGGTCCAGGTTCTCGATCGAGCAGATGATGATGCAGTTGTCCGCCTTGTCGCGGACCACTTCCATCTCGTATTCCTTCCAGCCCAGCAGCGATTCCTCGATCAGCAGCTCGCGCGTCGGCGACAGGTCCAGGCCGCGCTTGCAGATTTCCTCGAATTCCTCGCGGTTGTAGGCAATGCCGCCGCCTGAGCCGCCCAGCGTGAACGACGGGCGGATCACGATCGGGTAGCCCGCCGTACCGGTATCCGCGGCGATGCGCGACTGCACGGCCACGGCCTCGTCCATCGAGTGCGCGATACCAGACTTTGCCGAACCGAGACCGATCTTGGTCATCGCATCCTTGAACTTCTGGCGGTCCTCGGCCTTGTCGATGGCTTCCGGCGACGCGCCGATCAGCTCCACCTTGTACTTGTCCAGCACGCCATGGCGATGCAGGTCCAGCGCGCAGTTCAGCGCGGTCTGGCCGCCCATGGTCGGCAGGATCGCATCGGGACGCTCGCGCTCGATGATGCGCTCGACCACTTCCCAGGTGATGGGCTCGATGTAGGTCACGTCGGCCGTATTCGGGTCCGTCATGATGGTCGCCGGGTTCGAATTGACCAGGATGACCTTGTAGCCCTCTTCGCGCAGGGCCTTGCAGGCCTGGGCGCCGGAGTAGTCGAATTCGCACGCCTGCCCGATGATGATGGGGCCCGCGCCGATGATGAGGATGCTCTTGATGTCTGTGCGTTTTGGCATTGCACGCTCTCTTTGGTGGCCGGTGCGCGAAGGTGTCGCGCGCCGCGCCGGATATTCAGGTTATTGCGACTCGCCGGATCAGTTCAGCGTGGCCGTTGCCAGCTTCGCGCCGAAGCCGATGAACATGGCCCCCACGCCGCTTGCCATGCCTGCCGACAGCCTGCGGCGCCGGCGGAACGCTTCGGCAAGCCGCGCGCCCACAAGGATGATGGTGGTCAGGTAGGCAAAGCTGCAGATCTGGCAGACCAGCCCCAGCGCCACGAACGACAGCACCGGGCGCGCGAACTGCGGGTCCACGAACTGGATAAAGAACGAGATGAAGAACAGGATGGCTTTCGGGTTCAGCAGGCTGATGACGAGCGCCTTGCGGAACGGGTCCGTGGTGCGCTCGACCGGCAGTGCCGTCGCCGCCGGCTGCCCGGGCTCGCCCCGCTGCGACCAGCTGCGCAGCGCGCCGCGCAGCATCTGGAAGCCGATCCAGGCCAGATAGGCCGCACCGATGTACTTGACCACGTAGAACAGCGCCGGGCTGGCCTTGAGCAGCGACGCCACCCCTGCAGCCGACAGCACCATCAGGATCAGGTCGCCCAGGAACACGCCGCACGCCCCCCGGTAGCCGGCGCGCACGCCACGCTGGGCGGCCACCGACAGCACGTACATCGAGTTCGGCCCCGGCAGCAGCACGATGAAGATCGTGCCGAGCACAAAGGTCCAGAAATCGGTAATGCCCAGGCTGGCGTGCATGAACGCGTTCATGGTTTCTCGCTGTGTCCTTGTTCTCGTTCGCGGCGGCTTACTGCTTCGCGTCCTTCATCAGCTTGATGAAGCGGTCGAACAGGTAAGCCACGTCATGCGGGCCGGGCGAGGCTTCCGGGTGACCCTGGAAGCAGAACGCCGGCTTGTCCGTCAGCGTGAAGCCCTGCAGCGAGCCGTCGAACAGCGACGTGTGCGTGACGCGCACGTTGGCCGGCAGCGTGGCTGCATCCACGGCGAAACCGTGATTTTGCGACGTAATCACCACACGACCATCGTCCATGTCCTTGACCGGATGGTTCGCGCCATGGTGGCCGAACTTCATCTTGAGGGTCTTGGCGCCCACGGCCAGAGCCATGATCTGGTGACCCAGGCAGATGCCGAAGGTGGGGATGCCGCGTGCGATGAACTCGCGCGTGGCGGCCACGGCGTAATCGCACGGCTCGGGGTCGCCGGGGCCGTTGGACAGGAAGATGCCGTCCGGATTCAGCGCCAGGGCGTCGGCGGCGCTGGCCTGGGCCGGCAGCACCGTGACCTTGCAGCCGCGCTCGGCCAGCATGCGCAGGATGTTGAACTTGACGCCGTAGTCATAGGCCACCACGTGGAACTGCGGCTTGTCCAGCTTGCCGTAGCCCTCGCCGAGCTTCCACTCGTTCTGGGTCCATTCGTACGGTTCCTTGACCGACACCACCTTGGCCAGGTCCATGCCGGCCAGACCGGGGAACGAGCGGGCCAGGTCGATAGCCTTCTGGACGTTGTCCTCGCCAGCCAGGATGCAGCCGTTCTGGGCACCCTTCTCGCGCAGGATACGGGTCAGCTTGCGGGTATCGATGCCGGCGATGGCCACCACCTTTTCCTGCTTGAGGTAGTGGGCGAGTGTGTGCTCCTTGCGGAAGCTCGAGGCCAGAATCGGCAGATCCTTGATGATCAGGCCGGCGGCATGGACTTTCGTGGCTTCGACGTCCTCACGATTCACCCCGACATTGCCGATATGCGGATACGTCAGCGTGACGATCTGCCGGGAATAGCTCGGGTCGGTGAGGATTTCCTGGTAACCGGTGATAGCGGTGTTGAACACCACTTCGCCGATGGTATGGCCGGAAGCGCCGATGGAATAGCCACGAAAGACCGTGCCGTCTGCAAGCGCGAGAATGGCGGACGGAAAAGACGGTAACACGGGTAGGCTCCTGCTGGACTCACCCCGTGACCGACCTGCTCAACGCCTCGTGCCCCGGGGCGGCGCCTCGCGCGCAATGGGCGAGGGACCGGCCGGCTGCGTCTCATTCGTCACTTTATGCAGTGCACGAACGGCGCGCGCGGATGGGGCGGCGGAAGGTGGAATACGGTAGGCGCTAGGGTGAAGGGTTCTGAAAGCGAAACTTTCGAATTATATCCCGCCGCGCCCAATTTCTCAAGTTTTCAAGGACTTGCGATGGCAAGTCCCGCCGTGATCGGTTATATACAGCGCGGCCGCTATTCGGCCACCCCGTCCGCCGGTACCACCGCCGTGACCTCGATCTCCACCTTGGCGCGCGGCTCCACAAGGTCCGCCACCTCCACCGCCGTCATCGCCGGGAAGTGCCGGCCGATAATGTCCCGATAGTGCTGGCCGATGGCCTTGTAGGCGCCCACGTAGGCGGCTTTGTCCTTCACGTACCAGGTCATGCGCGCGATGTGCTCGGGGCGTGCCCCGCCCGCCGCCAGCACCGCCACGATATTGCGCAGCGTCTGCGCCACCTGGAGCGCGAAGTCGTCGGTCTCGAACTCGCACTGGGCATTCCAGCCGATCTGGCCGCCGACGAAGATCAGACGGCTGCCCACCGTCATCTCGGCAAGGATGCCGTTGGCGTAGCCCCGGGGCGGTGCCCAGTCGGGCGGTTGCAGTGTTTTCAGCATATGGCGATCCGGTTATGCGTGGGAATGAAGGAAGCGCGCCATCGCGGTGCGTACCCGGTCGGGTAGCGGCGTGGGCGCCATGGTTCGGGTATCGACACAGACGAGCCGCTGCGCCACCGTCAGGCGGGTGTCGCCGTCCGGCCCGGCGAAGCGGGTGTCGATGGCGAAGCTGGTGCGGCCGATGTGCGTCACGCGCAACTCGCGCGTCAGCAACTCGCCCAGCCGGCTCGGCGCGGTGAAGCGGCATTGCAGTTCGGCGGTCGGCACGCCGGCGTGGCCGGCGAGGTGCATGGCGTCGAACGGCCAGTCGAGCCCATCGGCAAACCAGTCCTCGATCAAATCGTTCAGCATCTCGAAGTAGCGCGGATAGAACACGATGCCGGCCGTGTCGCAGTGCTTGAAGCGCACCCGCACCGTATTGCGGAATACCTCGCTCATGGCTGGCTGCCCTCCGCCCCGGCGGCCAGCTGGCGCAGCCGGAACCGTTGCAGCTTGCCCGTCTCGGTACGCGGCAGCGCGGCCACAAACTCGATCCGGCGTGGGTATTTATAAGGCGCGATCTCGCGCTTCACGTAGTCCTGCAGCGCGGCGCGCGTGGCGTCGCCCGGCTCCACGCCGGGCCGCAGCACCACATAGGCCATCACCACCTGCCCGCGCTCGGGGTCCGGCGCGCCCACCACGCCGCACTCGGCCACGGCCTCGTGGCGCATCAGCGTGCCTTCCACCTCGGGGCCGGCGATGTTGTAGCCGGCCGAGATGATCATGTCGTCCGAGCGCGCCTGATAGAAGTAGTAGCCGTCGGCGTCGGCCATGAAGGTATCGCCCGGCAGGTTCCAGCCATCCCGCACGTAGTGGGTCTGGCGCGGGTCGTCCAGGTAGCGGCAGCCCGTGGGCCCGCGCACGGCCAGCTTGCCGACCGTACCCGGCGGCACCGGCTGCATGGCTTCATCGACGATGCGGGCCTCGTAGCCCGGCACCACGCGGCCCACCGCGCCGGGGCGCACGTCGGCGCCGGCGCTGGAGATGAAGATGTGCATCATTTCGGTGCCGCCCAGCCCATCGGTCATCTCGATGCCGGTGGCCGCCTTCCACGCCTGGCGCGTGGCGTCCGGCAGCGCCTCGCCGGCGGAGACGCTCTTCCTCAGGCTGGAGAGGTCGAACTGCGGCGCCAGCGTGGCCATCTGGCGATAGAAGGTCGGCGCTGTGAAGACGATGGTCGCGCGGTGATCCTGGATCAGCTTCAGCAGCGTCTCGGGCGTGAGCTTCTCGGCCAGCGCCGTGCTCGCCCCGATCCGCAGCGGAAAGCACAGCATCCCGCCCAGCCCGAAGGTGAACGCCAGCGGCGGCGTGCCGCAGAAGATGTCGTCCGCCGTGGGCTTGAGCACGTGGCGCGGGAACAGGTCGCACATCGCCAGCACGTCGCGGTGGAAGTGCATCGTGCCCTTGGGCTGGCCGGTAGTGCCGCTGGTGAAGGCGATCAGGCAGGTGTCGTCAGCGGCCGTGTCGCAGGCAGTGAAGGCGTCGGACTTGCCGGCCAGCGCCGTCTCCAGCGCGTCGGGGCCGGTGCCATTGAAGTAGCGCACCGTCTTGAGGCTGGGGCAGAAGTGCTCGCCGCCGGCCAGCCGGTTGGCGTCGAGTTCGGCCTGGAGCCGGGCGTCGCAAAGCGCCGCGCTCACCTGCGCCTTGTCGATGACCTGCTTCAGCTCCTTCGCGCGCAGCAGCGGCATGGTCGGCACGGCAATCAGCCCGGCCTTCAGCGTGGCCAGCCAGCAGGCCGCCATCATCAGGTTGTTCGGCCCGCGCAGCAGCACGCGGTTGCCGGGCACCAGCGCCATGTCTTCCACCAGCACATGGGCGATGCGGCTGACCAGCGCGGCCAGTTCGGCATAGGTCACGGTCTCGATGCGGCCGTCGCGCTCGTGCCGAATGGCCACGCGGGCGCCCTGCCCGGCCGCCACGTGGTGGTCCACCAGCGCCTCGGCGGCGTTGAGCCGCGCCGGATAGGTGGTATCCGCGTTGAAGCGGAACGCGGGCCATTGCGCCGGCGGCGGCAGGCGGTCGCGGGCGAAGGTGTCAACCACGGTATCGCGCGTGGAAGTCGTGGAAGTGGAAGCGGCAGGGGCGGGGGCGGCCATGCTTGTCTCTCCTGTTTTCGTCGATTTACGACCGGCTGCGCTCGGCCGCGGCCAGCGTCTCGCGCGCGATGATCAGCTTCTGCACCTCGGTGGCGCCTTCATAGATCCGCAGCGAACGGATCTCGCGATACAGGCTTTCCACGCGCGTGCCGACCTTCACCCCGAGCCCGCCAAACATCTGCACGGCACGGTCGATGACCTGCTGGGCGTTCTCGGTGGCCACCATCTTGGCCATCGCCGCTTCCCGGGTGGTGCGCACGCCCCGCACGTCGCGCAGCCACGCGGCGCGGTAGGTGAGCAGCGCGGCGGCGTCCACTGCCGTAGCCATGTCGCCGATGGCGGCCTGGGTCAGTTGCAGGTCCGCCAGCACGCCGCCGAACATCGGGCGGCTGGTGGCGCGCGCCAGCGCATCGTCCAGCGCGGCCCGGCCGAAGCCCAGCGCGGCCGCCGCCACCGAGGCGCGGAAGATGTCGAGCGTCATCATCGCCACCTTGAAGCCCTGCCCCGGCTCGCCCAGCCGCTGGCCCACGGGCACGCGGCAGTTGTCGAATTGCAGCGTGGCCAGCGGGTGCGGGGCGATCACGTCGATCCGCTCGGCAATGCGCAGGCCCGGCGTGTCGGCATCCACCACGAAGGCGGTGATGCCGCGCGCGCCCGGCGCCTCGCCGGTGCGGGCGAACACGCAGTAGAAATCGGCGATGCCGCCGTTCGAAATCCACGTCTTGCTACCATTCAGCACGTAGTGGCTGCCGTCCTCGGCCAGCCGCGCGCTGCATTGCATTGCCGCCACGTCTGAGCCAGCCTCGGGCTCGGACAGCGCGAACGCGGCGATGGCCTCCCCGCGCGCCACGCGCGGCAGGTAATGGGCGCGCACGGCGTCGCTGCCGGCCAGCGTGATCGCGCCCGAGCCCAGCCCCTGCATGGCGAAGGCGAAGTCGGCCAGCCCATCGTGGCGGGCCAGCGTTTCGCGCAGCAGGCACAGCGCGCGCGAGTCCAGCGCCGGCAGCGCGCCGCCGTGGGCCGCTGGCACGCAGTAGCGCAGCCAGCCGGCGTCGCCCAGCTGCCGCACCAGCGCGCGGCAGGCGGCGTCCGCATCGGCGTGATCGACGTGGGCCAGCGCGGTGCGGCACCACGCGTCCAAGTCGCGCTCCAGCGCCCGGTGCGCATCGTCGAAAAACGGCAGGTCGAGGTAGGTCTTGTCGCTCATGGATGCTCCTGGCCTCAATCCGCCTCAATCGCCCTCGAACACCGGCTTCTGCTTCGCCACGAAGGCGTCGTAGGCGCGGCGGAAGTCCCGGGTCTGCATGCAGATGGCCTGCGCCTCGGCCTCGGCCTCGATCGCCTCGTCCAGCCCCATGTTCCATTCCTGATGCAGCAGCTTCTTGGTCACGCCATGCGCGAAGGTCGGCCCCGCCGCGATCTGGGCGGCCAGCGCCTGGGCGGCGGCCAGCACGGCGTCCGGCGCGTGCAGCGCATTGAAGAAGCCCCATTGCTGGCCTTCCTCGGCGCTCATCGCGCGGCCCGTGTAGAGCAGCTCGCTCGCCCGGCCCTGCCCGATCACGCGCGGCAGCAGCGAACACGCGCCCATGTCCGCGCCGGCCAGCCCCACGCGCACGAACAGGAAGGCCGTCTTGGCCTGCGGGGTGCCGAGCCGCATGTCTGAAGCCAGCGCCATCATCGCCCCGGCCCCGGCACAGATGCCGTCGATGGCGCTGATCACCGGCTGCGGGCAGGCGCGCATCGCCTTGACCAGATCGCCGGTCATGCGGGTGAAATCGAGCAGCTCGGGCATGCTCATCTTCGTGAGCGGGCCGATGATCTCGTGCACATCGCCGCCCGAGCAGAAATTGCCGCCCGCGCCGGTCACCACCACGGTCTTGATGTCGGTGGCGTAGCAGAGGCCGCGGAACAGGTCGCGCAGCTCAGCATAGGAATCGAAGGTCAGCGGGTTCTTGCGCTCGGGCCGGTTCAGCGTGATGGTGGCCACCTTGCCGTCACCAGATACCGACCACAGGAAGTGCCGGGGCTGGTAATCGGCAAACCGGCGCTTGTGGTGATGCATGTGCAGTGCAATCTCGCTCATGGGTTGTCTCTCTCGCTTTCGCTTTCGAATTTGTTCGATGTCAGCCGGCCATGACCTCGCCGCCGGCCACGGGCACGGCCTGCCCCGTGATGGCGGAGGCCGACGGGCGGCACAGCCACGCCACGGCATCGGCCACCTCGTCCGGCTGCACCAGCCGGCGCTGCGGGTTGCGCGCGGCCAGTTCGGCCCGCGCCTCGGCTTCCGTGCGGCCGGTCTTGCCGACGATATTGGCTACCGCGTCGCGCACGATGTCGGTTTCGGTGTAGCCCGGGCAGACCGCGTTGACGGTGATGCCCTTGGCGGCCAGCTCCAGCGCCAGCGCCCGCGTCAGGCCGATCACGCCGTGCTTGGCCGCGCAGTAGGCGCTGACATAGCCGTAGCCGATCAGCCCCGCCGTGCTCGCCACGTTGACGATGCGCCCCCAGCCCGCGTCCAGCATCGCCGGCAGCGCGGCCTGCGTACACAGGAAGGTGCCGGTCAGGTTGACGTCGAGCATGCGCTGCCACAGCGCGAGGTCGGTCTTGCCGAACGGCGCGCTGTGGGCCTGCCCGGCGTTGTTGACCAACACGGTGATGGCGCCGCGCGCCGCAGTGGCGGCGGCAAAGGCCGCTTCCACGCTGGCGGGATCGGCAATGTCGGCGCACACAGCGCCCACCGAGGCATCGCCGAGCCGGTGCGCCTGCAGCGCGGTGACGGTGGCGTCGAGCGTGGCGGCATCGCGGCCCAGCAGCGTCACGCTGGCGCCTTCGCCCAGCAGCTGGCGGGCGATGGCGGCGCCGATGCCGCGCCCGCCGCCGGTGACGAGGGCATGCCTGCCGCTCAGGGACGAGGATGGGGATGGGGATGGCGTCATGTCACTTCCCCGGCGGCACACCGGCCGTAGCCGCCGCACGCTCCAGATTGGTTTCGAGCTGGCGCTTGCCGGCCACATACTGCTTCGGCCAGGTCACGTCGCGGAAGCCGAGCCGCGCGGCCTCGTGCAGCGTCCAGGCCGGGTCGGCCAGATGCGGGCGGGCAATCGCGCACAGGTCCGCGCGGCCCGCCGCGACAATGCTGTCCACATGGTCGGCCTCGAAGATGGCGCCGACGGCAATCGTCGGGATGCCGGCCTCGTTGCGGATGCGGTCCGCGAACGGCGTCTGGTACATCCGGCCATAAACCGGCGCCTGGTCGGGGCTGACCTGCCCGGACGAGCAGTCGATCATGTCCGCGCCGGCCGCCTTGAACGCGCGCGCGATGGCCACCGCGTCGTCGGCGGTGATGCCGCCCTCCACCCAGTCGTGCGCGGAAATCCGCACCGACATCGGCCGCTCCGCCGGCCAGACCGCGCGCACGGCGGCAAACACCTCGAGCGGGAAGCGCAGCCGGTTCGCCAGCGTGCCGCCATAGGCATCGGTGCGCAGGTTGGTCAGCGGCGAGATGAAGCTGGAGAGCAGGTAGCCGTGGGCGCAGTGCAGCTCCAGCCAGTCGAAGCCCGCTTCCGCCGCGCGGCGGGCGTTGGCCACGAAGTCATCGCGCACCTGCGCCATGTCGGCGGGGGTCATCTCGCGCGGCATCTGCGAGATGCCGGGCAGGTAGGGCAGCGGCGACGCCGAGATCAGCGGCCAGTTGCCCTCGGCCAGCGGGTAGTCCATCTTCTCCCAGCCCAGTTGGGTCGAGCCCTTGCGGCCCGCATGGCCCAGCTGGATGGCGATCTTCGCGTCGCTGTTGGCGTGCACGAAATCGACGATCCGGCGCCACGCATCGCGCTGCGTGTCGTTCCACAGGCCGGGGCATCCCGGCGTGATCCGCGCGTCCGGCGACACGCAGGTCATCTCGGCCACGACCATGCCCGCCCCGCCCAGCGCCCGTGCGCCCAGGTGCACGAGGTGGAAGTCGCCCGGCACGCCATCGACCGACGAATACATCGCCATCGGGCTGACCACCACGCGGTTCTTGAGCGTGACGCCGCGCACGCGGTACGGCGTGAACATCGGCGGCAGGCCGTGTTGGGGATCGGCGGCGCGCAGTTGCAGCGTCTCGGGCACCACGCCGGCCTGGGCGGCCAGCCATTGTTCGAAGTCCGCCACGTAGCCGGCATCGCGCACGCGCAGGTTTTCGTGGGAGATGCGCTGCGAGCGGGTGAGCAGCGAGTAGGCGAATTGCTCCGGCGCGAGGCTGTCCGCGTAGCGCTCCACGTTCTCGAACCATTCCGTGGAGTTGCGCGCGGCGTTCTGGATCTTGAGCACTTCCACACTGCGGGTGGCCTCATAGTGCGTCAACGCCTCGGGCAGGCCGTCGATGCCGCCGTGCGCGCGCCCGATGGCGTTGGCGAGGTCGATGGCATCCTCCAGCGCCAACTTGGTCCCGGACCCTATCGAAAAATGTGCCGTATGCGCTGCATCGCCCATCAGCACAACCGGCACCCGGCGCCCATCGTCCAGCGTGTTCCAGTGGACCCAGCGGTGGCAGATCACGCGCGGGAAACGAATCCAGATGGCCGAGCCACGCAGATGGGTGGCGTTGCTGATGAGCTTGTGACCGTCCAGATGGCGCGCAAACAGGCGCTCGCAGAAGGCCACGCCCTCCTCCTGGCTCATCTGCTCGATGCCGGCGGCGCGCCAGACGCGCTCGGGGGCCTCGACGATGAACGTGGACGTGGTGTCGTCAAAGCGGTACGCATGGGCCTGGAACCAGCCGTGCTCGGTCTTCTCGAACGCGAACGTGAACGCATCGAACAGCTTGTGCGTACCGAGCCAGACGAAGCGGCACTGGCGGGTGTCGATATCCGGCGCGAAGGTCTCGGCGTAGCGCGTGCGGATGCGGCTGTTGATGCCATCGCACGCAATCACCAGGTCGGCGCCGCGCTGGCGCGCCAGCGCCTGGTCATCGGCCACATCGGTCTCGAACACGAGCTGCACGCCCAGCGCCTCGCAGCGCGCCTGGAGGATGTTCAGCAGCCGCTTGCGGCCGATGCCGATAAAGCCATGGCCGCCCGAGCGGATGGTGCGGCCGCCGATATGGATGTCGATGTCGTCCCAGTGGTTGAACGCGGCGTCGATCTCGCGCGCGCTCTCGGGGTCGGCCTGGCGCAGGTTTTCCAGCGTGGCGTCGGAGAACACCACGCCCCAGCCGAACGTGTCGTACGGCCGGTTGCGCTCCACCACCACCACCTCGTTGGCGGGGTCCTGCAGCTTCATCAGCAGCCCGAAATACAGGCCCGATGGGCCACCGCCTATGCAAAGCACGCGCATCGCTCGCCTCACTACATCATGGTTAAATATTTGATGCTTAAAATATTAGGCCGCATGGGAAGTCGTGGCAAGCGAAATCTGCACGGCCGAGGAATGCCCCCGAGCCGCACCGACTTCGCCCCTATATATATAGGCAGTCAGCCCGCCATGGCGGTCTTGACCTGCTCAAGTGCTGTGGGGTCCTCAATCGTGGTCAGGTCGCCCGGGTCGCGGCCCTCCGCCACAGCCTGGATCGCCCGGCGCAGCAGCTTGCCGGAGCGCGTCTTGGGCAGCGCGTTGACGAAATAGACCCGCGCCGGCCGCGCCACGGCGCCCAGTTGCTGGTCCACCGTCTTCATCAGCTCGCCCTCCAGCGCCTGGCAGTCCGCCGGCGTGGCGGTGCGTGCCGCGTCGCGGGCGATGCAGAACGCCATCGCCACCTGCCCCTTGAGCGCGTCCTGCACGCCCACCACGGCCACCTCGGCCACGCCGGGATGCGAGGACAGGCTTTCTTCGATCTCGCGCGTGCCCAGCCGGTGCCCCGCCACGTTGATCACATCGTCGGTGCGGCCCAGGATGAAGACGTAGCCGTCCTCGTCGCGCACGCCCCAGTCGAAGGTCGAGTAGCACTGGCGGTTCGGCACGGCGGACCAGTAGGTCTTGACGAACCGTTCGTCATCGCCCCAGACCGTGCTCATGCAGCCCGGCGGCAGCGGATAGTCGATGGCCACCACGCCCTTCTGGTTCGGCGGGCATTCCTCGCCGGTCACCTCATCCACGATGCGCAGGTCGTAGCCATAGGCCGGCACGCCGGGGGAGCCGAGCTTGGGCGGCAGCGCCTCCACGCCGCGCTGGATGGCGATGATCGGCCAGCCGGATTCGGTCTGCCAGTAGTTGTCCACCACGGGCTTGCCAATGCCGTCCTGGATCCAGCGCGCGGTGGGTTCGTCCAGCGGCTCGCCGGCCAGGAACAGCAGGCGCAGGCTGGACAGGTCGTGGCGCCGCAGCAGCGCCGGGTCCTGCTTCTTGAGCACGCGGATCGCCGTAGGCGCGCTGAACATGATGTTCACGCCGTACTGCGCCACGATCTGCCAGAGGATGCCGCCATCGGGCCGGATCGGCGTGCCTTCGTACATGACCGTGGCCATGCCTGCCAGCAGCGGCGCGTAGACGATATAGCTGTGCCCCACCACCCAGCCGATGTCCGACGCCGTGAACATCGTGTCGCCGGGCTTGCCGCAGAAGATGTACTCCATCGACGTGGCCAAGGCCACCGCATAGCCGCCGGTATCGCGCTGCACGCCCTTGGGCTTGCCGGTAGTGCCGGAGGTGTAGAGCACGTACGAGGGCTCGCTCGATTCCAGCCACGCGCACGGCACGGCCTGCCCGGCCACGCGCTCGCGCCAGGCGGCATAGTCCTCGTCGCGGCCGGCGGTGAGCGGCATGTCCGCGAGGCCGCGGTTGACCAGCAGCACCTTGTCGGGATGATGGCCGGCAAGGCGGATCGCTTCGTCCAGCAGCGGCTTGTAAGGCACGACCTTGCCCGCGCGGGAGCCTGCGTCGGCGCTCACGATCACGCTCGGCTTGGCATCGTCGATGCGCGCGGCAAGGCTCACCGAGGCAAACCCGCCGAAGACCACCGAATGCACGGCGCCGATGCGGGCGCAGGCCAGCATGGCGAACATCGCCTCGGGAATCATCGGCATGTACACCAGCACGCGGTCGCCCTTGCGCACGCCAAGCCCCTGGAGGATGGCGGCCATGCGCTGCACTTCGTCATGGAGCTGGGCGTAGGTGTAGACGCGCTGCTGGTCGGTCTCGGTGGACACGTAGATCAGCGCGCGCTGGTCGGCGCGGTCCGCCAGATGGCGGTCGATGGCGTTGTGGCAGAGGTTGGTGCGTCCGCCGACGAACCAGCGCGCGAAGGGCGGCCGGCTGTCATCGAGCACGGTCTCGAAGGGTGTCTCCCAGTCGATCCGCTTTGCCTGTTCCGCCCAGAACCCCGCCGGGTCGGACAGCGATCGCGCATGCAGGGCACGGCTTGCCGTCATGGTGTGTCTCCTCCGCCTGATCCGGCGTGTCTTTGGTCGAGGCCAGTGTGCCAGCGCGTGGGGCGCCGGTCTATCGGGGGAAGTATCTGGGACGATCTGGAACTGGCGGGGAACTACCGGGACCCGCCGCGGGCGCGCAGCGGGGCCATCTGGCGCGGGGAATCGACCATCACGGCGTCCATGCCGAGGCGGGCGGCATCGTTGACGCCAAATGCCACCATCCGGGCACCTGCGCCCTGGCGGAAGCAGGCCACCGAGCGGGCCGTCCACAGTGCCGCGCGCGCCGGCGAGCCGGCCTTGCCCATCGTGAAGAACTCCACGACCTCCACATTGCGGCGCATCTCGAACCCGGCCCAGGTGCCGGGTGCCTGCGGCGGGTCGCACCGGTCCGCCAGCGCCACGTTCACCAGCCGGCCGCGCGTGGCATCGCGCGACTCGAACACGCGGGCTTCCGGCCACCCCGCGAACGCCTGCTGGTAGGCCGCATCGGTCGAATACAGGTCACGCGGCCCCACGCACCCTGCTCGGCCAGCACCGCCGCCACGGCGGCTGCCTGGGGCGCTGCCGGCACGGCCTTCATGTCGAGGATGACCGGCACGGCGGGTGGAATGGCCGCGAGCGCCTCCGCCAGCGTGGGCAGCGGCTCGGGATGGGTTCGATAGGGTTGGGCGCCGGAAGCCGGATCGGTGTACCGCCAGCCCGCATTGAGCCGCCGAAGCGCTTCGAGCGGCGTGTCGGCCACGGTGCCCTGCCCGTCTGTCAGCGCGGAAAGATCGGCCGGACGATAGAGCACCGGCACGCCGTCCCGGCTCAACTGGACCGACAGCCAGATCATGTCTACGCCGTGGGATAGCGCCGACCGGATTGCCGCGAGGGTGTTTTCCGGCGCATCGGCGGTGCCGCCACGGTGGGCGATGATCCAGGGCCGCTGCGGGCCGGCCACCGGCCCCGCCGATGGGCAGGCCGCCAGCAGGCTGGCGGCGGCGAGCACCGCCGCCGTCCGGCACGTTGAAACTTTCAGGAAATTGGGAGTAACGCTCACAAAATGCCTCCGCCGGAGAAGCGGGGGCGGCTGGTAGTCTCCCGGTCTGGTCTTAGTGGACCTTGCTCTTGCTGGCGCTCGCCTTGGGGGCCGGCGACGCCTTGGTCTCGCGCACGACCTTGGCCGGGGTGGCCTTGGACGCCGGCTTGGCCGCACCCTTGCGCGGGGTGGCTTCCACCACCACGCGCTTGCGCGGCTCGGCCTTCTCGGCTTTTTCCGCCTTGGCGGACTTGTTGACCGTGTGACCCTTGGGCTCCGGCTTGCCACGGGCCGTGGCACGCGCTGGCGTGTCGTCATCGTCGTCACGCGCCGCGCGGGCGGCAGCCGGCGAGTTCGCCCGGACCATCAGCACAAGGCTCTGACCCGCCACCAGCTTGCTGCCCGACAGCTTGTTCCACGACTGCACCTGACGCGGCGAGACGCCGTAGCGGCGCGCCACCGACACCACCGTGTCGCGCCGGCTGGCCCGCACGACGATGCGCTTGGCGTCCGGCACATCCGGCTCCACGGACAGCATCGCCGTGTCCACCAGCGAGGCGCTGATGTCCTGGTCATGCCGCTCGGAGCGCGGAATCATCACCGTCGAACCCGCCTTCAGGCGCATGCCCTTGGGAATGCGGTTGATCTCGCGCAGCGTGTCCGCATCGACATTGAGCCGCGCCGCCAGCGCTTCCACGCGCTCGCGGCTGTCCACGGTCACCGCCGTCCAGCTCGACAGCCCGCCCCGGTACGTATTGAGGTTGTACTGGAAGCGCTCGGCGTTATCGAACGGCAGCAGGATCTGCGGATTGGCCGCGCCCAGGATCACCGGGCGGTTGAACGAGGGGTTCAGCGCCTTGAACTCGTCCAGCGGCATATTGGCGAGCTTGGCGGCCAGCGCCACGTCGATGTCCCGCGAGGTGGTCACCGTGACGAAGTACGGGTGATCGGGAATCTCGGGCAGCTTCACGCCGTACGCGGCCGGGTTGGCAATGATGTTCTTCACCGCCTGGAGCTTGGGCACGTAGTAGCGCGTCTCGTTCGGCATGGTCAGGCTGGCGTAGTCCGTGGGCAGCCCGCGCGCCTGGTTGCGCGCGATGGCCCGCGAGACGGCGCCCTCGCCCCAGTTGTACGCGGCCAGGGCCAGGTGCCAGTCGCCGAACATGTCGTACAGGCGCGAGAGGTAGTCGAGCGCGGCATCCGTGGAGGCCAGCACGTCGCGCCGCTCGTCGCGGAACATGTTCTGCTTGAGGTTGTAGGACTTGCCCGTGCTCGGGATGAACTGCCACATGCCGGCCGCCTTGGCCGTGGATTCCGCCTGCGGATTGAACGCGCTCTCCACGAACGGCAGCAGGGCCAGCTCCGTGGGCATCTTGCGCCGCTCCAGCTCTTCCACGATGTGGTACAGGTAGCGGCTCGACCGCCCCACCATCCGCTCCATATAGTCAGGGCGTGCCGCGTACCACTGGGTGCGGTCATCGACCAGCGTGCCCTCGAGGTCCTGCATGGCAAAGCCACGGCGGATGCGGTCCCAGATATCGTTCGACGGGCCGCGCAGCCAGTCGAGGCTGACCTGGTCCACGTTGACCACGGTGGTGCTGCCGAGCGTGCCGGGGCGGCCGGTGCTGTTGAGCGTGTTGAGCGGGTCCTTGGGCGGACCGGATTCGAGGGCGGTCGTCGTGCCGGCCATCTCGCCGGCGGGCGGAGTGGGCGTGCTGGCGCAGGCTGCAACCAGCACCGCACACGCAACTACCGCCAGAAATCGACCAAATTGCATGAATTTCTCTGAAGTGACGCCAAAAAAGGTGGCCCGATCCTATGGAAAAGCCCCGTTGGCGTCAATGAGATTTTCCCGCGATCGGCCGATCGAGCGGCCTGTTTCGGACAAATTCGATGTCCTCTTCGATGTCCTCCCCGATGTCTTCCCAGCGCCGGCCCGGGGTCAGCGGAAGCCCTGCGCCCGCTCAGCGGAAGTTGTCCTTCCAGCCGCGCAGCGCGCCAAAAGCCGCCGCGTCGGTACTTGTATCGGCGCCCTGGGCGGCCACCGCCCGGCGCACCTGCGGCTCGCGCGAGCGCAGGAAGGGATTGACCGCGCGCTCGTGCGCCACGGTGGTTGGCACGGTGGGCGTGCCGGCCTCGCGCAGCGCGTCCACGCGGGCTGCCCAGGCGGCGAGGTCCGCATTGGCCGGCTCCACGGCCTGCGCAAAGCGCACATTGCTGCGCGTGTACTCGTGGGCGCAGTAGACGCGGGTGTCGCCCGGCAGCGCGGCCAGCTTGTCCAGCGAGGCCAGCATCTGCGCCGGCGTGCCCTCGAACAGCCGGCCGCAGCCGCTGGCGAACAGGGTGTCGCCGCAGAACACCACCGGGCCGGCGCCGGGCAGGTCGCCCGCATAGGCCACATGGCCGGCGGTATGCCCGGGCACGTCGATCACGCGGAAGGTGGCGGCCGGATGGCGCAGCGTCACCGTGTCGCCCTCGCGCACCGCCTGGGTGCGGTGGCCGATACGTTCGCCGGCCGGGCCAACCACTGGCACGGGGGCGCCATCGGGCCCCCTGGGATGGGCCGCCAGCAGCTCCGCCACCCCGCCCTGGTGATCGCCATGGTGATGGGTGATTACAATAGCGCCCAGTGCCAGCCCGCGCTCGGCCAGAAACCGTGCCACGGGCGCGGCTTCGCCGGGGTCGACGATGGCGGCGCTATGCCCGTCATGGATCGCCCAGATATAGTTGTCCTGGAATGCGGGGATTGACTCCACTTTCAACATGAGTGCTCCTATGTCCAACCGACCGATTATAGATTGGGAAGAATGGCTCGCCTCGCCGCCCGGCCAGTACGTGCTGGAATGGGAGTCGCGCCAGTACGACCAGGTCGTGGCGGACATCTTCGGCTATCACGCCGTGCAGATGGGCCTGCCCGCCATTGACACCCTGCGCGAGAACCGCATGCCGTTCTCGGCACTGGCGCTGGACGGCCGCGCCGGCCCCCATGGCCCGCGCGACGCCCATCCGGATGCCCGCCAACTGCTGTGCCGCTTCGACGAACTGCCGTTCGATACCCAGAGCATCGATCTCGTCACCCTGCCGCACATCCTGGAATTCTCCGAAGACCCGCACGAAGTGCTGCGCGAGGTCTCCCGCGTACTGATGCCCGAAGGCCGCATCGTGGTGACCTGCTTCAACCCGATGAGCCTGTGGGGCGCCCGCCAGGGCCTGAACCGGCTCGGCGCGCTGCCTTTCCTGCCCAGCGACGCCCAGACCATGGGTTTCGTCCGCATCAAGGACTGGCTCAAGCTGCTCGGGTTCGATATCATTCGCGGCCGCTTTGGCTGCTACTGCCCGCCCTACCGCACCGAGCGCTGGCTGCAACGCAGCGCGTTCATGGAGAAGGCCGGCGACCGCTGGTGGCCGATCTTCGGCGCCGTCTACATGATCTCGGCGGTCAAGCGGGTGAAGAACATCCGACTCGTCGGCCCGGCCTGGAAGAATCCGAAATCCGCGCTGACGCCAGTCTCCGCCCCGGTGGCCACGCCCACCGGCACGCACGGCAAGACGCCGCGCGACCCTCGCTGAACCCATCGACCACGCCATGCAAGAAGTTACGATTTACTCCGACGGCGCCTGCAAGGGCAACCCCGGCCCCGGCGGCTGGGGCGCCGTGCTCGTCGCGGGCAACCATGAGAAAGAACTGTTCGGCGGCGAGAACCCGACCACCAACAACCGCATGGAGCTGATGGCCGTGATCGAGGCGCTGCGCTCCCTGAAGCGCCCGTGCGTGGTGCAGGTCTATACGGACTCGCAATACGTCCAGAAAGGCATCAGCGAGTGGATCACCGGCTGGAAGGCGCGCGGCTGGAAGACGGCCGACAAGAAGCCGGTGAAGAACGCCGACCTGTGGCAGCAACTCGACGAAGCCCGCCAGCCGCACACCATCTCCTGGCACTGGGTGCGCGGCCACAACGGCCACCCGGGCAACGAGCGGGCCGACGCGCTGGCGAATCGCGGCGTGGCGTCCATCGCCGTGTAACCGTCTCGTCTCCGTTAAAATGCCCGCCATGCGACAGATCGTTCTCGACACCGAAACCACCGGCCTGAACCACGCCACCGGCGATCGCCTGATCGAAATTGGCTGCGTGGAACTGGTGAACCGGCGCCTGACCGGCCGCCACCTGCACTACTACATCAACCCCGAGCGCGATATCCACGAGGACGCCATCGCCGTCCACGGCATCACGCTCGATTTCCTGGCCGACAAGCCGAAATTCGCCGAAGTGGTCCACGACATCCGCGAATTCGTGCAGGACGCCGAGCTGATCATCCACAACGCGGCGTTCGACCTGGGCTTCCTGGACATGGAATTCCAGCGACTGGGCCACCAGCCCTTCCGTACGCACGCCGCCAACGTGATCGATACGCTGCGCGAGGCCCGCCAGATGTTCCCGGGCAAGCGGAATTCGCTCGACGCACTGTGCGACCGCCTCGGCATCAGCAACGCCCACCGCACCCTGCACGGCGCCTTGCTGGATGCGGAACTGCTCGCCGAGGTCTACCTGGCCATGACGCGCGGCCAGAACTCGCTGGTCATCGACATGCTGGAAGCCGGCCCCCACGGCGCCGGCGCCCAGGCCGCGGCAGACCTCTCCGCCCTGACCCTGCCCGTGCTGCTGGCCACTGACGACGAAGTCACCGCCCACATGGGCGTGCTGAAGGAACTCGACAAGGCCAGCGGCGGCAAGACCGTCTGGCAGGAGGCCGCGGAAGCGACGCCGACGTTGCAGTAACCGCGAACTTTTTCGCGGAAAGCCGAAAAAAGGGCTTTACAAGATACTGCGACATCTGCATAATCTCGTTTCTCCACTGCACGACGTTACGCAACAACGACGCCGACGCAGCAAGGGGTGGTTAGCTCAGCGGTAGAGCACTGCCTTCACACGGCAGGGGTCACAGGTTCAATCCCTGTACCACCCACCAGAATACGGTGACCAAAAAGGATCTGAGGCGAAAGCCCAGGTCCTTTTTGCTTTGGGGCGCCGCCGAAGTGGACGCGCCGTGCCCTCTGGCACAATCCCGCCATCCCATCCCCCTCCCCTCCCCATGCTCCGCCTCACCCTCCTCTTCGCCATCACCGCCGTCGCCGAAATCGTCGGCTGCTATCTGCCATGGCTGGTGCTCAAGCAGGGCAAGAGCATGCTGCTGCTGATTCCGGCTGCGATCTCGCTGGCGCTGTTCGCCTGGCTGCTGACCCTCCACCCCACCGCTGCCGGGCGGACGTATGCCGCCTATGGCGGCATGTATATCGTCGTGGCGCTGGTGTGGTTGCGGGTGGTGGATGGGGTACGGCTGACCAGTTGGGATCTGGCCGGCGCGGTGGTGTGCCTTGCCGGCATGGCGTTGATTGCGTTGCAGCCGCGGGCTTAGCCCGTCATCAAACCACCTCGAAGAAGTGGGTGCCGTCGCGGTCGAGTTGGGCGATGAGGCCGAATTCCCAGTCGAGATAGGCTTGCATGGCCGCCGCGGCGTTGTCGGTACCTTCGTACGGGCGGCGGTAGCGGTCGGTTCTGGGCACGGCCAGCCGGGTTTCGCCGGATTCCAGCGGCAGGCCGGCGTCGATCCATGCCGTGGTGCCGCCTTCCAGCACCAATACCTGTGCCGATGTCAGCCGCCTCAGGTCCGCCGCCGCAAAACGGGCGAGCTGGCTGGTGCCGCAGGTCAGCACATAGCGTTTTGCCGAAGGAATCGCCGCCAGCGCCTGCGCCAGTTGGGCGCGGATGACGAACCAGGCGCCCGGGATATGGCGCTTCACGTAGTTGGCGCTGGCCGTCACGTCGAGCACGGCGATGTCGCCCTCGCCTGCCTGATCTAGCCATTTCGCGAGTTCGGCCGGCGAGACGGATTCAACAGCCTCCGCCTCGGGCACCGGCGCCGCTGGGGTGCCACGTTCGCTGCGGGCCTGTTCGCCCGCCGGGTCCACCACGAACACTTCCCAGCCCATCTGCGCCAGCCACGAGGCGGTCATGTCGGCGCGCACGCCCTGGTCGTCATCAGCCAGCACGATCCGTGCGCCGCGCACCGGGGCGCTGTGGTCGGTTTCCTGCACCAGTTGGCCGCCCGGCGCGCTGGCGAAGCCCGGCAGGTGGCCATCGGCATATTCCTCGGGCGTACGGACGTCGAAGCGGTACAGCGTCCGCCCCGGCTGGGCCAGCGTCGCCACGGCGTCGTGCGCAATCCGTTGCACGCCGGCCTTGTCGGCAATCGCCCGGGCGCCGCTGCGGGCTTGCGCGCGGTTGGCGGCGTCCACCGCCACCGGCGCGCGCCGGCTGGCGCCATGGTCGAGCGTCTGCCCCGCCAGGGTCCAGCCGATGGTGCCGTTGCGCAGCGCGGCCACCGGGTTCGGGAGGCCGGCATTGATCAGCGATTGCGTGCCGATGATGCTGCGCGTACGGCCTGCGCAGTTCACGATGACCCGCGTCTGCGGGTCCGGCGCCAGCTCCCGCACGCGCAGCACCAGTTCCGCGCCCGGCAGGCTGGTGGCCGTGGGGATGCTCATGGTCTGGTATTCGTCGAAGCGGCGCGCATCCACGATAACCACGTCGGCCTGTTCGTCGATGAGCGCCTGCACTTCCCGCGCGGCCAGCGACGGCGTATGGCGCTTGGCCTCCACCAGCTCGCCGAACGACTTGCTCGGCACGTTCACGTCGCGGAATACCTCGCCGCCGGCGGCGATCCAGGCCGACAGCCCGCCGTCGAGCCGCGACACATCCGTATAGCCCAACCCGTGCAGCACCGCCGCCGCGCGCGGCGCCAGATCCTCGCCCGCGTGCTCCCCATAGACCACGATCCGCGTATCGCGGCGCGGAATCCGCCGCCATGCCTCCAGTTCGAGCTTCGAGAGCGGGAAGTTGGCCGCCCAGAGCGGATGCGCCTGGGCGTACGGGTCTTCCTCGCGCACGTCGATCAGCGCGATCTCGGTACGGTCGAGCAGCGCCTGCCGCACGGCCAGGCTGGAGACGGTGGGAAACACGGAGGCAATCACGGAAGGCAACACGGAAGGCAAAGCGGTCATGACGAAACGGGTTCCTTGGATCGATCCCAGGGATTGGGCAGGGTGGAGTTGGAATAGCCGGAGATGAACGGCTTGCGCCCGCCCGCCTCCGGGTAGACGTGCCGCCGCACCGCGCCGATATTGGCGCCATACACGTGGATGCTGATGGAGACGCGGTCCTCATAGGCGTTGTGCACGCGGTGGATGTCGCCCACCGTGGGCGACACGGCCTCCACATGGCCCGGCTCCAGCCGCGTGGCCGCGCCGTGCGGCTGCGGGCGCCCTTCGGCGTCGATCTGGTACGGCTGCGAATACTCGGCCCCGCGCAGCATGCCGATCAGCCCCCAGACCGTGTGGTCGTGGATGGGCGTGCGCTGCCCCGGCCCCCAGACAAAGCTGACGATCGAGAAACGCTCTGCGGAATCGCAATGCAGCAGCACCTGCTGGTAATACTCGGGGTGTGGCTGGGCGAAGGCGTCGGGCAGCCAGTCGTCGCGGGCCACCAGCGTGGCGAGCAGCGCGCCGCCTTCGGCCAGGATGCGGGGTTCGTCGGGCTTCTGGTCCAGCAGCGCCGAAAAACCGGTGATGAACTCGCGCAGCGGCGTGAGCGTACGCGCAGGGTGCGTGGGGGGTGTCTGGGTGTCGTGCATCCCGTGTCTCCTGGATGGTCCGCTTGGTGATCCGATTCGGCGGGCCGTCTGTGGATGGTGAGTCTGTGAACGGTGACGATCGCTGCGGCCCTGTCTCGAACAGCGGCCTTAAACATAGCACGAAGCCACCGTCCGAGCTGGGTCAGCCGGCCAGCGCCGTACGGCCGGCGGCGGTCAGGATGGCGTCGTTCTGCGGCGTGTGGATGCGGCTGCAAAGCACATCGCGATAGTGCCGTTCCAGCGCATTGTTGCGGCTCAGGCCGTGATTGCCCGACAGCTGCAACGCCAGTTCCACCGCCCGGATCGCGTTGCCGGTGACGGTGTACTTGAGCAGGCCGCTGTCCGTCGCCGAAGGCGGCGTGCCGGCATCGGCCTGTGCAGCGGCATCGTCAAGCAGCACCTGGTTGGTATGCAGCAGCGCGGCCATCTCGCCGATGGTCTCCTGCACGCGCGGCAGGGTGGCGAGCGGCGCACCCAGACTGCCCGGCGCGCGGTCCTGCACAAAGCTGCGAATCCAGTCGAAGCCGGCCCGCGCCACGGCGTCGTAGAGCGTGCCGAGCAGGCCCACCATCCACGCCTGCTGGTCGGCATTGGCGTCCACGTCGGCCTGGCTGGCCCCGGCTGGCGCCCAGGCCTCGGGCCGGCGGATGTCCACCGCATGGTCGAGCGGAATCCACACGTCCTCGAACACGGTTTCATGGCTGCCAGACGCGCGCAGGCCAAGGTGATTCCAGCTCTCCACCACGCGGATGCCCGGCGTGTCGGCCGACGGCTTCGGCACCAGGAAAATGCCCACGCGCGGCTCCGGCTCGTGCGTGCGGCCCCACACGGCCAGCCAGCGTAGTGCCGGGATGCCGGTGGTGTAGAGCTTGTGGCCGTGAATGCGCCAGCGGTCGCCGATGCGCGTGGCCTCGGTGCCGGGCAGGCCGCCGCGCGCCGGGGAGCCAAGTTCCGGCTCCACGCGCAACGAGTTGATCAGCGCGCCCTCCTCTACCGCGCTGGCGAAGACCTCCCGGCGCACCGCCTCGGGCCAGCGCGAGTCGGCCCGGCCGATGGCGCGATGCTGGAGGTAGGTCATGGTCAGGACCAGCGCCGTGGCCGGGTCGCCGGCCGCCACGGCCGCGATGATCCGGCGCGCTTCCGCCAGCCCCGCCCCGCCGCCGCCGTAGTCGCGCGGCACCACCTGGGCAATCAGGCCATGTTCGTGCAGCAGGTCGAAGTTCGCGTGCGGGAAGCTGCCGTCGGCGTCATGGCGCGCGGCGGTGGCGCCCAGCCGGGCGGTCAGCGTCGCCAGCAAATCGGCCAGCCGGGGCTCGCTCGCGGGCAGGCGGCGCAGGGTGGTACGCGGGGAAGTCGAAGCCATGATGGGGGGTCTCGGGAGAGCATCGTGCGATGAGTGCCGCATAGCGTACCGCGCGCCCGCCGCGCCGATAACGACGCATATCGCATATCGAGCGACGGTTTCTGCCGCATATCGAGCCGCGTTTTTATTCGTTGGGGGCCACGGCCCGCCGGGCGTACTTTGCTCGTCATTCCTGACACCACCCGCAAGGAGGCCCGTGCAATGAGCGTCGATTTCATCGGCATGATCCAGAGCCAGAAGCAGTCCGAGATCCATCCGCCCTCGGGCCCCGTGATCGACCGCGACTATGTGCGCGCGTTCGCCCAGGCCCATGAGCAGGCCGGCTTCGACCGTATCCTGGTGCCCCACCACTCCACCGGCCCTTCGGCCACGCTGACGATTGCCTACGCGGCGGCCGTGACCGAGCGCATCCACTTCATGCTGGCGCACCGCCCCGGCTTCACGGCGCCGACGCTGGCGGCGCGCCAGATCGCCACGCTCGACCAGTTCAGCGGTGGCCGGCTGGGGGTGCACTTCATCTCGGGCGGCTCCGATAGCGAGCAGGCGCGCGACGGCGACTTCCTCGACCACGACCAGCGCTACACGCGCACCGACGAGTACCTGGGCATCCTGCGGCGCATCTGGACCGAGGACAAGCCGTTCGACCATGACGGCGAGTTCTACCGCTTCGCGCAGGGCTTCTCCGAGGTCAAGCCGGCGCAGAAGCCGCATGTGCCGATCTACTTCGGCGGCGCGTCCGAGGCGGCGCTGGCCGTGGCCGGCAAGCATGCCGATGTCTACGCGCTGTGGGGCGAATCGCTCGACCAGGTGCGCGAGCTGACCACCCGCGTGCGGGCGGAAGCCGCCAGGCACCGGCGCGAGGTGCGCTTCTCGGTGTCGTTCCGCCCGGTGCTGGCCGAGACCGAGGAAAAAGCGTGGGCGCGTGCCGACAGCATCCTCGAACGGACCCGCGCGCTGCGCGTGCAGGCCGGCTACAGCCGGGGCGGCCCCCAACAGAGCGAAGGCGCGCGCCGCCTGCTGGCCGCCGCCGAACAGGGCGATCGCGTGGACCAGCGCCTGTGGACCGCCATCGCCCGCGAGACCGGCGGCCGCTCCAACTCCACCGGGCTGGTCGGCACGCCCGAACAGGTGGCCGAGGCGCTGCTCGCCTACTACGACATCGGCGTCACCACCTTCCTGATCCGCGGCTTCGACCCGCTGGAAGACGCCATCGACTATGGCCGCGAGCTGATTCCGCGCGTGCGGGAAGCGGTGGCGCGCCGCGAGGCGGAAGCCAGCCGCAAGGCCGCCTGAGGCCGCCTGAGGCCGCCTGAATCGACGCGCGCCAGCTTGCACCCACAACAACGAAAACGGGGAGTTTCCACACCATGAGCCAATCCAACGAGTCGAATCCGCCGAACCTGGCGCAACCCAACGCCCGAAGGCGCGGCGTGCTGCGGCTGGCCGGCAGCGCTGCCCTCGCCGCCCCGGCGCTGATCCTGGGCCGACAGGCATGGTCGGCGCCGCGCAAGCTCACCTTCGCGTGGAACCAGAACTCGTTCTGCCTGACGCCGATCGTGGTGGCGCAGGAGCGCGGCTTCTTCGAGAAGAACGGCCTGCAGGTAGACCTGATCAACTACAGCGGCTCCACGGACCAGCTGCTGGAATCGATTGCCACCGGCAAGGCCGATGCGGCGGTGGGCATGATCCACCGCTGGCTCAAGCCGCTGGAAGCCGGCTTCGACGTCAAGATCATCGGCAGTTCCCACGGCGGCTGCGTGCGGCTGGTGGGCGCCAAGGCGGCGGGCGTGACCAACCTCCAGGCGCTCAAGGGCAAGACCGTGGGCGTGAGCGACCTGGCCGCGCCGGGCAAGCACTTCTTCACGATCCTGCTGGCCAAGAACGGCATCGACCCCGACCGCGACATCACCTGGCGCCAGTACCCCGCCGACCTGCTCGGCGTGGCGGTGGACAAGGGCGAGATCCAGGCGATTGCCGATGGCGACCCCAACCTCTACCTGCTGGAGAAACGCACCAACGGCGCCTACGTGGAGCTGGCCACCAACCTGACCGGCGAGTACGCGCGCAAGGTCTGCTGCGTGGTGGGCGCCCGGGGCGATCTGGTCCGCAACGACAAGCCGGCCGCCGCCGCACTGGCGCGGTCCATCGTGCAGGCCACGGATTTCGTCAACGAGAACCCAAACGAGGCCGCGAAAATCTTCGCCAAGTACTCGCCCAAGATCAGCCTGGATGACCTGCGCAAGCTCTACGCCACGCTGACCTACACCCACCACCCCACCGGCGTGGACCTGCAGGAGGAAATCGCCTTCTATGCCGACGATTTCCGCAAGATCGGCGTGCTGAAGAAGTCCACCGACGCGAAGCGGCTGGCGCAGCACGTCTACGCCAACGTACTGGGATGATGCGATGACCACCACGAGTCCCTCCACCCTCGACACCCGGCATGCCCGGCCCACCGCCAACGCGCCGCGCCAGGCTGCCGTGGCGCGGCCGGGCCGCCTCTGGCCCACCGGCCTGCTCGCCGCGCTGGCCTGGGCCGCGTTCGGCGCCATCACCTGGCGCTGGCCGAACAAGGTGGCCGGCTTCTCCGACTGGGCCTATACGGAAGAACTCGGCATCGCCGCGCTGGTGGCCGCCGCCGCGCTGGCTGGATTGGCGCTGGCGGGAGCGAGCCTCCCGCCGCTGCACCGCGCGCTGGCCGCGCTGCGTCCCACCGGCCCGTGGCTGGTGGCGCTGCCGCTCGGCTTCCTCGGCTGGGAAATCCTCACCGCCAAGACCGCGCTGCTGCCCACGCCGTTCTTCGCGCCGCCGCAGGCGCTGATCGAGGTCTATGTGGACGACTGGCGCCGCCTGGGCGACAGCGTCCTCAACACCATCCGCCTGCTGGGGCTGGGCGTGGCCTATGGCGGCGTGGCGGGCTTTCTGATCGGCGTGTCGATTGGCTGGTCGCGGCGCATCGGCTACTGGGTGCACCCGGTGCTGCGCGTGCTGGGGCCGCTGCCCTCCACCGCCCTGCTGCCGCTGACCTTCTACTTCTTCCCGTCGAGCTACTCGGCCGCCGTGTTCCTGATTGCGCTGGCCACCGCGTTCCCCGTGGCCGTGCTCACGTGGTCCGGCGTGGCGAGCGTCAACAAGAGCTATTACGACGTGGCGCGCACGCTGGGCGCCTCCGGCTGGTTCCTGGTGCTACGCGTGGCGATTCCGGCCGCGCTGCCGCAGGTGTTCGTCGGCCTGTTCATGGGGCTGGGCGCGTCGTTCTCGGTGCTGGTGACGGCCGAGATGATGGGCGTGAAGTCCGGCCTGGGCTGGTACCTGACCTGGGCCCAGGGCTGGGCCTCGTACGTGAACATGTACGCCGCGCTGATCGTGATGGCGCTGCTGTTCTCGGGCGTCATCACGCTGTTGTTCGCCGTGCGCGACCGCGCACTGTCTTGGCAGAAAGGAACCGTCAAATGGTAGCCGTGCTGGAACGTGAACCCCTGCCGGCGTCGGCAACAACGTCGGCAACAACGTCGGCAGAAGCGTCGGTAACAGCGACGACAGTAGCCAGCGCCGGGGCGCGCATCGACATTCGCAACGTCAGCCATGACTTTGGCGATGCCGGCCAGCGCCTGCCCGTGCTCGATGGCGTGAACCTGAGCGTGGCGCCCGGCGAGTTCGTGGCGCTGCTGGGACCGAGCGGCTGCGGCAAGTCCACGCTGCTGCGGCTGGTGGCTGGGCTGGACGCGCCCACGTCCGGCCAGATCCTGCAGGACGGCACGCCGATCACCGAGCCCGATCCGTCGCGCATCGTGGTCTTCCAGGACCCCACGCTCTTCCCGTGGCGCCGCGTGCGCGACAACGTGGCGCTCGGCCTCCAGGCGCGCGGTATCGCCCGGCAGGAGGCCCATCGCGTGGACGAGGCGCTGCGCCGCGTGGGGCTGGAAGCCTTCGACCGCGCCTTTCCGCACCAGCTCTCCGGCGGCATGGCGCAGCGCGTGGCGCTGGCCCGGGCCCTGGTCAACGACCCGCGCCTGCTCGTGCTCGATGAACCGCTCGGCAAGCTGGACTCCCTCACGCGCCTGACCATGCAGAGCGATCTTGTCGAACTGTGGCAGCGCGCGCGGTTCTCGGCCCTGCTGGTCACGCACGATGTGGAGGAGGCGCTGTTCCTGGCCCAGCGCGTGATCGTCTTCAGCCAGCGGCCGGCGCGCATCACGGCGGAGATCGTGGTGGACCTGCCCTATCCGCGCCATCGCGGCGATCCGCGCCTGACCGCGCTGCGCCATGAGGCGCTGCGTCATCTGGGGCTCGATGCCAGCTGGTGATGGGTGCTTCGGTCTGGCCAGACGCGGTCTGGCTCAACAACCTGCTGGCGGTGCTGCAGGCCGCGCAGCTTGCGCTGCTGCGGCTCTGCCACGCACTGGGCCTGACGGGCGATAGCCACGGCCAGCCGGCGTGGCCGTGGGCACAGCGCATTGCCGGGGAGACGCTGCTGATCGACCCCGGCCTGGCCCGGCAACTGGCGTGGAGCCTGGCGGCGATGGCGTTCGCGCTGCTCGCGCTGGGGCTGGCGCTGGCCTGGCGGCGGGGGCGGCGGGGGCGGCTGGTCTGGCTCGGCGCCGCCGCGCTCGCCCTGGTTCTCGCCCCATGGCCGGTGCCCGGTATCGTCCTCGGCCCTGCCGCGCCCACCAGCTTCCATGTCAGCCCTACCCGCTTCGCCGTGGCGTCCATCGCACGGGGCGAGCGGGTCTACACCCAGCACTGCGCGGCCTGCCATGGCGACGATGGCCGGGGCGAGGGGCCGCTCGCGGCCTCGCTGTCACGCTGGCCGCCCACGCTGGCCGGCCCGCTGCTGGGCCGCCGCGCCGATGGCGAGCTGTTCTGGCACATCGTGGCCGGCATGCGGGGCCGCGACGGCCAGCCGACCATGCCCGCGTTCGGCACAACACTGGGCGACGCGGACGTCTGGGCCGTGATCGACTATATGAAAGCGCTGTCCGCCGGCACCGGCGCGCGCCTGCAGGGCGCATGGCCCACGCCGCTGGCCCTGCCGGACCTGCCCGTGCAGTGCGCCGGCATGCCGCCGCGCCCGCTGGCCGACTGGCGCGGCACGCAGCGGGTGCGGCTGGTGGCTGTCGATGGTCATGCGCCGCTGCCGATGGAGGACCCGCGCTTCCTGACCCTGCTGGTGACGCCGGACGGCCACGCGCCCGCCGAGGTGCCGCAGTTCCGGGCCGGCTGCGTGGCGGCTGCGCCCGAGGCATGGGCGGTGATGGCGCGCATCGCCGGCGTGCCGGCGGCGGCGCTGCCGGGCACGGCGCTGCTGAGCGACCGTCAGGGCTGGCTGCGGGCCCGGGGGGCGCCGGGACAGGCGGCGTGGCGCGAATCGGACCTGCTGTGCACCGCCGGGCAGGCCGGGGGGCAGCCTCAGTCCGCGGATGCCCGGATTGATACCCCCGTCGATGCCCCCGTCGATACCCCCGTCGATGGCCTGACCGCCCTGCTGCTGCGCATGGACGCCGAGCCGGTCCGCTTCGTCAAGGGCGGCTTCGTGCATTAGCGGGGAGTTTTCGCACTTTCAGAATCGTCTCAAAGACAGCGGCGGGCGCCGTGCTTACCGTGGGGGTTTCCGTCCCACCACGAAGCAGCCGCGCATGTCCCTTGATGTCCTTCCCGATGAAATCACCCTGCAGGCCGTGTCCGGCCGGACGCTGACGTGGACCGGCCACTACGCCGTGTCCGCCGGCCTGTTCGAGATCCGGCCGCCCCGTATTCCGCGCGACGCGCGCCCCGTGTTCGACGAGGATCTCGACTGCATCATCGGCTACCAGCGCAGCTTTGGCGGCTGCTATCACCTGTACGACCTGAACGGCGACATGACGGCGATCTGGGAGGGGTTGCGGGACACGGTGCCGGTGGAGAAGCGCGACCCCATGCTGGTGGTGGGCGGCCTGTGGGCGGCCAATGTACGTGGCCTGACGGCGCTGGCCCTGCCCGGCATCGGCTCAGCCATGGCGCCGACCACGCTGGCCCTGCTGCGCAAGCGCTTTTCCGGGCTGGCGGCCACGCCGCTGCTGTTCACAGGCGCCGCGCACGCCACGATGAACGATGCGCACCGCTTCGTGCCGGTGCATATCCTGCGGCTGGCAATGCGCCATGGCGACCGCATCCAGCCGCCGCCCGATGTGCCCGGCGCGGTGCGTTACCTGGCCCGGATGGCGATCCGGCGGCGGCCCTGCATACTGGATGTGGTGACGACCCATGGCAACGCCACGATCGTCCAGTTCGAGTACTGGTCCTACGCGGACACGTTGCCGGCGGCCTGATGCAACGGACCCGACGGACCCGACTGACCTGCCTGACCAGCCTGACCCGGCAGTTGGGGCGCCACCGAGTCGATGGCAGCCAGCACGGCCTCCACCGAGGGCGGCTTGCCCTGATCGCCGATCGACACCGACTGGCCCGGCTTCTGCACGCCGAAGTGCCCGCACGAGGTAGCCGTGAAGATCATCACCGTGGGCTTGCCGAGCGCGTCGGCCAGATGGACGAAGCCGGTGTCCATGCCGACGACCAGCGCGGCGGCGTCCAGGCGCTGCGCCACCTCGGTGATGGACATGCGTGGCAGCACCTCGGCATCCGGAATCGCGGCGGCCAGCGCGCGGGACTCCTCGTGCTCCTTCTCCGAGCCCCACGGCAGCTGCACGCGGAATCCGCGCGCCGCCAGCGACTGACCCACCGCAATCCAGTGGGCCTGCGGCCATTTCTTGATCTCGGCAGAGGTGGCATGGAACAGCATCGCGCGCGGCACGCCGTCCGTGTTCAGCGGCGTCGCCGGCGGCGGTATGCGCAGCGCGTTGGTCTCGGCTGCCGGGTAGGTGTAGCCCAGCGCGTTGGCCGTCACCAGCCGCATCTTTTCCCGGCAGGTGGCGTCGCCATGCGGGCCGAAGATGTCGGTGTAGGCGAATTCGGCCTTGGCCTCGCCCAGGAATTCGGCGGCGTAGCCAAACCGGCGCGGCGAGCGTGCCAGCCGGGCCACGATGGCGCTCTTGTAGACGCCATGAACGTCCACCACAACGTCGTACTTCTCGCGGCGCAGCTCCCGCACGGCGCGCAGGATGCCGCGCAGGTCCTTCCACTTCTTGCCGTTCTTCTTGAACTGCCGCAACGGCGGCGCAATCACCCGGTCCACGCCGATGGCCCAGCGCGGGATGTCCGCGCACGAGGCGTCGGCCACCCAGTCGATGGCGGCGTCGGGGTAGGCGCGGCGCAGGTCGGACACCAGCGGCAGCGTGTGGACCATGTCACCGAGCGAGGTGATCTTGATCAGCAGGATTCGCTTCATGAAATCAGGGGCAGCGGATGGGCGCGCGGGCGATGGGGCCCGTGGCGCGAAGGCGCTAGTATGCCTGAGCCGCCCGGGCGGGCGGCGGTCAAACATGTAATCAAAGCCCCCTACGCGCCCGGGGCGTCACTGGGCCCGTCACTGGACCCGGACGCCGGGTCCGGCTCCCCCTTATTGCCAGACCGAGGCGTCCGGCACCACCGTGGCGAAACGGTCATTCAGCGCCGCCAGCGTAACCCGATGCAGCTCGGCGGCCGCCAGCGGCTCCCCGCCGAGCGGATCTGGCAGGTCCCGCGTGGCGCAGGCGTTGGCCACGAGCGTGACGCGGTAGCCATGGTCGAGCGCCGAGCGCACGGTGGCGCTGACGCACATATGAGTCTGGAAGCCGGCCACGATCAGTTCCTTGCTACCCAGGGCAGCCAGCCGGGCGGCCAGCTCGGTGCCGGCGAAGCTGTTCGGCAGTTGCTTGACCACGGTTTCCTCGCCGGGCGCCGGCTGGAGCCCTTCGATAATGGCGGCATACGGGCCCGCCGGATCGAACGCGCCGCCGGCCTTGCCGTGATGCACCACGTGGATCACCGGCGTGCCGTGGGCGCGGGCGCGCGCGAGCAGGTCGGCGCAGGCCGGCACGGCCTCGGGCATGCCGGTCAGCGGCAGCTTGCCATCGATGTATTCGCGCTGATGGTCGATCAGGATCAGCACGGCGGCTTCCCAGGCGGCGGGGGTGCGGCTGGCACCGGCGGCATCGAGCAGCGTGAAGGGCGCGGACATGGGGCGGTTCTCCTTGTAGTTCGGGATACGTGGGTTGGCTATGCACGCAGCGTAGGGCAGGCTATGCTGTGCGCCAATTCGCCACGAACTCACACTCACTGTGCAAAAAAGCACAATCTCCTGGGACGACCTGCTCACGCTCTCCACGCTGATCCGGGCCGGCAGCTATTCGGCCTGCGCGCGGGAGCTGGACATTACTCACGCCACGGCAATCCGCCGCATCCGCCGGCTGGAGGCCGCGCTGGGCAAACCCGTGGCCACGCGCACCGATGGCACCTTCGTGCTGACCAGCGTGGGCCGCAACGCGCTGACGGCGGCGCGGCAGATGGAGCAATCGGCCGACCGCCTGCTGCGCGAGATGGAAGGCGCGAGCGCGGGGGTGTCCGGCGTGGTCCGCGTGGCAACCACGGCCGCGCTGGGCAGCGACTACCTGACGCCCCGGCTGCCGTCGCTCTACGCGCAGAACCCGGACATGGAGGTCCGGCTGGAGGTGGACAACCGCGTCACCAGCCTTGCGCGGCGCCGCGCCCATATCGCCGTGCGGCTGAACCGCCCGCACGAGGGCGAACTGGTGGCCCAGCGCGCCGGTACGCTGCGGTTCGGGCTCTATGCCTCCGCGCGTGCGCCGGTGGCCGACGACGCGCCGCTGTGCGGCCTGCTCGACGAAGGCTTCACGCTGCCCGAAGTGGCGTGGCCGCAGTCGCTCGGCCGGCCGTTCGCGTTCCAGTCCAACAGCCTGCTTGCGGTGCGTGCCGCCGTACGCGCGGGGCTCGGCATCGCCCTGCTGCCCCACTTCCTCGCCCACGACGACCCGGCGCTGCAACGGGTGCGCGAGGTGCCCGAGGTGGAGCGCGAGATCTGGCTCGCCTACCCCGCCGAATTCCGGGGCGCCTCGCGCTTCCGGCCCGTGATCGACTGGCTGGCGGACAACCTCGCCGACTGCCCTTAACGCCACAGCGCGCCCCCCGGGCCCGCGGCCTCCTGTTGCATCGGCACGACCCACGCGGCGCATGCGCCACCTCGTGTGGCATGCCGCACCAGATTCCAGCAATGGCCGCCCGGCGCGGGCCGGTGGTCTGCTACGCTACGAATCGGTTGCCAACCAAGGGGCGGGGGTTATGGATCACAGCCCGGCAGCCGATAAAAACGGGTTCAGTGCAAATACCAAGAAGAGATTCATGCGGCACTCCTTGAAGTACCGGATGGCGATCGCCGCAGCCGGCGTGGTCACGCTCATTCTCGTGACGCGCGCCTGCTACGCCCAGTTCTATGCCTATGAAAGCCTGAGGACGCTGCTTCAGGCGCAGCAGGACACGCTGGTCAAACTGGTCGCCGGCCAACTCGACGAAAAACTCGAATCCCGCGAAGTGGTGCTGCGCCGCCTCGCGCGCACCTTGTCGCCCCATCTGGACGCAACCCCGCGCCAGCAGTCGGCCATTGCCGCCGACACCGTGGACATGCCCGAAAGCTTCAACGCCGTGTTCCTGGCCCGCCCGGACGGCACGCTCGCGTTCAGCACCGCCGTACCGGAAGGCGTGAAGATGACCGTGGGCGAGCGCGACTACTTCCGCGCCATCGAGCGCGGCGCCTCGTTCGCCGTGTCGGACCTGCTCCAGGGCAAGCACAGCGCCGCGCCGGGCGTCATCCTCGCCGTGCCGATGCGCGATGCGGCCGGTGACCTGCGCGCTGTGGTGGGCGGCGTGCTGAACCTGTCGGCCAGCAACTTCCTGCGCGAACTGGCGCACAGCCGTGTAGGCGTGACTGGCTACTACTGCCTCGTCTCCTCCGGCGCCAATCCGCGCTACGCGCTGCACCCCGAGGCGGACCACGTGCTGGCGCCGGCCCGGGCCATCGGCGAGACATGCGGCGCCGAGCAGCCCGCGTCCGAGTGGGAAGCCCTCTGGCCAACCCAGCCCATCGTCTCGCGCTATTTGCTGTCGTCGAACGGCTGGGAGGTGGTGGCCGTGCTGCCAGCCGAGGAAGCCTATGCGCCGCTGATCGACGTGCGCAAGCGCACGCTGTTGATCGGCCTCATTTCCCTGGTGGTTACCGCCGCGCTGATGTGGCTGGTGATTCGCCGCCTGCTCGCCCCGCTCGAGCATCTGCATCGCACGGTGCGCCAGTTGGCGATGCAACCCACCGCCGTCTCGGACCTGCCGGTACGGCGGGACGACGAGATTGGCGAACTGGCCGGCTCGTTCGCCGAGGTGCTGCACCAGCTCTCCGAGCGCGAGGCCGCGCTGAAGGCCGCCAAGGACCGCGCCGCCGCCAGCGAGAAGCGGATCGAGGCGATTGCCAACCATGTGCCGGACTTCGTGGCGTTCATCGACGTCAACGAGCGCTTTGCCTTCGTGAACCAGGCCTACGCGCGCCACTTCGGCCTGCCCGCCGACCAGGTGGCCGGACTGTCGCTGCGCGAACTGTGGGGCACACCTGAATATGTGGCGAATGCGCCCTACCTTGAGGAGGCCCGCAGCGGCCGCGTGATCACCTTCACGCGCGAAGCGGCCGATGGGCTGGCGTGGGAGGTGACCTACCAGCCTGCGTGGAACGACGCGCAGGACACGGTGTCCGGCCTGCACATGTTCGCCCGCGACGTGACCGGGGAGCGCCAGAAGCTGCGCTCGCTGGAGGCGCAGACGCTGTCCGACCACCTGACCGGCCTGCTCAACCGCAAGGGCTTCGACCGCCGGCTCAACGAGACCATGGCCCGCGCCGATGCGGGCGGCCACCGCGCGGCGCTGCTGCTGGTAGACCTGGACGACTTCAAGGCGGTGAACGACACCTACGGCCATCCGGTGGGCGACCGCCTGCTGGTGTCCTTCGCCGAACGGCTCGCCACCTGCGTGCGCAAGGGTGACGCAGTGGCGCGCATCGGCGGCGACGAATTCGCCATCATCCTGGACAACGTGTCGAACCCGGCCACCGTGGAGCGGATCGCCCAGACCGTGGTGCAGGCCGCGCTGCGGCCCTTTGTCGTGGACGGCCTCACGCTCGTCTCCACTGCCAGCGTGGGCAGCGCCATCCATCGCCCGGATACGGGCTCGTCAGTCAGCGAACTGTTCATGCGTGCCGACATGGCGCTCTACGAAGCCAAGCGCCACGGCAAGGCCCGCCATGCGGCGCCGAACTGCGCGCCGGTGGGTGCCCCGACCTCCCCGGCCGGCGCGATGTCCGGAACCTGAAACGGAATGGTGGCGCCCCAACCGCTGGCGCCACCGTCCCTTCCCCCTACCGATTTACCGGTGCATCACCGCACGCGGCCTTCCTTCCACGCCTGGAGCAGCTTGTCATAGGCGATGGTTTCGCCCTTCGGCTTCTCGTTGTCCAGCTTCTTCCAGGGCGCGTGCTCGGTGCTCAGCCACTTGGCCGGGTCGCTCTTGGGGTTCAGCTTGGGCGCGCAGTTGGTCATGCCGGCGCGCTGGAGCCGCGCCATCACCTGATCCATCTCCTCGGCCAGGTTGTCCATGGCCGCCTGCGGCGTCTTCTCGCCCGTCACCGCCGTGGCCACGTTCTTCCACCAGAGCTGGGCCAGCTTCGGGTAGTCGGGCACGTTGGTCCCCGTCGGCGTCCAGGCCACGCGGGCCGGGCTGCGATAGAACTCGATCAGGCCGCCGTACTTGGCCGCGTTCTTGGTCAGGTAGTCGGTGTTGATGTCGCTCTCGCGGATAAAGGTCAGGCCCATCAACGACTTCTTCAGCGAGACCGACTTCGCCGTCACGAACTGGGCGTAGAGCCACGCGCCCGCGAGGCGGTTGGGGTCGGTGTTCTTGAAGAAGGTCCAGGAGCCCACGTCCTGATAGCCGTTCTGCATGCCCTGCTTCCAGTACGGGCCGTACGGCGACGGCGCCATGCGCCACTTGGGCGAGCCATCGGCATTCACCACCGGCAGGCCCTTCTTGGTCATGTCCGCCGTGAAGGCGGTGTACCAGAAGATCTGCTGGGCGATCTGGCCCTGCGCGGGCACCGGGCCAGCTTCGGAGAAGGTCATGCCCATGGCCTGCTGCGGCGCGAACTTCTTCATCCAGTCGATGTACTTGGTCAGCGCGTAGACCGCCGCCGGGCTGTTGGTAGCGCCGCCGCGCGAAACCGAAGCGCCTACCGGCGTGCACTTGTCCTCCGCCACGCGGATGCCCCACTCGTCCACCGGCATGCCGTTGGGCAGGCCCTTGTCGGCGGTGCCGGCCATCGACAGCCACGCGTCCGTGAAGCGCCAGCCCAGCGAGGGGTCTTTCTTGCCGTAGTCCATGTGGCCGTAGACCTTCTTGCCGTCCAGTTCCTTCACGTCGTTGGTGAAGAAGTTGGCGATGTCCTCGTAGGCGGACCAGTTGGTCGGCACGCCCAGGTCATAGCCGTACTTGGCCTTGAACTTGTCCTGCAGGTCCTTGCGGGCGAACCAGTCGGCGCGGAACCAGTACAGGTTGGCGAACTGCTGGTCGGGCAGCTGGTACAGCTTGCCGTCCGGCGCCGTGGTGAACTTGGTGCCGATGAAGTCCTTCACGTCGAGGCCGGGATTGGTGAACTCCTTGCCGGCGCCGTTCATATAGTCGGTCAGCGGCAGGATCGCGCCATAGCGGTAGTGGGTGCCGATCAGGTCGGAATCGGAGATCCAGCCGTCGTAGATGGACTTGCCGGACTGCATCGACGTCTGGAGCTTCTCCACCACGTCGCCTTCCTGGATCAGGTCGTGGTTGACCTTGATGCCGGTGATCTCCTCGAACGCCTTGGCCAGCGTCTTGGACTCGTATTCATGGGTGGTGATGGTTTCCGACACCACGTTGATCTGCGTCACACCCTTGGCCTTGAGCTTGGCGGCGGCGTCGATGAACCACTTCATCTCGGCCATCTGCTTGTCCTTGGCCAGCGACGACGGCTGGAACTCGTTGTCTACCCACTTCTTCGCGGCGGCCTCGTCGGCTCGCGCCCCGCCGCATGCCAGCGTGGCCGCTATGGCCAGGGCCGACATCCCCAACTTCACGTGCACTTTCATCAGTGTCTCCTCTTGGAATGATGGAACGGCAACGACTACGCGCACCGGCAGGCATCAGCCACGGCGCATGACCACAAGCAGCACCACGGCCGCAATGGCCGCACTGATCCAGATCGACGGTTCCTCCGCCAGCCCGAACCAGGTCTGCATCTTCTCGCCCAGCCCTACCCAGGCCAGGTTGATCCACGCGGCGAACATCAGCCCGATGAACAGCCGGTCGCCGCGCGTGGTGGCAATCGGCAGGAAGCCCTTGCGCATGACCGTGGGGGAGCGGGCCTCCCAGACCGTCATGCCGATCAGCATCACCACCACCAGCGCGAAGAACACCGCCACCGGGGTGGTCCAGACCATCCAGCTCAACATGTGACGAACTCCTCTCTTTTGCCCGGCCCGCTACACGCGGCCCATGGCGAAGCCCTTGGCGATGTAGTGCCGCACGAACCAGATCACGATGGCGCCCGGCACGATGGTCAGTACGCCGGCAGCGGCCAGCACGCCCCAGTCCATGCCGGAGGCCGATACCGTGCGGGTCATGGTGGCGACGATCGGCTTGGCATTGACCGAGGTCAAGGTCCGTGCCAGCAGCAGCTCCACCCAGCTGAACATGAAGCAGAAGAACGCCGCCACGCCCACCCCGGCCTTGATCAGCGGCAGGAAGATGGTCAGGAAGAAGCGCGGGAAGGAGTACCCATCCACATAGGCGGTCTCGTCGATCTCGCGCGGCACGCCGGACATGAAGCCTTCCAGGATCCAGACCGCCAGCGGCACGTTGAAGACCAGATGCGCCAGCGCCACGCCGAGGTGGGTGTCCATCAGCCCGATGGTGGTGTAGAGCTGGAAGAACGGCAGCAGGAACACCGCTGGGGGGGTCATGCGGTTGGTCAGCAGCCAGAAGAACACGTGCTTGTCGCCGATGAACTGGTAGCGGGAGAACGCGTAGGCCGCCGGCAGCGCCACGCTGATCGAGATCACCGTGTTCATGGCGACGTAGATCAGCGAGTTGATGTAGCCGGAGTACCAGGAGGCATCGGTGAAGATGGTGCGGTAGTGCTCCAGCGTGAACGAGGCCGGCCAGAGCGACAGCGTGGTCAGGATCTCCTCGTTGGTCTTGAACGACATGTTGACCATCCAGTAGATCGGCACGATGGCGAACAGCAGGTAGACCACAAGAAACACCGGCCGCCACGCTCCGGCCCGGTTGCTGGCGTGTTGACTAGCCATGGGGCACCTCCTCCCCGCCGGACGTGCCGGCGCGCTGCATCCAGTTATAGAGGATGAAACAGGTCAGCAGGATGATCAGGAAATAGACAATCGAAAATGCCGCCGCCGGCCCCAGGTCGAACTGGCCCACCGCCTTCTGGGTCAGGTACTGGGAGAGGAAGGTAGTGGCGTTGCCCGGCCCGCCGCCGGTCAGCACGAAAGGCTCGGTGTAGATCATGAAGCTGTCCATGAAGCGCAGCAGCACGGCAATCATCAGCACGCCGCGCAGCTTGGGCAGCTGGATGTAGCGGAACACGGCGAAGCGGGAGGCCCCGTCGATCTGGGCGGCCTGGTAGTAGGCGTCCGGAATCGCGCGCAGCCCCGCGTAGCAGAGCAGCGCCACCAGCGGGGTCCAGTGCCAGACGTCCATCACCAGCACCGTGACCCAGGCATCCACCGCGCTGCCCGTGTAGTTATAGTCGAATCCCATCGCCTCCAGGGTGGCGCCGAGCAGGCCGATGTCGGTGCGGCCGAAGATCTGCCAGATCGTGCCGACCACGTTCCACGGAATCAGCAGCGACAGCGCGATGATGACCAGCACCGCCGAGGCCCGCCAGCCCTTGGCCGGCATGGCCAGCGCCAGCAGGATGCCAAGCGGGATCTCCACCAGCAGCACGGCCAGCGAGAAGCCAAGCTGGCGGATCAGGGCGTCGTGCAGTTCGGCGTCGCGCAGCACGGTGCGGAACCATTCCGTGCCGACGAACACGCGGCGCTCCGGCGAGATGATGTCCTGCACCGAGTAATTGACGATGGTCATCAGCGGCAGGATGGCGGAGAACGCCACGCACAGCACCACGGGCAGCACCAGCAGCCAGGCCTTCTGGTTGACGGGCTTCATTGGACCAGTTCCTCGTTGATATAGAAGCAGGTGTGGCGGTTGAACACCGAGAGCCACGCCGTGTCCCCGGGGGCCAGGCTGGCCGCCTCGGTGCCGAGCCGGGCGCGCAGGGTGCCGCCAGCCTGCTCGCCCTCCCCCGCCACCGTGCCGGTCACGAGCCAGTACGTGCCGATATCCTGCGCGCGCGTCACGCGCATGGGCATGGCCTGGGGGTCGTCGGGAGCGGCCAGTTGCAGGTACTCGGGCCGCACGCCCACCTTGAAGGCGCCAGCGCCTGCCAGCGCGGCGGCAATGCCCGCCGGCAGCTCCGGCATATAGCGGCACCCGGCCACCTCGATGGCGCCGTTGCGCCACGTGCCCGGCAGGAAGTTCATGCCCGGCGAGCCGATGAAATTGCCGACGAAGGTATGCGCGGGCCGTTCGAACAGCGCATCGGCGGCGCCCACCTGCACCGCCTTGCCGCGCGACATCACCACCACCTGGTCGGCGAAAGTCAGCGCCTCGGTCTGGTCGTGCGTCACGTAGATCAGCGTCAGCCGGAATTCGTGGTGGATCTCCTTGAGCTTGCGCCGCAACTGCCATTTCAGGTGCGGATCGATCACGGTCAGCGGCTCGTCGAACAGGATCGCCGAGACGTCCTGCCGCACCAGCCCGCGCCCGAGCGAGATCTTCTGCTTGGCGTCCGCCGCCAGCCCGCTCGCGCGGCGGTCCAGCGAGGCCGAGAGGTCTAGCATTTCGGCGATTTTGCCGACCCGCTCCTTGACCTGGGCCGCCGGCACACCGCGATTGCGCAGCGGAAAGGCCAGGTTCTCGCCGACGGTCATCGTGTCGTAGATCACCGGAAACTGGAATACCTGGGCGATGTTGCGCGCCTGTGGCGTGGCGGCGGTCACATCGCGGCCGTCGAACTGGATCGTGCCCTGCGAGGGCCGCAGCAGGCCCGACACGCAGTTCAGCAGCGTGGTCTTGCCGCAGCCTGAGGGCCCGAGCAGCGCGTAGGCGCCGCCATCCTCGAAGGTGAAGCGCAGCGGCAGCAGCGCGTAATCCTCATCGGTCTTCGGTTCGGCGACGTAGGAATGGGCGAGGTCGAGGTCGATCCTGGCCATCTCAGCCACCCGTCTCGGAGATGGGCGTGCTGACCACATCGGCCAGCGCGCCGGGCCGCTGGGGCGCGTGGATGCGCAGGCCGGCGGCGTCGAACAGGTAGAGATGGGCCGGTTCCAGATGCAGGGAGAGCGGCGCACCGAGTTGCAGGTCGAGCACGCCGGCGAACTGCGCGACCAGGTTGCCCATCGCCGTATCGAGGTGGACGAAGGTGTCGGAGCCGGACAGTTCGGCCAGCGCCACCTTGCCCGGCACGGCCACCGCGCCAGGTACGGCGGCCAGCCGCAGGGCGGCGGCGCGCACGCCCACGGTGACCGGGCCATCGGGCGCCTGCACCTCGGGGAGCGGAATCACGATGTTCCCGGCCAGCGTCACGCGGCCCGCTTCCAGCCGGCCTTCGACGAGGTTCATCGGCGGATCGCTGAAAGCCCGCGCCACGCGCAGCGAGGCGGGATAGTGGAAGACCTCGGGGGTCGGGCCGTACTGGAGCAGTTCGCCGGCATCGAGTACCGCCGTGTAGCCGCCCAGCAGCAGCGCCTCGGCCGGCTCGGTGGTGGCGTAGATGACGGTGGCGTCGCCATGGGCGAAGAGCTGGGTCAGTTCCTCGCGCAATTCCTCGCGCAGCTTGTAGTCGAGGTTGACCAGCGGCTCGTCCAGCAGCATCAGCGGCGCGTTCTTGGCCAGCGCCCGGGCCAGCGCCACGCGTTGCTGCTGGCCGCCGGACAGCTCCGCCGGGTAGCGCGCCAGCAGGTGGTCGATGCGCAGCCGGCCGGCTATCGCGCGGACCTGGCTGTCCAGTTCCGGCCCGCGCACATTGCGCAGCCGCAGCGGCGAGGCGATGTTGTCGAAAACGGTGAGCGAGGGGTAGTTGATGAACTGCTGGTAGACCATCGAGACATTGCGCTCGCGCACCGGCACGCCGGTCACGTCGGCCCCGTCGGCCAGCACCCGGCCCGCGCTGGGCTTGTCCAGCCCCGCCATGACCCGCATCAGCGAGGTCTTGCCCGCCTGGGTGGCCCCAAGGAGTATGGTCACGGCCCCGCGCACAGGCGCCAGTGACATCGGATAAAGATAGGCTTGCGATCCCACCTGCTGCGCAACGCCGTCCAGGCTCAGTTGCATCCGGTCTCCATCGGTTCGATTCGTGTTCGAACTGCATTGATGTGCTTGATCGATCACAATCAGAACCGTGACCGAGGGGCACTATTCATGGCATCCCGCTCGTTTTAGCAAATAAACGAACACAAAACAATCGTGCAGTGCATCATTTGTTTTCGTTTGTGTTTGAACTAGAATGCGGCACATGACGCTCAATCCCCGCCAGACCGCCCTGCTCGAGGAAGTCCGCAACCAGGGCTTTGCCTCCATCGACGAACTCGCGCGCAAGTTCGGCGTGACGCTGCAAACCGTGCGGCGCGATGTGAATCTGCTGGCGGAAAACGGCATGCTCGCGCGTTTTCATGGCGGCGTGCGGATGGATGGGTCCACCACCGAGAACATCGCCTACCGGCAGCGGCAGGTGCTGCATGCCGAGGGCAAGGTGCGCATCGCGCGGGCCGTGGCGGCGGCGGTGCCGGAGGGCTGCTCGCTGATCCTGAACATCGGCACCACGGTGGAGGAAATTGCCCGCGCGCTGATCCATCATCGCGGGCTACGCGTCATCACCAACAACCTGCACGTGGCCAATATCCTGGCCGACAACCCCGATTGCGAGGTCATCGTGGCCGGCGGCGTGCTGCGCTCGCGCGACCGGGGCATCATCGGCGAGGCCACGGTGGAGTTCATCCGCCAGTTCAAGGTCGATATCGGCCTGATCGGCATCTCGGGCATCGAGACCGACGGCACGCTGCGTGACTACGATTTCCGCGAGGTGAAGGTGGCGCGCACGATCATGGAACACTCGCGCGAGGTGTGGCTGGCGGCGGATGCCAGCAAGTTCAACCGTCAGGCGATGGTGGAACTGGCACCGCTCTCCAGCATCGACCGCCTGTTCACGGACGAGCCGCTCCGGCCGCCGTTCGTGCAGATGCTGGCGGACAGTGGAGTGAATTGTGTGGTGGCGGACGGGGAATGAGGCGGGGGGTGGGACGGCGGCGTGCTTGCCAGCCACCGCCCCACCCCCCCGGCCCCTCTCCCAGAAGGAGAGGGAAGAATCCCGTTTACTTGAAGACGACGGTCTTGTGGCCGTTCACCAGGATGCGGTGTTCGGCGTGCCACTTGACGGCGCGGGCCAGCGCCACGCATTCCACGTCGCGGCCCACGGCGGTCAGCTGCTCGGGGTCCATGCTGTGGTCCACGCGCTCGATTTCCTGCTCGATGATCGGGCCTTCGTCGAGGTCGGCCGTCACGTAGTGCGCGGTGGCGCCAATCAGCTTCACGCCACGGTCGTGCGCCTGGTAGTACGGCTTGGCGCCCTTGAAACTCGGCAGGAAGGAATGATGGATGTTGATCGCGCGGCCGGCCAGCTTGCGGCACAGGTCGTCGGACAACACCTGCATGTAGCGCGCCAGCACCACCAGGTCGATGTTCTGGTCGCGCACCACCTCGAACACGCGCGCTTCCTGCGCGGCCTTCTGCTCGGCAGACGCGTTCATCAGCGGCAGGTGGAAGAACGGCACGTCGTACGACGCGGCCAGCTGGTAGAAGTCACGATGGTTCGAGACGATCGCGGCGATCTCCACCGGCAGGCCACCGGCCTTGGCACGGAACAGCAGGTCGTTCAGGCAGTGGCCGATCTTGGACACCATGATCATCACGCGCGGCTTCGCGGTGGCGTCGAACACCTCCCACTGCATGCCGAACTGGTCACCGACCGGTGCGAAGGCCTGGCGCAGCGTGGCCAGGTCCGGGCCGCCGGCAGCGGGCATGAAATGCACGCGCATGAAGAAACGGCCCGTGAATTCGTCGCCGTACTGGTCAGAATCGACAATATTGCAGCCGTGCTGGAACAGCAGGCCGGAAACGGCATGAACAATGCCCGGTTGGTCCGGGCACGAGAGGGTAAGGATAAATCCGGTGGCGCTCATCGTAAGCAAGGGCAAATCGTAATGTGGCAGGCCGGCACCGCGATGCGCAGCGAGGCTGGCGCGGGTCAGGCTGGGGGCGCGCTGGGCGTCCAGCCGCGCCGGATAAGCGTATCCAGCGTCACCAGCGTGGCATCCACGGTCATGGCGCGGTCCGCCATGATAGCAAGCAATGCACCCGGCTCGATACGCCGGTGCTCGGCCACCTCCCCGTCGCGGTTGACCGGCACGAAATCCGGCGGCAGCGTTAGGTCATATATATATACGTGCTCCCACTGCACGCCCTCGGGAATCTCGCGCCGCACCTCGATCACGCCGTGGGGCGCGGCCCGGCCCGCCAGATCGGGCGGAATGCCCGATTCCTCGTCGCACTCACGGATCAGCGTCTCGAGCGGATGGCTGCCGTGGGGCATGCCGCCGGCCACGAGGTTGTCCCACATGCCGGGATCGACCGCTTTGCTCTCGCTGCGGCGGGAAATCCACATCGCCCGCTCGCCGGCGATGATCCCGTTCATGTGCGAGGCGAAGGTCAGCAGCCCCAGGAAGCGCGCCGCGGCACGTTCCACCACGGCGAACGCCGGCGCGGCGAGGGTCGGGGTGACCGCGAACAGTTCGTTGCGCCAGCCGCGCACGTGGCCGGCGTCGGCCAGTTGCCGCGCCAGCGTGGCCAGCGCCGCGCTGCGGGTCTCGAAGGTCGTGCAGGCCGGGAGCAGCGTTACAGCGTCTGGTACATCAGACACATCAGGATCGGCCGGCGGGCCATCGCCCAGCATGCCGGGGATGCGCCGCAGGACGTCCGCATGCCTGCGGGGAATCCACCCCACCTGCTGCCCGGCCACGGTGAGCCGCAGGTGGGCGGCGGGCTCGAACGGGCTGCGCGCGGTCACGCCGGCGCGCACCACACTCACGATTTCTGACGGTTGGAACAAGGATTCGGCCATGGCAGCGATGTCTGGCCGGCAAACCCGGCCGCAATTCAATTCCGGATGGAACGCATGACCCCGACGCCTTCATCGCAGCAGCCCCAGTACGTGCTGGCCCTCGACCAGGGCACCAGCAGCTCGCGCGCCATCCTGTTCGATCACGCTGGCAATGTGGTGCGGATCGCCCAGCGCGAGTTCCGGCAATATTATCCGCATCCCGGGCACGTCGAGCACGATCCCTATGAAATCTGGCAGTCGCAGCTGGCCGTGGCCCACGCGGTGCTGGCCGATGCCGGCGTGAGCGGCACCCAGATCCGCGCCATCGGCATCACCAACCAGCGCGAGACCACCGTGCTGTGGGACCGCAAGACCGGCGAGCCGGTAGGCCGCGCGCTGGTCTGGCAGGACCGCCGCACCGCGCCGATGTGCGAGGCGCTGCAGGCCGCCGGCCACGGCGACACCTTCCAGCAGAAGACCGGCCTGATCATCGACGCCTATTTCTCCGGCACCAAGCTGCGCTGGATGCTCGACCACTATGAAGGCGCCCGCGCCCGCGCAGAACGCGGCGAGCTGGCCTTCGGCACCGTCGATAGCTGGCTGATCTGGCAGTTGACCGATGGCGCGCGCCATGTGACAGATGTGTCGAATGCATCAYGCACGCTGCTGTTCAACATCCACAATTTCCGCTGGGACGACGAACTGCTGGGCCTGCTCGACATTCCACGCAGCCTGCTGCCCGACGTGGCGCCCTCCAGCGGCGAGGTAGCGCGCACCTCTGCCCGGCTGTTCGGCACCGAGATCCCCATCGCCGGCATCGCCGGAGACCAGCAGGCGGCCACCTTCGGCCAGGTCTGCTTCTCGCCCGGCATGGCAAAGAACACCTACGGCACCGGCTGCTTCATCCTGATGAATGCCGGGAGCCAGCCCGTGACCTCGCACAACCGGCTGCTGACGACGATTGGCTGGCAGATCGGCAACGACACGCAGTATTGCCTCGAAGGCGGCGTGTTCATGGGCGGCGCCACGATCCAGTGGCTGCGCGACGGCCTGAAGCTGATCCAGAGCGCGCCCGAGGTGGAGCCGCTCGCACGCCAGTGCGAGGACACCGGCGGCGTGGTGCTGGTGCCGGCCTTTGCCGGGCTCGGCGCGCCGCACTGGGACCCGTTCGCGCGCGGCACCATCGTCGGCATCACGCGCGGCACGGGCGGGCCGCATATCGCCCGCGCCGCGCTGGAATCGATCGCCCTGCAAAGCGTGGATGTGCTCGACGCCATGCAGAAGGACGCCGGCATTGCGCTGGCCGAGCTGCGGGTGGATGGCGGCGCCTCGCGCAGCGACCTGCTGATGCAGATGCAGGCCGATCTGCTCGGCACGCCAGTGGTACGCCCGCGCGTGACCGAAACCACCGCGCTGGGCGCCGCCTATCTGGCGGGGCTGGCGACCGGCTACTGGGCCGATACCGAGGAGATTGCGCGCCAGTGGCAGGTGGAGCATCGCTTCGAGCCGCGCCTCTCCGCCGATGAGCGCGGGCAACGGCTGGCCCGCTGGCACCGCGCCGTGGACCGCGCCCGCGACTGGGCGCGCGATGACGCCCCATCCGCCTGACCGCCCTATCCATCGTCAAATTTCTTTGAAATTCGATTTGCACCGAACCACCATGCCCACACCCGTCACCCCCATCCAGCCACCCTCGCGCGCCGCCCTGCTCGATACCCTGCGGCGCGAGGCCCGCTGGGACGTCATCGTCATCGGCGGCGGCGCCACCGGGCTCGGCACGGCCGTGGACGCCGCGGCGCGCGGCTATCGCACCCTGCTGCTGGAGGCAGCCGACTTCGCCAAGGGCACCTCGAGCAAGGCCACCAAGCTGGTGCACGGCGGCGTGCGCTACCTCGCCCAGGGCAATATCAGCCTGGTGCGCGAGGCGCTGCACGAGCGCGGCCTGCTGGCCCGCAACGCCCCGCACCTGGTCTGGCCGCTGGGCTTCGTGGTGCCGGCCTACCAGATGTTCGACCAGCCGTTCTACGGTATCGGCCTCAAGGTGTACGACATGCTGGCGGGCAGCCTGAACCTGTCCGGCAGCCGCTGGCTGAACCATCGCGAGACACTGGAGGCCGCCCCCACGCTGGCCGAGCACGTCGGCGGCCGGCCACTGCGTGGCGGCAACCTCTACTTCGACGGCCAGTTCGACGATGCACGGCTGGCCGTGGCGCTGATGCGCACGCTGTTCGACGTGGGTGGCACGGCGGTCAACTACATGCGCGTGACCGGGCTCTCGCAGAAAAACGGCGTAATCACCGGCGTGACTGCGCAGGATGCGCTCGACGGCAACGGCAGCGGCAACCGCGAAGGCGGCGAGACCTTCGCGCTGCGTGCGGACTGCGTGATCAATGCCACCGGGGTGTGGGTCGATGCGGTGCGGCAGATGGAAGACGGCCAGGCGCGGACCATGGTGGCGCCGAGCCAGGGCGTGCACCTGACCATCCCGCGCAGCTTCCTGCCCGGCGACCGCGCGATCCTGATTCCGAAGACCGATGACGGCCGGGTGCTGTTCGTCGTGCCCTGGAACGGCCACACCATCGTCGGCACCACCGACACGCCGCGCCACGACCTGCCGCTGGAGCCCCGCGCGGGCGCCGACGACGTCGATTTCATCCTGGAGACAGCGGCGCGCTACCTGTCCCGCGACCCCACGCGCGCCGACGTGACCAGCGTCTGGGCGGGGCTGCGGCCGCTGGTCAAGGCGACTGGGGAGGCCTCCACCGCGTCGCTGTCGCGCGAACATACGATCCTGGTGTCGAAGGCGGGCCTGATCACGGTCACCGGCGGCAAGTGGACCACCTATCGCAAGATGGCCGAGGATGTGGTGGAAACGGCGATCCAGCGCCAGTTGCTGCGCGCGGCGCCGGGCCGCACGGCCGATCTGCCGCTGCATGGCGCCACCGGCCTGCCGGCGGACCTGCCCGCGCCGGGCTCCGGGTCGCCAGACCGCTACTACGGCGCCGACCTGCCGCTGGTACGCGCCCTGCCCGGCGCCGACATCCTGGTCGTGCCCGAAACCGGCCTGACCGAGGCCCACGTGCGCTTTGCCGCCCGCCACGAACTGGCGCGGCGCGTGGAAGACGTGCTGGCGCGCCGCAACCGCGCGCTGTTCCTGGACGCCCGCGCGGCACTGGCCGGCGCCCCGCGCGTGGCCGCCATCCTGGCCGAGGAACTCGGGCACGACGCCGCCTGGCAGGCGCGCGAGCTGGAGAGCTTTGCGGCACTGGCGAAGGGGTACCTGCTATAAAGGCGCGGCTGGCGCAGAGACTTGGGCGATAATGCCGGGTATCGCATCACGGAGAACACCATGGACGAGATTGACGATCTGTCCGATCTGCCGATGCCCCGGTTCATCTGGGGCTTCGCTGTCATCGCCGGCAAGGGCGGCGAGATCATGCATGACGAATTCGAATATCTGACCCACACGCGCAGCCCGCGCTTCACGTGCCGTGTGGTGGAGCTGGAGGACATGCCGGCGGACAGCGAGGAGTCCGGCATCGACGGCCGCCTCGTGCATTACGACGAGCCGGACCGCCTGTTCTACATCACCGACGCCGGGCTGGCGCTGGTGAACTTCCAGCTGTTCGATAACTTGCCCGAGAAAGGCAAGCTCAAGAAGGTCTGCGACGAAGCCATCACCAACTGGCTGCTGCGCCGCGATTTCCTCGACGACGAGGAAGACGAAGGCTGAGCCTTCAGCGCCCCTCTTCCGCAGGGAGAGGGGCCACCCCAACCTCAGGCGGTCATCCCCGCCAGCCCCTTTTCCAGCACCTCGGCCACCAGGCCATTCATGCCTCCCGGGTGCTCCTTGGCCAGTTCCTGCAGCCGCGCCGCCAGTTTCCCTTCCAGCTTGCATGCAAACGGCACCAGGCCGGCCTGCTGGTCGAGCTTGCGCTGCTCGCGCCGGGCCAGCGTTGCCGCCTGACCCACGCCACCGCCACGCACCGCCGCCGCGTGCTTCATGTCATGGGCGATCTTGAGGCCTTTGTTCTTTTCCAGGTCCGTCTTCTTCACGGGAATTTGTCCGAGGGGGATTGAGTAAGGGCGCCATTGTACCGGGGCAGGCCAGGTAGCCGGTTTATTCCGGCTGCACCGTGATCAGGCCCGACGCCACGCGTTCGATCTCGCAATAGACCGGCAGCGCCTCCAATGGCCCGGTGCAGCCCACGCCCGAGGCCTGGCTCGCATCCGCGCCCGGGGGCAGGAACACGAACGCCATGCCCGGCTGCCAGCCCGGGTGCCGGCGCAGGCTGTCATTGAGGATGTCGAGATACTGCGCACGCGAGAAGACCTGCTTTGCCATGTCTCATGCCTCCGGGGTGGAACAATCTCGCGGAAATCCTAGCATGGCGCCCCGCGCGGCAGTTACCGCATGATGAGAAGACCGGCGAATCAGCACTCGCCCTTCTTGGCGTGACCCGGCGGGCAGCCCTTGCCGCCCTTGTCCTTGTGCTTGCCATGGTCGCCCGGCCCCGGGCTCCAGCGCTCCGGCTGCATCACCCAGCCATTGCTCGCCTCCACCCAGCGCGGCGCCTCGTAGACATAGCCGGGCCGCTCCGGCGCCCACTTGCCCTGCCTCCATTTGTGCTTGTGGCCGCGGTCATCCCAGGCCCAGTAGCCCGGCTGCCAGACGTAGCCGGCGCGCGGCGCGGGCACGGCCTCGTAGATCGGGGCCGGCGGCGGGGTGCCAATGCCGATATTGATATTGACCTGCGCCATCGCCGCCGGCGCAAACGCCAGGGTGGCAGCGAGCAGCGTGGCGCCCGTCATGGCGCGGACGAGACGGCGTTGGAACTTGTCTTGAAGCTCGGGCATTCCCTCTCCTTCTATCTGTCTTCGGGGTTTCGATGGCAAATGGGCGGCAGCCGACACGGCCCCGCGCGGGGCCCGGCTTGAGAAAGGGTATCGGAAAACGATGCGGCGTGACAGTCACCGGACACGCCGGATGGACGGGTGTCAGTGATCGGCGGCCATCGCCTTGAGCTGGGCGTCGCCCGCCACGCGTGCGGCGTCAGCCGTGGTGAACGTGTCGTCGGACACAATGGTGCGCCGGACCTGCTGGGCGCCGAAGTCCACCAGCGCAATGATCCAGACATAGCGCCCTGCCTGCGGCGCGGTCTGCACGAACGCCTTCACCTGCCCTTTTTGTTGCGATTGGGATTCGGTCGCCATGGTGCCCTCCGTGGACAAACGCGTTCAAACGACTCTAGCACATCCACATGGACGCGCCGGCTACAGTTTTGCCGGCCCCGTGCCGACATCCCAAGGGACCCCAACCGCCCTCGTCCGTGCCGCGCGCCTTCTCTCCGCCCCTCCTGCTGCCTGCCCTGCCGATGCTCGCCGCGCTGCTGCTGGCCACGCCCCGGCTGGCTGCGCACGACCTGGCCCCGGCCGCCCCGGCGCTGCCGCGTCCGGAGGCGGTGGCGCGCGTGGTCATGGGCCTGCTCGGTTATGCGCGCTGGCCCGTCGAGCGCGACGCCCTACGGCTTTGCGTAGACCCCGTCGCGCGCTATGCCGGCAAGCTGATGGAGGGCGGCGCGCTCTCCACGGGCCGGCTGGTTGCCGCCCGGCAGATGGACCCCATGGCCGGCAACCCGGCGCCCGACTGCGACGCGCTCTATGTCGGCGCGATGTCCGCCCCACGCCGCGAGAAAATCTCCGCCGACGTGACTGGCCACCCGGTGCTGGTCATCGCGGAGGAAGACTTCGAATGTGATGCCGGAAGCATGTTCTGCCTCAACATCCGCGAGCGGCACGTTTCCTTCCGTGTCAATCTCGATGCCCTCGGCCGCAGCGGCATCCACATCCACCCCGGCGTGCTGCAACTGGGCCGCCGCAAGGCGCCGGCATCATGACGCGCGCTGCCCGGCCGTCGCTCTATGGCACCCTGCGCCGCTTCCACCTGAGCGTGGCGCTGATCGCCGTGTTCACCGCCGGCACCACGCTCACCGGCCTGGGCCTGACCGCGCTGCGCGCCTATGCCGACCACAACCTGCGGCTGGTGGCGCGCTCCATCGCCTATACCGTGGAGGCACCGATCGTGTTCCGCGACGAAGCCGCCGCCGCCGAGACCCTGGCGATGATCGCCACCGGCGAGGACCTCACCGCGGTCTGGATCTTCGACCGCGACAGCCAGCCGGTGGCCAGCTGGCACCGCCATGGTTCGTCGCGCTTCCCGGCCCTGCGCCAGTTCGTCCGGGACCTGCTGACCTCGGGCCCGGTGGACCAGCCGGTCTTCCACGAGTCCCAGCAGGTGGGCAGCGTGCGCGTGATCGGCGACCCCGTGGCGCTGCTCCATTTCCTGCTCAAGGGCATGCTCGGGCTGATGGCCTGCCTGCTGCTGACGGCGGTGGGCGCGCACTACCTGTCCAGCCGCATGCTGGTGCACATCATCGACCCGGTGCGCAGCCTGATGCGCGTGGCCCATGCGGTGCGATCCGAACGCGCGTTCGGCCAGCGCGTACCGCCGGCGCGCATCGACGAACTCAACGCGCTGGGCGAGGATTTCAACGTGCTGCTCGATGAACTGGAGGCCTGGCAGGGCCAGTTGCAGCACGAGAACCGCTCGCTGGCGCACCGCGCCACGCACGACAGCCTGACCGGCCTGCTCAACCGCGCCGCCTTCACCGAGGCGCTCGACCAGGCCGTGCGCAGCGCGGCTGCCCTGGGCCAGCGCGTGGCCGTGCTCTATCTGGACAGTGACGATTTCAAGGGCATCAACGACCGCCACGGCCATGCCGTGGGGGACGCCGTGCTGGTGGGTATCGCCCAGCGCATCCGGGCCTGTCTGCGCGAGACCGACCGCGCGGCCCGGCTGGGCGGCGACGAATTCGCGGTGCTGCTGGGAAGCCTGCGTGAGGCCGACGACGCCGTGCTGACCGCCAAGCGCATCCTGGCGGCGATGACCGAGCCGTTCGGCACGGCGAGCGGGGAAAGCATCGGGGCGACGCTCAGTATCGGGGTGGCGGTCTATCCGGTGCACGCGCGCGGCGGCACCGCGCTGCTGCATGCGGCGGACGCCGCGATGTACGGCGCCAAGCGCCAGTCCGGCGCCACCTGGCGCTACGCGGAGGTGGTGGCGCCGGCCTGAGCCGGATCAGCGCCCCCGTCATCCTTAGTCGCCGAAGGGATTCGGCACGCTGGAGACCGGCTCGTCGGTCAGGTCGAACTCGTCCCGCACGTCATCGACGACATTGCGGATGGCGGCCTCGAAGCCGCGTGCATTGCCGAAGCGGGCCATGTCCCAGTTCCGGCCACGTCCATCGCGCGGGTGCGGCTGCGGGTCCGGCACCTGGATGTGTCGGCCCTCGTCGGCAATCTCGTCGATCTGCTGGACCCGCCGGCTCACCTCTTCCATGATGACGCGCCGGCTGCGCTCGCGCTTGGCCATGACTGGCCTCCTCTCGGTGGTTCGTCCGCGGCCATCCTAGCACGGGCGCGCCGTGCGTTATAGCGCCGCCTTGGCCGTCTGGTAGGCCGCGTAGAGGCGCTGGAACACCGGACCGGGCTTGCCATTGCCGATGGCGCGGCCGTCGAGCGTGACCACCGGCAGCAGTTCCTTGCTGGCCGACGACAGCATGACCTCGTCCGCCGCGAAGACCTCGTCGCGCGAGATGGGGCGCGACGTGAACGAAATATCCATCGCGGCGCAGAGTTCCTCCATCAGGCCGTAGCGGATGCCCTCCAGGATCAGGTTGTCCTTGGGCGGGGCCACCACGCGGCCCTGCTGCACCAGCCACACGTTCGACGCCGAGGCCTCGGTGAGCTGGCCGTCGCGGAACTGGATCGCCTCGGTCACGCCATTGGCGGCGGCTTCCTGCGCGGCCAGCACGTTGCCGAGCAGCGAGGTGGACTTGATCTGGCAGTTCAGCCAGCGGCGGTCTTCCATCGTCACGCAGGCCACGCCCTGCTCCACGGCCGACGCCGGCGGCAGCGCCATCGGATTGGTCATGATCAGCACGGTCGGCGTGACCGCTTCCTTCGGGAACGCATGTGCCCGCTTCGCCACGCCGCGCGTGACCTGCATGTAGACCATCTGGTCCGACAGGCCGTTGGCCTTGACCACGCGGCCGATCAGCGCGAGCCATTCGGCCTCTGTGTACGGATCGTCGATGCCGATGGCCGCCAGGCTGCGCTTCAAACGCGCCAGATGCTGCGCGCCCCGGAACGGCTTGCCGTTGTAGAGCGGAATCACTTCATAGATGCCGTCGCCAAAGATGAACCCGCGGTCGAGGACGGGAATGCGGGCTTCGGACAACGGGAGCAGTTCCCCGTTCAGGTAGACGATGGCTTCGGACATGGCGCGATGACGGCAATGAGGGTAGGAGATTGTCATTCTTCCACATGGCGATTCCTCCCCTTATGCAAAATGTGCATCGACACGGCGCCGAACGCATCCGCTTGATGGCAAACGCTTGACCCGTTGGCGCAAACAGGAGCCACTGATTTCAATGTTTTGCCCGAAGACGGCGCGGCGAATTGAATAATTTTTATTTCACGCCCGCCGCCCCGCGCCACCTCCCAATTCGCCGAAAACTGCGTGCTATATTCGCCACGCAGTAGCGTGAGCGCGGCGCTTCGGTCATCTTTGCGATGGTGCGGCTGCGCCACCTTCACAGGGCACTCGATATGATTCTTCTCGTGTCAGACCTGCGCTGTGGCGGCAAACGGCTTGCCATGCTGTGCATGACCGCATGTGCCGCGTCCGCGATGGCGCAAACGCCGGCCCCGGCGCCCACGGCATCGACGCCGGCTGCGGCCTCGACCCCGGCAGCCCCAGCAGCCCCGGCAGCCCCGGCACCGGGGCGCACCCAAGTGCTCACACTGGCCCAGATGGGCGCCGGCCAGCCCATCCCGCTACGCGGCGTGGACCCCGACCGCACGCTGAACATCGGCGTCCGCCTTGATGAAGTGGTCACGGTCGCCAGGCTCAAGCTGGTCTTCACGTACTCGCCCTCGCTGGTCTATCCGCTCTCGCACCTGAAGATCCGCCTCAACGATGAAGTGGTGGCCACCCTGCCGCTGGAGAAGGAGCAGGCGGGCCAGCAGATCACGCGCGAGATCGACCTTGACCCGCGCTACTTCACGGACTTCAACCGCCTGAACGTGCAGATGATCGCCCACTACACGGTCGATCACTGCGAAGACCCGTACCACTCCAGCCTCTGGGCAGACATCAGCCCCGCCACCACGCTGACGCTGACCAAGCTGCCCGTCACGCTGCCGGACAACCTGGCGCTGCTCCCCGCGCCGTTCTTCGACCGCCGCGACAACAGCCGCGTCACCGTGCCCTTCGTGCTGCCGGCCAATGCCGATGCCGCCACGCTGCGCGCGGCTGGCGTGGTGTCGTCCTGGCTCGGCGCGCTGGCCAGCTACCGGGAGCTACGCTTCCCGGCGCGCAGCCAGTTGCCCGCCGATGCCCACGCCATTGTCTTTGCGATGCCGAACGCGATGCCGGCGGGCATCCAGCTGCCCGAGATCCAGGGCGCCTCGGTCAGCGTGATGCCGAATCCAGCGAATCCGTCGCGCAAGCTGCTGGTGCTCGCCGGCCGCAATCCGCAGGAATTGCAGGTGGCGGCCAACGCGCTGGTGCTGGGCAAGGCCGCCATGGCGGGCAGCCGCGCGGGCGTGCAATCGGTGGAACTCGGCAAGCCGCGCAAGCCCTACGACGCACCGGCCTGGGCGCCGGTGGACCGCCCCGTGCTGTTCAAGGAACTCGTCACGGACCCGCAGCAGCTGCAGGTGGGCGGCGCCAGCCCCGATCCGATCCGGGTGAACCTGCGCGTGCCGGCCGACCTGTACGGCTGGAACGACCGCGCCGTGCCGATGAACGTGAGATACCGCTACACCGCGCCCTCCACCTATAACGACTCGGTGCTCAGCGTCGATATCAACGAGCAGCTGGTGCGCTCCTACCGGCTCAAGCCGCTGACCGCACAGAACGACGAGAGCCTGGTCAGCGTGCCGCTGATCTCGGGTGGCAGCGCGTCCGTCAGCAACGAGATCCTGATTCCCGCCTTCCGCGTGGGCAGCAACAACCAGATGCAGTTCCGCTTCCACATGGACTCGCAGAAGACCGGCCTGTGCGCGTCCTCGGCGGCCAACGTGGCGCGCGCGGCGGTCGATCCCGATTCGTCGATCGACTTCAGCGGCTTCTCGCACTACGCCGCACTGCCCAACCTCGCCTTCTTCGCCAACAGCGGCTATCCGTTCACCCGGCTGGCGGACCTGGCCGATACCGCCGTGGTCATGCCGGACGCCCCGAGCGCGCTGGACCAGGAGGCGATGCTGACGCTGCTCGGCCACATGGGCAAGTGGACCGGCCTGCCGGCGCTGCGCGTGGCGGTGGCGCCGGCCAAGGCCATCGACACCGTGAAAGATCGCAACCTGCTGATGGTGGGCACCGGCAGCGCGGGCGAGATCCTGGCGAGCTGGGGCAAGTCCCTGCCGATCCTGGTCCAGCGGGGCCGCACCGAGATCACCCTGCGCGACCAGCGTGGCGGGGCGTGGACCAACTGGCTCAGTGGCGAGGCAGACCACAACGTGTCGCCCGCCGGGCGCGCCATCCTCTCGGCCGATGGCCCGCTGGCGGCGCTGATCGGCTTCGAGTCGCCGTATCAGGCGCAGCGCAGCGTGGTCGCCGTGACCGCCACCGCGCCCGAGAACGTGCGCGATGTGCTCGATGTGCTCGAAGACGCCGGCAAGGTCGCCCAGATTCGCGGCGACCTCACCGTGGTCCGACAGCGCGAGGTGGAAGGGCTGCGCCTGGGCGAGCGCTACTACGTGGGCACCCTGCCCTGGTATGCGCGCGTGTGGGTGCGCATGGCGGACCACCCGGCGTTGCTGGCCATCGCCGGCATCGTGGCCGGGCTGCTGGTGGCACTGACCCTGTTCTGGGCGCTAGGCCGGATCGCGGCACGCCGCAACGGAGGGTGACATGCGGCGTGCGCTGCCCCGCTGGCTCAGGCAGATCGCTCGCGGCCTGGTGATGACCACGCTGGCGGGGGTGTCGCTCGCCAGCCTGGCGGCCACCTGCCCGTGGCCGGACTGGGACGCCTTCCGGCGCGACACCATCAGCCCGGACGGCCGCGTGGTCGATGCCAGCACCGAGCGCCAGGCCACGGTCTCCGAAGGGCAGGCCTACGCGCTGTTCTTCGCGCTCGTGGCCAACGACCGCGCCACCTTCGACAAACTGCTCGGCTGGACCGAGAACAATCTGGCGCGCGGCGACCTCAGCGCCCACCTGCCCGCGTGGATCTGGGGCAAGCGCGACAGCGGCCCCGAGGCCGGCACCTGGGGCGTGATCGACACCAACGCCGCCAGCGACGCCGACCTGTGGATCGCCTACACGCTGCTCGAAGCCGGCCGGCTCTGGCGCGAACGCCGCTTCACGGCGCTGGGCACGCTGGTGGCCCGGCGCGCGCTGCGCGAGGAATCGGCGGTGCTGCCCGGGCTGGGCCGCACGCTGCTGCCCGGCCCGGTCGGCTTTCATCCCACGCCCGAAAGCTGGCGGCTGAATCCGAGCTACGTGCCGTTGCCGGTGATGCGCCGGCTGGCTGCCGTGCTGACCGAGGACCGGGGCTGGCAGGCCATGGTCGAGAGCGCGGGGCGGCTGATCGTGGACACCGCGCCGCGCGGCTTCTCGCCCGACTGGGTGCTGTATCAGAAGGGGGACCAGAAAGGCGCCGGCTTCCGGCCCGATGCGGACACGCAGGCCACGGGCTCCTATGATTCGATCCGGGTCTACCTGTGGGCCGGCATGACCGCCGCGGCCGACCCGCTGCGCGCCGGTGTGCTGCGTACATTGCATCCAATGGCCGACTATGTGCTCGCCAACGGCCATCCGCCCGAGCGGGTGGACACGCAGGCGGGCACCTTCGGGCCGAACGCGGGCAATGCGGGCTTCTCGGCGGCCATCGCGCCGTTCATGCTGGCGCAGGGCCAGCCGGACGCCGCGCGCGCCCAGGCGCAGCGCACGCGCACGCTGGCCGCGCAGTCGCCCTCCGGCTACTACAGTCAGGTACTGACGCTGTTCGGGCTGGGGCATGTGGATGGCCTGTACCGGTTCGAGGCGGACGGCAAGCTGGTGCCGGCGTGGAATACCGCATGCCCGGCAAGGCGCTAGCTCGCACGCTGTGGCTGCTGCTGGCCAGCGCCGCACTGCCGGGGGAGGCGGCGGCCGCCGACGCCGCATCGGCCCCAGCCGCCGCCAGCGCCACCACGCGCCGGGAGATGGCGCAGTTGCTGGCGTCGGCGCGCATGTGGGAGGCGCGCAACCGTGCGGACATGGCGCGCGGCGTGCTGGAGAAGGCGTTGTTGATCGATCCGCGCCAACCGGAGGCGCTCAAGATGCTGGGCCTGATCGAAATCCGTTCCAATCGCCCCACCGAGGCCGACAAGGTGCTGCGCCGCATGCACGAGGTGGCGCCGGGCAGCGCGGCCACGCGTGACCTTGAGGACGCCTACCGCATCGCCACGCGTGACAAGCGCGAGATGGCGCAGGTGCGGCTGCTCGCCCGCAGCGGCAAGTCCGAGGAGGCCGCCACGCGGCTCCAGGCGCTGTTCCCGCGCGGCGCGCCGGGCGGCGAGCTGGCGCTGGACTACTACCGCATCCTGTCCGGTACGGATGCTGGCCGCCCGCGCGCGATTGCCGAGTTGCGCCGCCGTGTGAAGCAGGAGCCGGACGACTCGCGCCTCGCCCTGGCGCTGGGCAGCCTGCTGACCGACCGCGAGGCCACCCGGCAGGAAGGGCTCGCCATCCTCTACGACCTCACCCAGCGGCCCGATGGCGATCGCAAGAGCGCGCTCGATATCTGGCGGCGCACGCTGTACGGCGTCAACGAAGACCCGGCCTACTACACGTGGTTCGAACGCTACCTCAAGGAAGTGCCCGACGACGATGCCGCCAAACAGACGCTGGCCAGCCTCGGCGCCAAGCGCGAGGCCCAGCGCAAGCTCGAAGCCGACCCCGCCTGGCAGGCGCGGCAGCGCGGGCTGGCCCAGCTGGAGCGCGGGCAGCTCAAGGAGGCCGATATCGCCCTCCAGAAGGCCTACCAGAAGCGTCGGCAGGATGGCGAGGTGGTGGGCGGGCTCGGTCTGGTGCGGCTGCGCGAAGGCCGGCACGACGAAGCCCGCGAGCTGTTCACCCGGGCGATGACCCTCGATCCGGACAATCGCAACAAATGGCGCAGCCTGCGGGACACCGCCACGTTCTGGGGCACCGTGGCCCGCGCGCGCGAGGCCAACGCCCAGGGCAAGCCGGTGCAGGCCGAAGCGCTGGCGCGCGAGGCGCTGGCCCTGCAGCCCGGCAACGAGAACGCGCAGGCAATTCTGGCCGACGCGCTGATCGCCCAGCACAAGGATGCCGAGGCCGAGACGCTGCTGCGCCAGATGCTGGCCCGGCCGCAGCCCGACATGGGCGCGCTGCGCAGCCTCGTCACGCTGCTCCAGACGCAGCAGCGGCAGGACGAGATCGGCCCGCTGATCGCGGACGCGTCGCGCCGCATGCAGGGCGCCGAGTCCGAGCTGCGCGCGCTGCGGGCCGACCTGCTGGCCGTGCAGGCCGACCAGCTCATCGCGCAGAAGCAGCGCAGCCCGGCGCTGCAACGGCTCGAAGACGCCATCCGGCTCGCCCCCGATGCCGCCTGGACGCGCTACACGCTGGCCCGCCTCTATCGCGACCTGAACCTGCCGGTGCTGGGCCGCACCGTCATGGAAGACGGGCTCGCCGCCGCCCCCACCGCCGACATGCGCTACGCCACCGCGCTCTATCTCAATGCCGTGGACGACATCGACGCCGCCACGGCCGTGCTGGCGGCGGTGCCCGAGGCCGAGCGCAGCGAAGGCATGCGCGACCTCGCCAACAACCTCGCGGCACAACGGCTGCTGCGCGATGCCCGCCTGCGGCTGGCCGAAGGCCGCGATGACGAGGCCCGCGCGCTGCTCGACCGCGCCGCCATCGCCGCGCGCGACGCGCCGCACATGCTCGCCTCCATCGGCCGCGAATGGATCGGGCTGGGCGAGTCCGACAAGGGCCTGCGGCTGGTCAGCGACTGGCTGGCCGCGCACCCCGAGGACCCCCACCTCGACATCCGCCTGCGCTACGGCGAACTGCTGGCCGCCGCCGACCGGGACGGCGCCTTGCAGGCCTGGATTGCCGAATCGCGCGCCCTGCCCGGCATTACCGCCGAGCAGCAGGCGTCGTTCGACGATCAGTCGCTGCGGCTGGCGCTGCGCCGCACCGACCGGCTCATCGCCGATGGCGACCTCACGCGGGCCCGGCAGACGCTGTACGCGGTGCCCGAGGCCCAGCAGGCTGACCGCCGCTGGCTGCTGACGCTGGCCGATCTGAGAGAAGCCGGCGGCGACTACCGGGGCGCGGCGGAGGCCGCGCAGGCGGTGCTGGCCACGGACCCCAAGGACGCCGGCGCGCGGCTCACGCTGGCGCGCATGCTCGAACGGCAGGGCAAGGAAGCCCAGGCGCTGGAGATCGTGCGCGCGGTGCTGGCCGATACCCCCGACGACGACATCGACACCCGGCTCTCGGTGGCGCGCCGCTTCACGGCGATGCGGCGCACGGACGAGGCCAGCGCCGTGGTCGACGACCTCGCCCAACGCTACCCGGACCGCGCCGACATCACCGTGCAGCAGGGCCGCATCGCCCAGGCGCGCGGCGACTTCAACGACGCGGCGGCGCACTATCGCACCGCGCAGGGGCTGGAGCAGCGCGAAGGCGTGCTGGCTGGCGCCGAGGGCACGCCAGCCGGCCGCGCCCTGGCCGGGCTGGAGGCGCGCCGCCAGGGCGAGGTGGCGACGGCGGTGATGCAGTCGAACAAATCCGGCGATGCCGGCATCTCGCGGCTGCACGCCACGGAGATTCCGCTGTTCGTGCGCATTCCGCAGGGCTACACGGGCCACATGTTCTTCCATGCGGATACGGTGCTGCTCGATGCCGGCACGCTGCAGGCGAGTAATGTCTCCAAGGCGTCCGAGTTCGGCAAGATCGCCGCGCTCGGCAACGCGGGCCTCGGCGCCATCGGCCAGACCGACCGTGGCGTGGCGCTGGCCGCCGGCTACGAGTTCGACGGGGCCGACAACAGCTGGCGGGCGGACCTCGGCACCACGCCGCTCGGCTTTACCGAACAGACCGTGGTGGGCGGCTTCCGCTATCGCGCGGATCTGGGCGTCTCGTCCGCCTCCGTCGACGTCTCGCGGCGGGCCGTGACCAGTTCGCTGATCTCCTACGGCGGCGCCACGGACCCCGTCACCGGCGAAACCTGGGGCGGCGTGGTGCGCAACGGCATCCACCTGCGCTACGCGCGGGACATCGGCCGCGTGAGCGTGTTCGGCGACGTGGGCGCCGGGCTCTACACCGGCCACAACGTGGTGACCAACCGCGAGTTCACGGTCCGCACCGGCTTCGACCTGCCCGTCTACACCCAGCGCGACCAGCGCGTGACCAGCGGGCTGGTGCTGAACTACTGGCGCTACAGCGACAACCAGCGCTTCTACTCGTTCGGCCATGGCGGCTACTACAGCCCGCAGCGCTACCTGTCGTTCGGTATCCCGCTCGACTGGACCGGGCGCTACGCGCGCTGGTCGTGGCGGCTGCAGGGCTCGGCCGGCTGGTCGTTCACCTACGAGGACGACGCGCCCTACTTCCCCACCCGCCCGGACCTGCAACAACTGGCCGGCAACCCGATCTACACGGGCGGCTCGGGCGGTGGCTTCAGCTACACGCTCGGCGCCACGGTGGAATACACCTTCGCCCCGCACTGGGTGGCCGGCGCGGGCTTCCAGATCGACCGCTCGCGCGACTACGCGCCGAACCGGGCCATGGTCTGGCTGCGCTACCTGTTCGACCGTCGCCGTGACCCGGTGCCGTTCCCGCCGAATCCGGTGCGGCCGTACTCGGCCTATTGATGGGGGATCGATGAAGCACACCGACCGCACCACTGCCCCCGCCATCCCCGCCATCCCCGCCACCGCCCGGCCCGGCCTGCGCGCGCGCTTCCAGGCGCGCACGGGGCTGGCCATCGACGGCCTCTCGCCAGCGCTGGCAACGCTCACGCCGGCCCGCGCCCACGTGGTCTATGCCGAGCCCTCGCCCGCCCGCGACGCGCTGTTCTGGCAGACCGCCGCCACGGCGCTGCGCGCGCCAGCCACGGTGCTCTCCACACGTGACGCCGCCGACATTGCCGCCCAGCTGCGCGCCCATGGGCTCGACATCGACGCAAACCGCGCGCTCCACGGCCGCGCCAACCTGTGCGCGCTGCGCCCGCCCACGGACGCCAGCCGGCCCGGCATCGACTTGCTCATGGAGGCACTCCAGGCGCTGGTGGACCAGTGCGGTGCGCAGGGCAGCATGATGCTGATCGAAGGGGCGGAGGCGTTCTTCGCCTGGCACGATGCCGCGCGGCTGGCCCAGGAAGGCCTGCGGCTGGGCGAATGGTGCGCGCGCCACCGCTGCGCCGTGCTGCTGGTGATGGGGCCGCCCACGCCGGCGCCGGGGCAGCCGGCACCGGACCTGCAGGGCTTCCACGGCCGCTTTGCCGGCGCGGTGCAGCTCTCGCAGCAGCAGGGGCAATACACCTGGGAGGTGGCGTTCTGGCGCGACAACCAGGCCGTGGTGGCGGGCGAGATCGTGCCACTGCGCTTTGCGCCGCACGAACACCGGCTGATGGTGGCCGCGCAGACCTTCACCGACACCATCGAGGAAGCCGGCATGCTCGCGCCGGACGAGCAGCGCGTGATCGTCAGCCGCGACGCCGTGCTGCGCGAGCGCTACATCCCCGAGCACTGGCGCGTGGTGGACAGCAACGAGGCCGCCGTGGCCAGCGCCGCCCACGCGGTGGCGGCCACGGTCCTGCTGCACTACGGCGGCGGGCGCGAACTGGAGGCGCTGGCCGAGCAGGTGCACCGGCTGCGGCGCGGCGCCGGGCGCGCACTGAAAATTGCCGTGCGGGAAGACAAGGAGGCCATGCGCCAGCATTACGAGCTGCTGATGCTCAACCTCGGCGCCAATCTCGTCATCGCCCAGCGCACGCCGTTCGCGCGGGTGCAGGCCATGATCGAGGGCCTGCAGGGGCAGGTGTTCTCGCGGCCGATTCTGGCCGACTACCGCAACGCGCTGTCCGCCGTACTGACCACCTCGACCAGCGGCTACGTGCCGCCTGCCGAGTTCGTCGCGCTGGTGCGCGATGCGGTGGAACGCAGCCGCATGATCCGGCTGCCCCATGTGCTGCTGCAACTGCCGCTGCTGCCCGAGGTGGCCCATGTGGAAGCGCTGCGCGCCTGCCGCATGAACCGCGCGGGCGATCTCTGCACAGCCGGCAGCGACAGCCTCTACGCCTTCTTCTTCGCCTGCCGCATGGACGATGTGGACGCCGTGTGCCGGCGCGTGTTCCAGCGCCCGCTGGCCGAGCTGTTCCATGGCGACGTGCGTAATGGCGACCTGGAATCCATCGGCGCCACGCTGGGCCGCTTCGAGGCCGAGATCGCCGAGGTGCCGCCGCCCGACTACAGCAGCTGGCTCGCGCGCCAGCAGGAGGCGCCCCGGCCCGCGCCGGCCCCCACGTCCGACATGCCCGACATGCCTGACATGCCCGACACCACCGCCGCGCTGGTTGCGCACGGCAGCGTCCATGACGGCGCCAACGCCCCGCCGGTGGCCCAAATCCACACGCTGCCGCTGCGCGACACCCCGCCCGCGCAGCCGCGTGCCATGCCGCAGCCGCACCCGGTGCCGCTGCTTCGACAGGACTGACGCGACATGTCCATCTTCCTTGGCTATTTCATCTGGGGACTGATTCTGGCGGCGCCGCTGGCGTTTCTGATCTGGCGCTTCGACCTGCTGCGCTGGTTCCCGCAATGGACCGCGCCGCGCCCGCGCCGCACCGTGCGCCTGCCGCCCCAACTGCACGGCATGGTGATTCGCGGCAAGCGCCGCCCGGACCGGGAGCCCCAGCGATGAAGACCATCGCCATCGTCTCCCCCGCCGGCGGCGCCGGACGCAGCATGGTGACGGCCTCGCTGGCCTCGCTGCTGGCCGCGCGCGGGCACCCGGTGCTGGCGCTCGAATGCGATCCGCGCAATGTGCTGGGCTATCACTTCGGCCTGCGCGACGCCGCGCGCGCGGGGCTGTCCGGCTGCCTGGCCGACGGGTCGCCCACCGCGTGGGCGCAGGCCGGGCTGCGCAGCGACGATGGCGTGCTGTTCGTGCCCTGGGGCGAGCAGGACAGCGATGACGATGACCTCCAGGCCGGCAAGCTGCTGCGCGCGGGGCCGCACTGGCTGCGCGGGCTGATTGCCCAGGTGGCCATGCCGGCGCACGGCGCGGTCCTGATCGACACGCCGCCCTGGCCCTCGCCGCACGCGGGCCAGGCCATCGCCGCCGCAGACCTGGTGCTGGTGCTCCTGCCGCCGCAGCCCGAAGTCTGCGTCGGGCTGCGCCGCCTGACCGATGCGCTGGCCCGGCGCGGCCACGCCGCCTGCTACGTGGCCACGCGGCTCCAGCCGGCGCGACGGCTGCATGCCGATATCGTCACGCTGCTGCGCGCCACGCTGGGCGATGCGATGCTGGCCTGCCCCGTGCACGAGGACAGCGGCATTCCGGAAGCCTTCGCACGCAGCGAGAACTTCTGCCGCAGCGCGCCGCACTCGCAGGCGGCGCACGACCTGCAAGGGTTGGCATCGTGGGTGTCCAGCTGGATGGGTGCCCCGCCTCAGGAGCGCGATCGATGAGCGACCAGCCCTCCCGCACCGCCCCCACCTCCGGCACCTCTCGCATCGCCCGCTGGCTGAATGGCGCGCGCGACCGGCTCGCGCGCCACCTTGGCGTCACCGCGCCGGCGCATGGCGGCATCTGGCTGCTGCGTGCCATCTTCCAGCCGCCCCGCCCCGGCAAGCCCGATGTGCCGGCGGAATGGGCCGCGCTGCTGTACCGGCGCGCGCTGGCCCGGCTTGGCATGGGCCGCCGCCGCGACCCCGCCGCGTGGCTGTGGCGGCTGTTCATTCGCCCGCCGCGCCCGCGCTACCGGCTGGCCGCCGACCTGCGCAAGCGCCACCAGGTTGCCGCGCCGCCGGGTGTGACGCCGGGTGTGACGCCGTTCCGGCGCTGGCTGGACCGCCTGCTCGGGCCGATCTACCACGCGGTGATGCGCACGCGGCGCCGCCTTGCCGCGCGGCTGCCCCGCGTGAACTGGGCGCGCGTGGGCGATCGCGTGGAAGCCGTCGCCATCCGCGTGGGCCGCATCCCGTTCGCGGTGCCTGCGTCGCTGGTGCTGGCCTGCCTGGCCGGTGCGGTCATCAGCACCACGCCGCTGACGTTTTCAAGCCAGCTGCTGCTGTTCGCCATCGTCTGGATCGGGCTGACGGTGCTGCGGCGCATTCCCGGCCGGCTGCCGACGCTGGCGATGATGGTGCTCTCCACGCTGATGGCGGGCCGCTATATCTGGTGGCGCTCCACGCAGACGCTGCAGTTCACCACGGCCACCGAGGCCGCCGTGGGCTACATCCTCTACGCGGCCGAGGTCTACACCTGGATCGTGCTGGGGCTGGGCTACCTGCAAACGGCGTGGCCGCTGAACCGCCGGCCCAAGGCGCTGCCGGCCGACCCGGAGACCTGGCCCACGGTGGACGTCTACATCCCCACCTACAACGAGTCGCTGGCGGTGCTGCAACCCACCGTGTACGCGGCGCTGAGCATGGACTGGCCGGCACACAAGCTGCGCGTGTTCATTCTCGACGATGGCCGCCGGCCGGCGATGCGGGACTTCGCGGCGGCGGTCGGGGTGGGCTACCTCACGCGCGAGGACAATTTCCACGCCAAGGCCGGCAACATCAACAAGGCACTGGCGAAGACGGACGGCGAGTACATCGCGATCTTCGACTGCGACCACATCCCCACGCGTTCCTTCCTGCAGATGACCATGGGCGAGTTCCTGGCCGACCCGAAGTGCGCGCTGGTGCAGACGCCGCACCACTTCTTCTCGCCAGACCCGTTCGAGCGCAACTTCGACACTTTCCGGCGCGTGCCGAACGAAGGCAGCCTGTTCTACGGGCTGATCCAGGACGGCAACGATTTCTGGAACGCCACCTTCTTCTGCGGCTCCTGCGCGGTCATCAAGCGCGCCCCGCTGCTGGAGATTGGCGGGATTGCCGTGGAAACCGTCACCGAGGACGCCCACACGGCGCTCAAGCTGCATCGGCTGGGCTACAACAGCGCCTACCTGCGCACGGTGCAGGCGGCGGGGCTGGCTACCGAGAGCCTGTCCGGCCATATCGGGCAGCGCATCCGCTGGGCGCGCGGCATGGCACAGATCTTCCGCATCGACAACCCGCTGCTCGGGCGCGGGCTGCACCTGTTCCAGCGCATCTGCTACAGCAACGCGATGCTGCACTTCTTCTACGGCATTCCCCGGCTGATCTTCCTGACCATGCCGATCGCCTACCTGTACTTCGGCCTGCACGTGATCAACACCTCGGCGCTGCTGATCATGGCCTACGTGCTGCCCTACCTGTTCGTGGCCAACGTGACCAACTCCCGCCTCCAGGGCCGCTACCGCCATTCGTTCTGGGCCGAAGTCTACGAATCGGTGCTGGCCTGGTACATCGTGCTGCCGACCACGGTGGCCTTTATCAACCCGCGCCTGGGCAAGTTCAATGTCACGGCCAAGGGCGGGCAGATTGCCGACGACTACCTCGACTGGACCATCTCCAAGCCCTACCTCGTGCTGCTGGCGCTCAACGTGGTCGGGCTGGCGGTTGGCGTGGGCCACCTGCTGTTTGGCAGCACCGACGAGCCGGCCACGGTGCTGATGAACATGGGCTGGGCACTGGCCAACCTGATCATGCTCGGCGCCGCCGTGGGCGTGGCGCGGGAGGCGCGGCAGGTGCGGGTCTCCCACCGCATTCCGATGCGCGTGCCGGCCACGCTGCTGCTGCCGGACGGCACCACGCTGGCCTGCCGCACCGAGAACTACTCGATGGGCGGGCTCGGCCTGCTGCTGCCCGTGGAGGTGTTGCTCGACGAAGGCGCGCGCGTGGGGGTCTGCCTGGCGCGCGGCACGCGCACCTATCACTTCCCCGGCGTGGTCACGCGCAACGTCAACCGCCACCTCGGCGTGCGGATGGAGGGCCTGACCGCCGAGCGCGAGATCGAACTGATCCAGTGCACCTTCGGCCGCGCCGACGCCTGGATCGACTGGCTGGACGACGAACACGCCGACGCCCCGCTGCGCAGCCTCAAGGAGGTGATCGAGATGGGCTACCAGGGCCTGCTGCGCCTCTACGACGCCTGCGCGGAGGCGGTTGACCTGCTGATCGGGCGCCACCGGCCCCGCCAGCCTTAGATCATCACCCCGGCCATCACGCCGCAGGAGCCGAACCACACATCGCCATGGGAATCTGGAACCTCTACTTCCTCGCCAAGCTCTGGCTGTTCCACACGGGCCACCTCCAGCCGCACTGGCTGACGAACCTGGTGTTCGCGCTGTTCCTGGCGGCGCCGATGGAGTCGCGGCCGCTGCGGGTGCTGCGCCAGCTCATCGCCATCGTGGTCGGGGCGATGCTGGCCTACCGGGAATCGACGCTCCCGCCGTTCGCGCGCGTGGTGTCGCAGTTCTCGAACGTGCGCGCGTTCACGCCGGAGTACCTGCTCGAACTGGCGCAGCGCATCGTCTCCCTGCAGATGGTGGTGGCGATCCTGCTGGCGGTGCTGCTCTACCTGATCATCAACCGCTGGGTGCGGGTGACGTCCTTCGTACTGCTGGCGCTGATCGCCATCCCGTTCTGGCACGGCACCGGCGACGGCAACCCGCCCACGCGGCTCAACCAGATGACCGCGCGCGCGGCGGACACGCCGCGCGCCGACTTCGCCGTGCGTGGCGGCTACGACGCCCAGCTGGCCGCCTTCCGCGAGCAGGAATCGACCCGCTCGGCCACGGCGCAGCCGCTGACGGCCACGCCCGACGCACAGTTCGACATCATCGTGCTGCACATCTGCTCGCTGTCCTGGGACGACCTGGACGCCGCCAAGGCCAGCAACCACCCGCTGTTCACGCGCTTCGACTACCTGTTCAAGAATTTCAGTTCCGCCGCCAGCTACAGCGGGCCGGCCGCCATCCGGCTGCTACGCGCCTCGTGTGGCCAGCAGCCCCACGCCGACCTGTACTCGCCGGCGCCGGCCGAATGCCATCTGTTCGAAGCGCTCGCCCAGGCCGGCTTCGGCCCCCATGTGCTGCTGAACCACGATGGCCGCTTCGACAATTTCCGCAGCTTCGTGGACAAGGAGGTCGGTGTGGCGGGCGTGCAGCCCGAGTCCAACGAGGGCGTACCCGTGGCGATGCGCGCCTTCGACGATTCCCCGGTGCTGGGCGACTATGACACCTTCGACCACTGGTACAAGCGCCGCCTCCAGCAGAACAGCGGCCCCGTGGCGCTCTACTTCAACACGGTGACGCTGCATGACGGCAACCGGCTGCCGGGCAAGCGGCTCACCAGCCTGGAGTCCTACCCGCTGCGGCTGGCCAAGTTGCTCGAGGACGTGGACCGGATCATCGAGACCATCAGCAAGTCCGGCCGCAAGGCGGTGGTGGTCTTTGTGCCGGAGCATGGCGCGGCGCTGCGTGGCGACGAGAACCAGATCTCCGGGCTGCGCGAGATTCCCACGCCGCGCATCGTCCACGTGCCGGTGGGCGTGAAGCTGGTGGGCCTGCCGACCACGGCCACAGGCGGCATGGTGACGATTGACGCGCCGTCCAGCTTCCTGGCGTTGTCGCAACTGCTGTTCAACCTCGTGGCGGACAGCCCGTTCCGCCAGGGCGCCCCGCCCACCGCCAGCTACAGCGAGAACCTGCCGCAGACCATGATGGTGGGCGAGAACGAGGGCACCGTGACCATGAAGCTGAGCAAGGGCTATGTGATTCATACGCCAGATGGCGTCTGGGTGGAGCAGAAATGAGTGAGTCGCCGAAGTCCGCGAAACCCCCGAGACCCCCGAAAGCCCCGCCGGTGCCGCGCGGCACGCCGGGCGCCTATAGCGACATCGACGCCCTGGGCCGGCATGTAGAAGGCTTCGACGCGCGCCATTACTTCGACCAGCAGGACGCGGTGCAGACCCGGGCGGCGGCGCAACGCTGGCCGCTGCTGGGGCGCGCGCTGGGGCACGCGACGGACGCGGCCGATGACCCCGCGCCCCGCCCCGGCGGCTAATGCCGCCACCCCACTCGCGTGGGGCTTTAACCATTGATTTACAAGGAAAACCGTCACATAGCCGACATGCACCGGCCGTAGACTCTGGGCCACTTTCCCCACCCTGGTTCCTTCGGTCATGTCTGGCGTTCTGGTTGATCCCTCCGCTGCCCGCCTGCGCTTCCGGCAGCCCTGTGCCGAGGATCTGGCCGTCATCACGCCGTCCGTGACGACCGACCACACGAATCAGGACGTGCTCGAGGTCTTCGCGCTGCACCGCGACCTCAACTGCCTGCCCGTGACCGAGCGCGACAAGCCCATCGGCCTGATCAACCGGTCGATCTTCCTGTCGCAGATGAGCAAGCCGTACCACCAGGAGCTCTACAACCGCAAGAGCTGCATCGCCTTCATGGACAAGGAGCCGCTGATCGTGGACGCCGCCATGAGCATCGACGCGCTGACCTTCCGCGCGGTGGAATATGGCGAGAAGGCGCTGGCGGAGGGCTTCATCATCGCCCGTGACGGCAAGTTCATCGGCCTGGGACACGGCCTGCAGCTGATGCGCGTGGTGGCGGACATGCAGGCCGAGCGCAATCGGCAGATCATGCAGAGCATCGACTACGCCAGCACGATCCAGCGGGCGATGCTGCGCACCTCGCGCCAGACGCTGGCCGCCACGCTGCCGGACGCCGCGCTGGTCTGGGAGCCGCGCGACGTGGTGGGCGGCGACTTCTATCACTTCGCGGCGTTCGACGACGGCTGGTTCGCCGCGCTGGCCGACTGCACCGGCCATGGCGTGCCGGGCGCGTTCATGACGCTGATTGCCTCGTCGCTGCTGACGCAGGCCATCGAGCAGCAGGGCCCGCGCGACCCCGGCGCGCTGCTGGCGGCCGTCAATCGGGGCATCAAGCAGATGCTGGGGCAGATCGACGGACATATCGACGGGCAGGACGGCCAGCGAGGCGAGCGCGGCATCGCCGAATCCGACGACGGCATGGACGCCGCCTTCTTCTGGTTCGACAACGCCACGCGCACGCTGACCTTCGCCGGCGCCAAGTGCGCGCTGTTCGTGCTGCAGCCGGGCGACAGCGAAGGCCAGATGATCAACGGCGCCCGCATGGGCGTCGGCTACGTGGACACGGGCATGGACTACGCGTGGCAGAACGCGGCCGTGCCGATGCCACCCGATACGGTGGCCTTCGTGACCACGGACGGGCTGATCGACCAGATCGGCGGCCCGCGCGAGATCTCCTTCGGCAAGCGCCGCATGCGCGAAGCCATCTGCGCCAGCCGCGCGGCATCGGCAGCGCAGATCAGCCAGGCGGTGCTCGAGGTGCACCGCGCCTGGCAGGGCCAGCACCGGCGCCGCGACGACCTGACCTTTTTCTGCTTCCGCGCCCGATAACACCGCGCCAGCCTCTTACAGCGCCCCACCGGCCGCACGACACATGAACGCCGCACAATCGATTGACAAGGAATATGAGCCGTTTTTCGCGATGGCTCGGGAACGCAACGTGATCTTCTACTACGTCGGCTACTTTTCGCAGAACATCATCGCCGCCATGTCCGACGCGGTGCGCCTGCAGCTTGCCGTGAGCGGGGTCGATGGCACCACGCGGCGCAAGCTGTTCTCGTCGTTCGTGGAGATGGCGCAGAACATCGTCCACTATTCCTCGGACGCCCTGACCGCGCCCACGCCGGAGAGCGAGCAGCAGCGCGGCCAGCTGCGCCACGGCTCGGTGTGCATCAGCATGGTGGACGAGCACTACCGCCTGATGTGTTCCAATCCGGTGGCCACGGTACGTGTGCACCAGTTGCGCGCCACGCTGGAGCCATTGCGCACGATGACGCTGGACGAGATCAAGCAAGCCTACAAGCAGACCCTGCGCGCCGAGGCGCCGGAGGGCAGCAAAGGCGCCGGGCTCGGCTTCCTGACGATGGCGCGCGATGCCAGCGCGCCCCTCGAATACAACTTTCAACCGATCGACACGGATCCGGGATCGACGATGTTCCAGCTCGTCGCCACGATCTGACGTCTCGGGAAGAGCCTCTGCCATGGAAAACCTGTTTATCGCCGCCACGCCCTCCTCGCCCGAGGTGAGCTTCGACTTCGAGCGGCACATCCTCTCGCTCAAGGGCGAGTCCTACCCCGAGAACGCCGCCGTGTTCTACGGCGAGGCCATCGCCCGCCTGCGCAAGTACCTGGCGGCGTGCGACGGGGTCTCGGTCACGGTCAACGTGGCGCTGACCTACTTCAACAGCTCGAGCACCAAGATGCTGTTCAGCATCTTCGACGCGCTGAACGACGCCGCCGAGCGCGGCAACCGCATCGAACTGCACTGGTTCCACGACGAGGACGACGACACCATCCTCGAATTCGGCCAGGAGCTGCACGACGACTTTCCCGCGATTGCGTTCCACGACGTAGCGACCACCGGCAGTTGAACCCACCCGCCGCCATCATGTCCGAGCCCGACCTGTTCGAATCGGAGAACAGCGTCCTGGCGCATGCCAAGGCCGTGTTCTGCGATGTCGATGCCGGCGAGGAATCGTATCGGCATACGCTGGGCCAGCTCATCAGCTACTACGAGCGGCTGATGCGCGAGACGCGCCGGCTGATCCGCCGCAGCGACCGCGAGGAACTGGAGATGAACCGGCTCAACCACCGGCTCCAGGAGTTGGCGCAGGAACTCGAATACCGCGCCACGCACGACACGCTGACCGGCGCGCTCAACCGCGGCGCCGTGATCGACCGCGCCACCGCGGCGCTGGCGCGCGGGAGCCTGTCGATGATCGTGCTCGATATCGACCATTTCAAGCGGCTCAACGACGCCTATGGCCATCCGGTGGGCGACGCGGTGATTTGCGGCGTGACCGCCTGCCTCAAGAACACCGTGGACGCCGAGGGCGCCATCGGGCGCGTGGGCGGCGAGGAATTCACCGCCCTGCTGCCCGGCGTGCCGCTCGAAGACGCGCTGGTGCTGGCCGAGGACATGCGCCACGCCATCGCCACGCATCGCTTTCCCTCCCCCGTGGACTGCCCGGTCACGGCGAGTTTCGGCGTGAGCTGGTCCGCCCAGGGTCGCACCTTCGAGCACGCCTATGGCCGCGCCGACGAGGCGCTCTACGAAGCCAAGCGCAGCGGCCGCAATCGCGTGATGCAGGCCGCCATCGCGTGATCGCATTTTGCTGATCCATTGACTGGTCCGACACTGTGATCTGGAATACGGTGGTTTGCCCTCGCGAAACCAATGTTTCCGATAGGGCAAGCCTTGACTACTATCCAGAGTGATCCCTGACATCAGGACGGCGCAGGTCACCTCGCCGGCCAGGACAAGGAGAGGCATGCACCACATCGAGCCAGTGGAATGCGTCTGCGGCGCGACGCTCCACATCCGCGAATACCGGCTGGGCCTTGTGAGAACCCCACGCAAGGAACACGCGCCCTGCCCCGTCTGCGGGCGCACTGTCTACGAAACCGAGATGGACGGCTTTCTGATGGTGGAAGTCGTCACGCGGCGCGCCCCGGTCATGCCGGTGGCGGCCAAGGTGCAGAAACGCAAGGCCCAGCGAACGTGAGCCCGCCGGGGCTATGACTTCGTGATGCGCTGGGGATGGGTCGCGTAGTACGCGAGGATGACTGACGCGGTGAACGCCATGCCGGCCACGGCAAAGGCGATCAGCGTGGGAAGGGCAACGCCGGATTTTTCCTTGTACATGCGGGACTCCTCGGAGGAATGGTCACGGTATGGTAGCGCGGCTTGGCGCCGGCTGCCGACCCGATGCCTCCGGGTGGAAGCGCACATAAGGCACGCCGCGCTCCGGGTGCGCCGTGGTCTGGTCGATCAGGCGCTCGACATCGGGCACGTCCCGCATCGCGGCCATGAACGGCGCCAGCGGGAACCCCGGCGCCACGCAGCCCTGCACCAGCACCCAACGCTGCCACACCGTCACCCACAACGTGCTCTGCCGCCACGCCGGCAGGTTGGCGGACAGCCATTGCAGCCGCCGGCGCGTGCTGTCGGCAATTTCCGCATCGTAGGCAAAGGCATTCGGCAGGCGGCAACGTCCTTCCAGCCAGCAGTGGTTGCCGTGCTCGATCCGATGATGCGCATCGCGCTTCCACTCGGCCTCCGTCACGCGCGGCCCGGCCGGTTCGGGGCAATTGGCAAGCGCGGACGAGATTTGAAAAAAGGGATCGTTGCCGCGATTCTGGAGGTCCTCGGCGTGGGCGGTGGGGGTGAGGAGGAACAGTGCGGGGAGGATGCGGTGGGGAATGCCAGCCATGGAGATCTTCCGTCTAGTTCGCCGCTGATTCCCCGGTTTGCCGCGGCTCGGGCACGATCGCGGCGCCGGCGTCTTTCAGCAGCCGCCGAAAATCCGGCGACGTCATGATGATCTTGCCTGCAGCGGCACGCAGGCGGTCGACCGCTTCGGCCGGCAAGGAAAACGACGTGGGAAGCTCATTCAGGTAGGCCAGTTCCGCCTTGTCTTCCAGTTGCGCAAACGAAACGTCGATGGCGTAGATGGTGGCGTCTGGCGTGCGAAGTGCCTTGGCTATCGCTTCGTCCTTATTGGCGGCAAACGCGGCGGATTGCCGGATCTGGCGCATGGATTGCCAGCGCGCCTGGCTGTCCTTCAGCAACTCGGTCGCCTCATAGGAGTAATGGTCGATCGGCACGCCCGTTGCCTTCACCAGTATCTCCAGGGTGCCCGGCGGGGATTCCGACCTATCCCATTCCGTTTTGGGAACGGAAAGTGAATTGACGACGAAGACGACAATCCTGCGGATTTGATCAAGCGGCGTATGCTGGCCGATCATATGCAACGCCTCCATGAGTTCCATGGTATCCAGTACGCTGCGCATGCCGAGATTATCGGAAACGCCCCCGTCTACCAGATGGAGGAAGGGACGATCGCTACCGGCGCCAAATTCCGCCTCTTCCTTGAGATGGCGAGTCGCGCGGGCGGCGGGCCGGGGCGGGTTTTCGGCGTTAATGAACGGCTTGATCCAGTCCGGTGGCGCGTAGCCGCAGTTGCCCCCGTAGTTATTGAGCGTGATGGGGCTGAGCACAACCGGCACCGCCGACGAAGCGGCCGCTGCCCGCGACAGGCGCAAGGCATTGAGGTCCGAACACAGTACGTCGAACGTCGCCTGCGTAAAAGGCAGACGCGCGCCGGTGGTGATATCAGTGGCCGATGCGACGATAAACGGGCCGTCACCCCGATTGAGGTCGCCAAATGTCGCGCCATGGAACAGGATCTCGTCGTACAGATCGGCCGCCAGCTCCGAGCGGCCCCACCCTGCGGACCATAGCGAGGGCCAATAGGCAGGGTTCAGGGTACGGAAGGTGATCGTGCCCTGTACGTCCCGTTTCAGGAAGCGCTGTTCGTAGTCGTCGAAGAGCTTATCGCCGTAGAGACCATAGGCGAGCGCTGTAAAGCTGCCGCCCGAGACGCCGGTCACCACGCCCACATGGTCGAGCAGCCGCGATTTGCCCTTCGGGCCTACGATTTGGGTATTGCGCAGGAATTCCAGGACGCCGTACGAAAACGCAGCGGCGCGGGTGCCTCCGCCCGAAAATGCCAGGATTACCAGATTCTCCTTATCGGCGGCAAACTGCGGGCGCGTAAAAAACCGATAGCCAGCACTCTGGTCGGCATGGGCCAGCGGCGGATTGACGGGCCGGCCCGCGCAGCCGCCCAGCAGAAGCAAGCACGCAACAATCAGCCATACACGGTTCGACGATCTGGCCATGGCTTTCTCCGATTCTCCGAGTAGCCTAGACGAGAGACTTCACCGGGGAAATGAAAAAGAGAAGGCACCTTGGCGCCGGTGGCCAGGATGGCGTAGCAGATTCCTGCAGAATCAAGGGGCTAGAAACAAAAAAGCCGTCCAACTGGACGGCTTTTGCTTGATGCGAATGGTGTTCTGGCGGAGAGAGGGGGAGTCTGGCCGAAAAATAATAAACCGTTAAAAAACAATAGCTTACAACCCTCGCCGAGTAACCGTATGTACCCGTGACGGGCTGCAATTTTGTACCCAGCTAGTCTGTTCGTCAATCCTAAGGGGCGCGCAGTCTTGCCAGAGCACGAGTCGTAGGAGTGAGCACCTCGATAGCAGCGAAAGCGCCCCCAGAAGGCCGCTGGACCGGGACAAGCTCACAAACCATCCCCAAAGGCTTGCGTGATTACATTTATCTTTATGAAATGAATCTGCTGCTGTCCCCCGGTCACTAGCATTCCAGCTAGTGCATAGTGCATGCCATCCTCATTCTCGTGCCCAACAAATACAGGAGAACCGCTAAACCCATCAAGCTCGTTTCGCCAAGATATATTTGCCAGCTTCAACCTATCATCCCCACCAGAAAGCGCAAGATGCCCAGTAAATTTGGCGGCCTGGAGATAGACGGTATTGTTATTATCCTTAAAATTCAAGAAATCGGTCTCCGTTCCCGAAGTCGGATAGCCAATACACGAAAATAAAATCCCTCTCTCGGCCACGATATCACTCTGCGCCTGAGGGAGTTTAACTAACTCATCTAACCAAGCTCCCGCTGGCGGCAACTTCACTGCACGCGACAATAGATTCTTTCTTTGCCGCTCGTTACTTAGTTTGGTTATAGGAAGAACGACTATATCAGCCAGCTCACCGAGCCCCGGCGAAGAATTGTCTCTAAGAGAGATAATCTTCTCAAAGACAACGTAATCATCCGGCTTGATATCCCTTTTGTTGTGCGTGACTAGCACCCTTAGTCGCCCGACCGCCTCTTCTACTGAAAGATTGTTGTGTCTTTCTAGACAATGCCTCGCGGTAATGTAGTAAAGTTCTCTTTCTCGCCGCGCAAAAAATCCCGTCCCACGTTTGTATGGATAATCTTCAAAATCCTTTTCTATAAAGAGATTCGGGGCAACACATTCGCTTGGGTACCCTGTGTGGATAAAGGATATTTTCGCCATCAGAATACGGAATCGCTACAGGTCGCAATAGATAAAGGACAACATCTGCTCCGCCAAGCTTGACCAATCATCGGGGCTGCGAGACGACCAAGCATGGTGCGGGCCGTTGAGGGCCTCTCGGAACTGGTGAAGCTTCTTCGCTTGTTCTTGGGAAAGCGCACCTGCTGACTCAAGCCCGGTAATCAACTCACCTAATTGGCATTTATCGAGCCCGTTGTCAAAAATTTGCTGCCGATATCGCTCATGAACCTCAGTTTCCAAGAATACCCGCAGGTCAGAGTCTATTTCCCTATCGCGCGCACCATCTACAAAGCTTCTAAGTTTCTTATATTTGCGATGATGCTCGGTCTCAACAAAATCTTCCTCCGCGCCATGTGATAATGCGGTCCCATTCAAGTCTTTGCTCAGCTTGAGAACTGCCATACTACCCGACAATCTCATATCGACCAGCATGTGTCGCGCAAGTCGGGGATAATGCGTCAGAAAAATCGCCTGACAGAAATTATCCAGGGCAGATTGAATTTCCATCATGGTCACTGAAATCCTGTTGTCATCAAAGCTGGTAACAGGGTCATCGAAAATCAATATTGTCTTCTTCTTTTCATCATCAGACATTATTGACAGCCTTGCCCAAAATATAGACAAAGCCAAAGCGCGCCTATCCGATTCACTAAAAACACGTACCAATTGCGACGTTGGTATTTTTTTGCCTTTGAACTTAACAATTAGCGATATGACAGGTTGATGCCCTTTTGCATCGAGAGTCGTGTCGGTACTTATAGTGAAGTCTCGTGACCCAAATTTCACGAAATAATGATTAATTTTCTCGAAAAACTTCTCCAGAAAGGCAGACTGCTGCTGCGACAGTTCCTGCTGTTCCTTCTTTATTTTTTTATCAAGCTCAGAAATTTTTGCGGATAGCGACTTATATTCCTCGCACGCGACATTCATTTGGAGGCGCCTTTTTTTCAGGCCAAGCGCCCCCAATTCCACATTATGCGAGTTTATTTCCTTCTGCAGTCTTTCCGTTTCTATTGACCGCTTAAATGCGGTAAATTCATCGTTGATTTTCTGTGTCGTCGCATTGTATTCAGCGACCGCTTTCGCAATAGCCTCCTCCGCTAGGAGTACTGATGCGCTATCGAGCCCCGCAATTTCCTCGTGTGGTATTTCGCGTTTCTTTTCAATGAGCTTGGCTAGCTCCGGCTGTACGTCACTCCACAACTGATTAAACGCATCGGCCGATTTAGTAAGCTCGGCCGCCGTCCCCTCTAGCAAGGACGGAAGTGACCTGAACGATTCGCCTTCAACCAACTCTGGATACAATTGAATTGCACTGAGATTGGCCTGTATTTTAGCTTCGTAGGTGACGCCGCTGTATTTTTGGAATCGCTCAAACGAGGTCTTCATGGTTGCATTCAGCTCGGCAAACTTCGCCTTGAACGCTTCATTAAAGCTCTTGCGATATACATCAATGAGCTCGTTGGCCTCTTCGCCAAATGGTTGCGAGCAAAATGGACAGTCATTCCCCTGTGCGAATTCTAGTCCGTGACGAATCCACTGCTGGGCATCTGAGCGTCCTTGCATATGATTCTTAATATGCAACTCCAGCTTCCTTTTGGCTTCGTCGTCAACTGCCTGGAGTGAGAGCTTAAGCGACTCATTTACTTGATTAATCGCATCACTGGCACCAATCACAAAACGGCAATCAACCAGTTCAGGCCGCGCAGCAATCTTATTGGCGTTGGTAATCTGCTTTTGCTTTTGGTCTATCGAGACGTTCAATTGAGCGATGGCCGTTTCAATTGCCACCGTCGACTCAGCAACATGAGTATTTATAAACGACTGAATATTTGGGATTCCGCTAAATCCCTTTTCAATGGCCTTCAGCTCACTTTTATTTTGTGTTTGCGCCTTACTATCAGTCGCAATTTGCTCAGCCTGAATTACACCCTGCTCGCCCAAGACAAATTGGGTTAGCGCCTCCTTGTTTCGCCTATCTATATCCTGACCTGTAAATAGATTGCGCGAAATAAAACCCGAATCAAATACAGCATATTTCAATCCGTAAGGTATGGCGTCAATCCAGGCATTATCTATAAACCGCAGAGGTATCTCGGGTTGCCCATCCTCCGACATACTCAACAACACCTTTTGTGTCGCTGACGTTGGAATGGTTTTCCTTTCGGTTATCGGAGTTGTATCAGGAGCCTCCAATGTCCTTAATACGTCGCATAGCGTAGACTTTCCATAGCTGTTACTGCCGTAGACCAAAGTCAGCTTTTTAAGTTCAACTGCAGCCGCTTTGCAGGAAATATAAGGCCCTACCCCAGATATTTCTTTGATTCTTTTTAGCATTCTTCATCCCCGGCTTTTTGCTAAATCTAAGGTACACGTGAGACATGGAGGTCCTCACAGCTCACAATTTCGGACCACTTCGCTAGCGATGGTGCAATTGGCTCAATCAAGGCCGAATGATTGTATGCGCACTATGTGCATTGCTTGCGCCGTCCGGCGCGCCCGACAGGGAGCAACACTCTAGTTCTTCGCCGCGTGAAGGGTTAGTACCTGGTCTATCCTATCCAAAATTTCAGAAAATCCCGCGAATTTGATATTTTTTTGCCCCTTTTTAATGACGTGCTCAGCAAAAAGATGCTTGCCGTATTGGGTGCCGGCATCAAATTTATCAGCCCTACTGAATTTCTTTCCATTCAATAGAGTATCTAATACGGATTTTTCAAAGAAGTCTTCAATGGCAGTCGGTTTCCCGTTCCGCAACGGCACTGGAACAACGTATAAATTGTCCCGCACAAAATAATATGGCGCCTTTCCATCGACTTCCTTGACTTTCATGGCGGTTGCAATCGCAGAATATATCCGAGTCGCACCAGAGTCATTGTCGATGAGAATTATTACCGGATTTCTTTTCCCATCGTGGATGAAGCTCTTGAACTCGGCGCCATACTTTCCGATGAAGTTGCTTATATCCCCAGTCCCACCGCCAAGGTGAAGAATGCGGTCCGCTATCTTCGAGTGACCAAAAAAATCAATCTTAAATTCGAGTTCGCCGCCGGCTTTCTTCTCAACTAGCGCTGGATATTTTCCAAATAGCTCACGCAGTGCGCATTTGATATAAACATTGTCTGTTTTCCCTTCGCAGAATATGAGCGGCCTGCTAGGTCGAAAAAATTGCGTAAAAACCAGGAATCGGCGATACAGCCGCGCAGCCCCATCCATTTCCTCTAGGGACACACGAGGCAGCTTATAGTCTGGCTTTCCGTTATTCTTCGGAGTATCTCTGCATTGTTCGAAGTGACGTACTGAGTCGATAAAACTCAGCATCCCTCTAAGCTGCGTCTCGGAGCCCGTTTCTGTTGTTGTTATCCAGGCGCCTGTGTCATCCCGTGACATCTTTTTAATTCGAAACTCGCCTTTGGTAACCAGCTCGTGTACCATCGCACGCGCGTTCTTAACGTACTCTGTTCGAATGTTAAGCTTTGAGTTGACTATTACGCCAGTGACGTCCTGCCGGAAATCCTTAAACTGCATTCTGGTTTTCGTAGGGTTTATTTCAAAACCACAACGGCGAATCTCGCGAATGAGTTTCCTACTGGGCTCCCATTGAGTCGCATCATCAACCCTAGTCGCAATTAATGAGGGGAACTCTCTTTTATTGGTGGAAAACGTTAAATCATCCGCATATCGTGAATAATAGCAGCCAGCGTTTGCTGCAATTTGCGCCATGCGTATATCTAGTACGTGCCCAATAAGATTCGATATTACTGGAGAGCAAGGGCTGCCTTGTGGCAGTTTTGTAAGAGTGCCTGCCGGCGTTAAAGTGCTGTGACAGGCTATTTGTGCGATGGTACGCGCGACACTGGAGTTTAGTTGAAACTCGCGATTTCTCTCAAAAAATCGCCAAACTCGGCCAAAATTTATGGTACCGAAGAAATCTTGAAGGTCGATATTGAATACGTAGCGTCGCCCCCGGTGAACAGCGGCATTCGTCATGATGGAATGCTTGGGTCGAAAACCGTGCGACAGCGACTTCTTCATTCCGCGTGCTAAATTTATTTCGGCCACACAATCTTCGAGGAGGTGAGCCAGATGTTTCTGTAGTTTTTTTAGCTGCGGAACGGGCGCGTTAATCGTACGCATTCCACCAGAGCGTTTTGGAATCTGAAAATCTTTGTATTTTGCATCGTCTGAAATTCCATGAACGACGTATGCTAAGCCTTTAGACTTGTAGCCGAGGATTTGCGCGAGGGAATGGAGGGATGTAGCGGCCTTTAGGCTTGCAAGGCGAGTAGTCATTTTTTAGTTTTGTGCACTGCGCTTGAGGCGGGCGCTACGGACACTCTCTGGCAGCATTCATGGCACATTGCTACATCGACGCAACGGCAATCTTTCCTAACAAGACTTCCACCTGTCGCGAAACACGACAATAAATCTATCCGTAGGCCCGCCAGTAGCATATCACGGCCATCCATCACGCACGCCCCCCCTAAGAGCAGGGAGGGTGGCCGGGATTGTGTCACCAGCCAAGCTAGTTCCACCGCGGTTATCCGAATTAGTGGGGCATATAACTCCGCGAATCCAGCAACGCCTACCAGGGCTACGGCCAACGCGATGCTATATGACGCGATACGCCAGGCAATTTCTTTGCTTGACTTTCAGGTGGCAGCTCAACAGGTAGATTCCTGTCTGGGGAAAAGAAAATAGCCCTTGAGAGCAACGCGGATATGTGTCGTTTTCCAATTTGGTGACCGCCAAGGGCCGCGAGGCGGTTGAAAGCCATCTCGAGCCACGCGGCCTCTCGATGGATTATTGCGACTCCGCCCGCACAGGCGGCGAACATGACTCAGTTTCGTTATGGACGGGCTTGAGAACTTTTGAACTTGTGGCGCGTCCCCGTCTGCGGTGGATGCCCTTCTGGACCACAATCTTTCCAGTAAGTGGGCCCGCACTCACCAATTCACATTGAACCCATCCGGTAGCCGACCGCACTTTCGCAAGGGCGTTCACGAGTGCATTTCGCCATTTGCTGTCCTGCATAGATTCCCGGCCCATCAATCCCTTGAGCGTGTCAGGCAACATAGGGAACGCGGATTGGTGAGATGCGTAGAAAGCGTACAACCCCCTTGCGAGCGGATCGCTCGCAAGTTGCTCACGGATTTTCCCGTTCAGTACCAGCCATTCACTGTCGTCGAGGAGCGGCGCCACGTCACCAGCGACCGTAACTTTGTAGTCGTAGGGGTTTTCGCCGCCATCAAAGCGCTCGACACAAGACAAGAGCTTCGTCCGACCTACCGTACCAGGGATTTCATAAGCGAAAACCGCGCCAGAAAGGCGCTGCAACGAGTCTTCGAGCAACAGGTCTGTTTTGCCGCCCCGCTTGCGACCCAGCGCAGCTAGCGCTTCGGCGCGTTTAAAGAATGCCGGGGCATCACCCTTTGGAGCTCCGCCACGATAGACGCGCGATAGCAGCCAAAAGAATAGGTCGGCATCACTTTGCGATAAGCGTAGCCCGGCAACCTGCACAATCACATATGGTTTGATTGCCGCCAGACTTAAGGGCTCCGCTGCAATCTCTGGCCGCTGAGCACCGCCCGCATACTCCAACGTACTGAACGCCGCGCTGCGAACAAGTGCATTGGGCGCAATACGAGTATCAGCCAACAGCCCGTGGGGCAGGCTAAGTTCCGGCCACGACAACACCTCAATCGCTTCTTGCACCGTCATCCTTCCGAAGTTGTGATGTGCAAGTATAGTGCGGAGATGGACTGACGGATAATTGATTTATGGACTAGCGGATAAAATCCATGGACTGAAGGATTTGCCATTTCTGAATTTTCCATGTAAATCAAGGGAATTTTCAGAAGAAATGGCGCCCAATACTACTTATATACAGCACTTATATATATCAATCCATAGGGGGCTTCGCCCCTCAGCGGCACAAGCCACTACGCTGGAAATTGCGATATGCCGCTGAGCCTCCCCGACGCTCTAGTATAGAGCCGGTCTCGCGGTATCCCGCCACGCTTCCCGCCATGCTCAAGCAGACATGTTTCCTTGGACCGCTTCGCGGTCGGGCATCCAGGAACGACGGTACTGGCGCGCGGATACACTAGCGCCCGGCTCGTTGGCCGGGCGCGCGACGCCCTTCTGATTGCCACTTGTCCGACGCCCATGTGGTGCCACTACATGCTGGCGCAGTTACTCATGCCGAAGCCGGGATACTTCGAACAACCCGTCATCTACCAGCTCCCCATCCACAAGTCGGAACAAGCGCAGCTCCTTCACGCCCTTCGCCTTCACGCCGACCATGAACGCCCGGCCATAGTGCATATGCGAGGCCCCGGCTTTCTCCTTGTCGTACTGCTGAAGCTGCGGCCCCTTAAACTCCACTAACGCCACGCCCCCAGCGAGCTTTCGGTCCTTCACGGCCACCAGGAAGTCCGGGAAGAAGCCGACGCCGTTGGACCAGCGGTACAGCGTTACCGCTCCCGGTTGTCGCGGCGGGTTGCGATGCCACCATTCCACCTCGGATGAGGTATCAAGAATCTCGGCAAAGCGCAGCTCTTCCGGCGACAGGTCTGCCGGGAAGGTACCATAGACGTTCCGTTTCGCAGGTTCCAAGCGATACTTGGACTGAAGCACCTGGGGTAGCGCGAAGGCTTGAGCCTGAATCTGACTGGCCCGGCAGCGCTTGTGTGCCTGCCGAATCAGGCTTGGATTACGGACCAGCACCAGCTCAAGCTGCTGCGTCAGGCCCTCATCTGATTCGGGCAGGTCAAAGCCGCCCGCTTCCAGCGCATCACGGAAACGCTTACGCAGGGCCTGGAGAAACTGGCGGTTGTCCACATCAGGGTACTCAAACGCAATCTGCCTTGCCCGCTGCGCGATGCTGGCCGCCGACATCTTGGCCCAGACATCCTGGTCGTCCGGGGTGTCGTCAGCCTCAAAGATGTCCACGGTCCGCTTGACCAGCTTGGTCCGGCTGCGGTCGCGGTCGGCAAGCACTCCAGAGAAATCCACGAACGACACCAACTGGGCCTCGAAATCATCGGGATTAGTCGGTAGCACTTCAGTGACGAACTGTGGCAGCTCTTGCACCTTCAGCGGGTAGTCGTACTGCTCTTCCGCATCCAGCTCGAACGCCGCGACCAACGCTGTCGGACCATCGTGTACGCCGTGTGTTAGTTCCGTTTTAGCAAGCTCGGGAAAAAGGGAGGGCGTGTGCTGCGTCAGCCGAGCAGTGCTTTGCTGATGGTCGCTGGTTGTGGCCGTAGAATCCGCGTCGCTTGGCGTCAGGGCGGCGGCGGCTTGCGCATGATCGGGCGGAGGAAATATCGCCGCCGTCTGGCCCGTTTTCACGACCTGCACAAACGACGAGTCCACCGTGAACGTGACGACCGTTTCGGGCGTGGTGTTCGCCGTGTGTTCCTGGAGCTTGTTGATGACCGTTGCCGCGCCCGTCAAGCCCTCCTGAGCCTCGCGGTTCGCCAGAAACACATAACCGTAGTTCAAGACCTGTGGGGTGCCTGGTCGGCGCTGCAAGAGCGGATGCACACGCATGATGCGCCCGACCACCTGGATGCCAAAGTTCGCATCACGGGTACCGCGCAGGGCTGCTAGTGTGAATGCACGCGGGGCATCGAAGCCCATGGCAACCGCCATCTTGAATATCAACACTTCAACGGTCGGGTCTTGCGCCAGGGCCTGCAGGTTAGGGTCGGGCTCTTCTGAGGCGTGGACTTTGACAGCCGATTCGGGGAACTTGAGCGGCCCGGTTAGATACTCGCGGGCCTTGTCCAGCGCTGTGCCTCCGTTAGGCACCTGCACCAGCATGAGCGGAGTGAGCTTGACGCCTTTCTCAGCCAGCACGCCCTTGATGTGTCGGTGCATGGCCGCGCATTCGGACATGGCGACTTCCTCGAAGTCCACCAGAGCGGCATCGTCATTGTTCCCGGTCAGGAACTGAGCCGTCTTCACGCCGAGCTTGAGCAACCCGGCCTGATAGCCCTCGTAACGCGTGATGCTTGCCCAGTCCGTCGAGCCGCCCATCTGGTAGCCCGTCTTATCGGCGAAGCTTGCAACGTCGGTGTCCCTGGGAGTTGCAGTCATCAGCAGGGCGTAGTCGGGCTCTAGCACGTCGGCGAAGAAGCGGTAAGCCTCCTTGGCCTTGACGAAGCCGTGATGCGCCTCATCCACGACTACACCGACGCGCAGCCCCAGGGCGCGAGCCTGGGCGATAAGGTCATCGACCGACAGGCCATCGTCGCCCGTCGTGCGGGCAAGGCGCGATTCCTTGGTCTTAGTCGCCACCGTCTGCCAGGTGATGACGAACAGAGCGCCTGAGGCCAGCTCATCCGGGCTGCGCTCGTGCTCGATGCTCAAAATCTTCAACTGCGGGGCCTGACGTTGCAAGCTGGCTGCTGCTTGGTCAATTAACGTGGCGTAGGGCGCGAACCAGAACCAGACCACGTTTTCGAGCGCTGAGAACCGGGCCACAACCTCAGTGGCAATCAGCGTCTTGCCGATGCCGGTCGGAGCCTGGAGCATGACCGCAGCTGATTGCTTGCGCAACTTGCCCAGCTCCTGTGGGTTGGTCAGGCGGTTGTAGTCGTCACGCACGTTTTGGAAGCGCGTCACGATAGCCGCAATGTGCCGCTCTTGAAAGACTAATGGGTCGATGCGGCTCATGCTTGGTCCCCTCCTAGGTTGCCGAACCTGAAGCCGCGCGTCAGGTCTGCGGGCACCTCTCGCAGATTGTTCTCGTTGACCATGCCCGCCAGCGCGGCAGGGGTCCAGGTGTACACGATTGCTTGCGGGTGCAGCGTCAGCGCCTCCCGCAATGCGGCCTTCATCTTGGCCGTGGTGCCAGGCAGGTAGATGAGCGTCTGCCCGCTCCAGGCCGAGACCGACGCCAATGGCGCCCGCTCAATCAGCGGGTGATGGTGTTTCATTTGGATGTACGACCAGACCAAGTCGTCATCCAGGCGCTCTTCGAGTCTGTGGGTTGGGATGTGCTTGGCTCGCAGATATGCGAAACCATTGCCAAGCCCTTCGACCTGCTGACCCTTGGCCGACGTGTAGCCTTCGGCCGCGCGCCGCACGCGGGTAGCGCACACATCGCGGCACAGGTTCTTGTCCGGCTCATCGGTAGTAGCTTCGGTGCTGGACACGAGGATGAAACGGCGCTCGCCCCCATCTTCCTTGTTGAGCTGAAGGATCGCTTGGGCGAGCGTCCCTGACCCTGCGAAGAAATCCACCACCAAGTCACCCGGTTTCGTCGCTAGGCGCAAGATGCGGTCCATCAACTGCAAGGGCTTTGGCGTCGAAAACACATCCTCGTTGCGCTCCTTGGGCAATATTTCGTTGAGCTGCTTCTTGGCGTCTTGCGTGTGGCCCACGGCATCGTAGGTCCACAGGGTCTGAGGCACCACGCCTTGCTTGACTTCGGAGAGGAAGCGCTTCAGTGCCGGGATGTTGTTCCCGTCCTTGCCCCACCAGATTCGGTTGTCAGCATCCAGTTCATCGAACTTCGGACGTGACACACGCCAGTAGGTACCCGGTGGCGGACCTTCAATCACTCGGCCCGAGGGGCAAGTGATAGGGTAGCGTCCTTCACTGTAGAAGTTCCGAGCAGTCAAGTCGCTGGGCTTCCAAGGTCCGCGCGGGTCCTTGTCAGGGTTCTTGTACGCCTTGTCCTGCTCCGCCGAGCGAGGCAGCGGATTGGGTCGCCAGATGCCTCGATTGGCCGCATAGACCAAGATGTACTCGTGGTCATCCGAGAAGTGAACGGCCGTGTTCTTGGGCGAGTACACTTTTTGCCAGATGGCATTGGCAATGAAGTTGTGCTCGCCAAACACCTTGTTCATCAACAGACCAAGGTTGAACAACTCGTTGTCGTCGATGGACACGAAGATGACGCCGTCGTCTGCTAGCAGGTCCTTTGCGAGGCGCAGGCGCTGGTACATGAACTCCAGCCAGGTCGAGTGCCGATAGCGGTTTGTTGGGTCGATGTAGCTATCGTTGTAGACGAAGTCTTTGCGCCCAGTGTTGTATGGCGGGTCGATGTAGATGAGCTTGACCTCACCGGCATGCGTGCTGACCAAGTTCCGCAGGGCGTCGTAGTTGTCGCCTTCAACGATGAGATTACGCCATGGCGCGGGACCACACGACAGGGCCCGATCAAGCTCCAGGCCCACAAAATCTCTGTTGAGGGCCGTGTCGTGTTCAATTCCGCGTCTCTCCCACACCAAGCCGTAAGGCGTCTGGCTGTCGCGCCGTTTCAGCAGTTCAATGAGCGCTTCGCGGTTCAGGTGGTCGTATTCAGTTGCCATCCGGGCGTCTTTCCCTCTTCTGCTCTTATCAGTCGCTATTGTCCGCAATAACGGCTACGAAAACCGCCCCCGGCCGAAGTGACTCAGCCGGGGGCGGGAACCTATTATACGAGCGGCAGCCGGTGATGCATTCCGCAAGGTCAAGACTAGGATTTGTAGCCTTAACGAGATGGTTTTCGTGCAGCGCGGCACCAGCCCAAGCCACGCTCCTTTGCCTTTCTATTGTGGAAACAGTGTGTCCTCAAAACGGTATAGCGTAGTTTGGAAGGCTGATAGCACATCGACCTGCTGTCGAGTCCACCCTATGCCCTCCAAATCCAGGCGCAGCTTGGCTTCGAAGGCAGGAGTGCAGATGAAAATCAAACGCCCCCACGATTGCCCCGGCCCCAGAAGCTGGGAACCATCGCGCCGGGTACTGTCGCGCAGTATCTTACCCAACCAGACCAACAACGCCTTGTAATCCTTGGCGTTTTTGCGGGAGCGCTCAACCTCGACCCACCAGACACGATTGCTGCCACGCAGGAGGACATCTGGCCGCTTGCCTGCGATGCCCGCTTCACCGCCGAGCCAGAGGCCCTGTGCAATCTCTCTGTCCGTGCTGACCCGAAAACCCTGCACCATACCGGAAATGGCGACCTGGTTGGCAATGCAGCGGTGCCGGTAGTACGCAGTGCTAAAGCCCCGCACTAGGTCTTTGCCGCTGATAGCCGTCACGCCCGCATCTTTCAATGCTCGCGCACCGCCTTCGGACAGTGCGTAGATGCGACTGCCGTCTGGCCCTTGCCCGGTGATGACCAGACGGGCATCACGAAGGCGGCGCATGGTCCGCTGTGCCATCCGCACCGCTGAGGCGGTCGGCTGCGCTGGTTCCATGCCAGGTGGCCCGCTTGGCCTGAAGGCCCACCGCTGCCAGCACAGAGCCGCCAAATCCCGCGTGCGCAACCAGCCCAGCCGGTGCAGGGCCCGCAGGACCCGTGCCTCGTTCTCGCGAGCTACTTGCCGCCCATCCTTCTTACTCATCATGACCTCCTAGTGTCGTTGTCATGATTCGTATAGGGCGGCTACCTGTTCATCCCCGTGTGCGATGGGGGACGAACACGGGGAACGAACAGCCGCGAAGCGGCTGGAGCACACCACACCCTCTAACCTGGCTGGACGCCAGGCCGGGTGTTTGTCCGGGCTGGATGCCCGGCCATGTGCTTTGAAACACCGGCGCCCCCACGCCTTCCGTGACCAGCTTCCAGCGGGTCACTCCACGCGCGGGCAAGCAGCTCACCCGGCCCGCTGAACGCGCTTGTGTGACCCGCTTGCCCGCGCCTGCGGCGTGGGGGCGCGGGGCTACGCCCCCCGCGCAGAACCGCCGACGCTTGGGGTCGGCTAGCGCTGCGGCGACGCTCTGCGAGCTGCCGGCGATTTCTGCGCGGCTCCCCCCGGCCTCGCATTGACGGTGTAGGCACCGCGCAGCGCGACGGGCTGCGGCTGGACGCCTTGCCCCGCCAGGTAGCTTCGCAACCAGGCGGCCCCCGACTCCGCCCCCGGCCCTTGCCGGACGGCTGCGCGCCTGTGGCTTGCCAGAACGGCCACCGCAAGGGAGCTCGCGGCAGAGTGCTTGTGCTTGGCCTTTTCCGTGACGCAATAACGGAAACAAGGCGGGTTCTCGTGGCGATCGCCGCGAGAACCCGCGACAGTTGCCTGTCGGAAAATCAAGGGGCAAGTGAGCGCGACAGGTTGTCACCGTCGTTGTCGTGATGGCGTCACGCGGTCACGGATAGTTTTCGTGACGACCCGTCACATCAACGCTTTCACGCACCGTGACGCTGCCTATACTCTCCATGCGAGATAAACACGACCCCTTCACGTTGGACCTATTTCATGGGGAAGCAGCCTCACACCCGTCCAACGCACCCACGCCCAAGATTGGCCGTCCACGAAAGCCCGACGCACTCAGCAACGCCGAGCGCGCCCGGCGCTATCGCGCCCGAAAAAGGGCTCGTCAGGCCGAGCTGAAGGACGAAAGCAGGCCGCTTCGCTCGACAGTCATTGACCTGTCTGCGCTCACGGCCTGGAAGCGCAGATAAGGCGGCTGTAGCCGCCTCCAGCCTGTCGCCAGCCCGAAGTCATTGCTCCCTTCGCTCTGAGGTTCGTCGCTATTTCTGCGATGCAACCGCAATCCACCCCGACTACACAAGACCTGCGGTCACTTCGTGCGCCTCTGCACCCGGTCCCCCGTTGGGGGCTGCGGCTTTGACTGCGCTTGTTCCGTCCGTCTGGCTTGCGGTCCTTTTTCGCAGGCGACGAACTCAGAAGAACGGCGGCAGCAATGCCAGCGAGCACCATGCGACATCCTGGGCAAGCATGGATTCAGGCTCGGAATCTTGAAGCCCGGTAGCAGTTGGAGTACACAATGAAAAAAACTTCCTTGGAGCTTGAGCAGATTTTCGGCGAAGCAATCTACCGATACACACGCGCGCAGGCGCTTGTGGATGGTGTTCTGGTGGATATCACGGAAACCGCACGACAGGCTGGTTTCCGAGTGCCCGTTGCCATGACGGCCGCAGCATGGGGGAAGACTGTCGCCTGGTCTGAAGCCGATTCAGCGCGCCAGACGCTTCAGGACGAGAAGGGGCGGCTTTGGGACGTGGTGTGGATGGGGTACATGGCAACACGACGGGCCAAATGCAATTGCCGGGTTCCATTTCAGCTTTACGCCGTGCCGCGTGGTGGGTCGGCGACAGACCTCAAGCTGATGACCTTGCATATGGTCATAGGCCCTGGTGACGAAGGCGAACCAGTTATCACCATCATGAACCCGGACGAAGACTGAACCGTACCGCCCGCCCGGATCGGGCGGGCTGATGGAGCCAACTGAGGAGCAGATACTATGAGCAACGCACCGAATGACATCGGCCAGGACATCAACCCCGTGACCGGCTTGCCGTTGATTGACGACACTTACATCGACGTGGGCGGCAACCCGTATGGCACCGATTCACACACATGGCAACCATCGTACAGCCCTGGCCCCAGCTACACGCCGCTACCGTCGAGCTTTGACCCCTGGTGAAGATGCGCTGGTACGCCTTTAACGAGGGGACGAGGCTACCAGTGCCGGAACCGGCTTTGGTAGTTCTACACTGTAATTCAGCTTTGCCAAACGCGCAGACATGTCGGCCAACGTGAGCAACACCGTTTCGTCCTCATAACCGTCTGCGACCTGGTTATCCGACGACTCTTTATGGCCGCTGATGCAGCGCAGATTGACGCCGATTTTCCTGCCATATGTCAGCAGCGTATGCCGGAACGTGTGCGAACCGCGCACCGCGTTTCCTTGCTCGTTAGCGACACCATGCAGTCCGATTGCGCGCATGTAGTTCGCCACAAACTTTCCAGGCGCTGCGCCGGCATCACCGCCCGTCGGCGTCCACTGCGGAAATAGCCGCCGTGCCCCGCCACGCTTCAGTTGTTCGAGATAGTCCGGTAGACCGAGCCGAACGAGTTCAGCATGCATCGGAATCGTACGAGGCTTGCCAGTCTTCACCGACTTGATGACGTCCGGGTCTGGGTTTTCTCCCGGCTCGTTGGTCAACCGCACCCACCAGATTCCATCCTTGCTCCCCCAATCGCTCTGAGGGTTAATCTGGCAGATTTCTCGTACACGGGCGCCTGTGTACAGCTCTATAGCCAACAGCCAGAACTTATGCACCTGAGCAGGTCTGGCTACAAACTTCTTCATCCGGTCGTTGAAGAAAATCAGGCGAATCTCGTCAGGCCGAAGCGCGCGCTGCTTGCGTTCGGTCGTCGTGCGTGACCCAAGATATGGAATATTCGTTGTCAGCGTTGTTGGGAACCCGACATCCTGCCAATCAGCAACGGCACAGTCGATAAACGTGCGCAGTGACGCGAGATATGAACCTTCATAGGTTTTGAGCGAAAGTGTTTCGCTCCACCCCTTACTCGCCAAATCTCGGATGTTCTGACCGTTTTTCCGGCGCAGATCAGACCAGCGAGGCGGGAGTTTCTGGACGGTAAGCAGGAAGTCTTTCACATGCGACTGACGGAGTTCGGTGATGGGCATGTCGCCCGCCACTTCGAGGAAGGCGGGGAGAATGAATCGGTGCTTCTCGTTCATTGCCCGTTGAGCAGGCGGAAGGTGCTCAAGAAACTCCATGATTGCCGTCGATAGCAGCATGGCACCCGCGCCAAATGCCGGCTCCGTGCGCTTGATGGGTTCCACGGCCAGCCGAATCGGCAAAGACTTGCCAGAGTATTGGGCTTCGAGAATGTCGAGTGCTTCACCGTAGGCAGCAGCATATTCAATCAGAAGACTACGCTCTTGCGACGAACCTCGCAGCTCATCAGCAAGGCAGTATCCGCTGCGCTTAAGCGTGCCATTCAACATGTCGCGCCAGCCATATGCCGCCGTCTCGTCGCCGAACTGAGCCAGCCTGGCCCAGCTTCTCACCCGTTCGATTTCTTCCAGCTTCTCAGCTGGATTTATCGCTACACGGGCACGGTAACGCTGCTCCTGGTCAGCATGTCTGACTTGTTCAACAACCGCAGCACGCAGGCGCGCAACAAAATCCGGAGCAATTGAGGTGATAGCCGTGAGCGGGGCGGAACTTTGCGCGATCACGCGCTCAGATTCGCCGCCGCTCGGGCTTGGTTGCCGAGTAGCGGGAGCGCGAGCAGCTTCGATTTCCCTGTCTGTTTCGACGGCGAGTTCGCGGCAGCGTTGACTGGCGGTGCGGTAGTCACCGCCCAAGGTGAACTTGAATTCTCGCTTGCCGATAACCGAGCGGACATCGGCGGGTACTGCACGGCGGAACAGGTAGCCTGTCCCGCTGGGGCTTTTCGACATGTATTGCGGCATCGTGTGGTCCTCGATGACCGTACTCGTGCCACTCTTCGTCTGTGCCGGTTTTTGTACCTGTTTTTGTACCATACAAAAAACTAAACCCCTTGGTGCACCTAGAGATTCTGGCGATTCAAGGGGTTACAGGCATTCTGGCGGAGAGAGGGGGATTCGAACCCCCGATAGGCTATTAACCTATCTGTCTGGATCGAGGTTTCTTCTTACAATTCAACGCCTTACGCTTCCTCGAATGTGTCATAGGTTTTCACTGGCATGCGCTGTAACCCATTGATTAGTAACGGGTGACTATCCGGCTATGACACACATGAACAAGCCGTTTCTCGTTGCTGTAACGGTCGTCAACCTGGTGGCTGCAGCCGTGTCGGGCGGTGTTCATTATGCGAAGCAGCCGTTTGAACTTCGCGCCAGGTCGGCAATATCGGCGATTCCCGTGCCATCCTTCCGTCCTGCTTCCCCGGGGAAGGTCATTGCCCTGGACGTGATGCCGAGCGCAGGGGCCAAATGCACAGATGAAGGATGCGCATGGGTGGACGTGTGCGATGCGGACGTGATGCACGCAAAAGGTGACGTGCCTGTAGGATGCGCGCGGATCGCGGCGAAGGCAGATCGGGTGGAGTTCGGCAGCCGTAATTTTGACGGTGCCGCTCCTAGGGATATCTACATCATCCGGGATGGGCGCGCGGTGGCGCGATTCGATGCCGACGGATTGACGGTGTTCGGGAAGATTCGCGAGGCTACTTCGCCTTAGGCTTCCAGCCACACTGCTTGGCGCCCGCCAGGTTGTGCGCCAGGATCGCGGCGGCGGTAGCGTCGGTCAGCACGTCTGCCTTGCTCACATAGAGAGGCTTCGTCCAGTCGCACCCGGTATCTACCGTCCTGGTGCGTGTGACGATCTGCGGTTCAGGCTCAGTCTCGGGACCAGTCGCTGCGCAGGCGCTCAGCAGACTCCCCAGCAGGCCCAGCAGCAATTTCTTTTTCCACATTGGTTCGCTCCCTCGATGCGTCAGCGCCCGCGCGCGCGGCGACGGCATTTGCTTCAGCTTCGGATTTCGCTGCATGTGCTACTTTGGCTTCGGCCTCAGCCACCTTCTGGCCAGCTTCAGCCGAGGCGGATTTCGCCTGCTGGTGCCGAAACATTCCAAAGATGACGCCGCCGGCCGCCAGCAGGAATGGCCAGATCTTGGCGAGGATTGCAAGCGCTGCGGTCATCATCGGAGCACCTCCTGCCGGGCCAGTGTGTGATTTCCCGGCCATTCCGCAGGACGTGGCTTGCCCGGGCGCCACGTGCGCAGGTAGATCCCCCATGCGCCATCTGGATCGTCCACGGAAGGCAGCCGCTTGGGGTCAGTGAATAGCAGTAGCCGCGCGCAGCCAGCCGCCAATACATCGTCAGTTTCCAGCGCGCGCCAGATGCTCTCTGGCAGGAACTGAACGCCGCGCGAGGCGCATAGTTGGTCGAGCCAATACCGTGATGCCTCGTGCAGATAGATGCCCCATATACCTCCGCGCGATTGCCGCGTGCCCAACTCAAACTGCGGGAAGCCGCGAGCCGGTCCATTGCCAAGTTGCTTGCGATGAATCAGGCCGGATTCCTGGAGGCAAATGGCCGTTACCATCACGCGGGCCTGTGGGGTATCCATCGGCGCCGGCAGGATCGCCAGCGCTTCGGCTAGCGGCCCACGAACGAACTCACGCGCCAGCATCGTCGCCCTCCTTTTTTTTGAACAGGCGGCGGAACGCCTCAATAACCGCCGCCTGGCTGATGATTCGCGCGAGGACTGCCAACAGAGCCCCAACGATAGGCACCCACTGAGCGCCATGCCTCGGGAACAGTGCCAGCAGGCCCGGGGCGAAGTTCGGCCACTGATCAGAGATGGCCGGCACCGCAGCGAGCAGCACAATGCCGATCACCCCAACCTTGGGCGACCACCACGTTTTGATCTCCCTCCATGGGGCAACAAGGAACCGTCTCATTTCGCCCACCTCTTAATGTCAGGCCGGTTGCCAGCGGCGTTGTCAAGCAGGTAGTCTCGGATCTTCTCAACGTTCTGACCGATGGCATTGAGCTGATCCTTCACGTCCTGCCGCTGCTGCCGAATATCGCCATCTACCCTGGCAAAACGCGCATCATGCTCAATATCCTTGTTCTCCAGCGCCTGTACACGCCCGACCAAGGCAAACCAGGCGATTACGACCACGACAGCGGCACCGAGGACTGCGCTGAATAGGCTCTGGAGGTTGATAGTGGTATCGATCCAGCGGCGCGCCTTGCCGCTCTGTGGAGTGGTATCGCTCATGGCTTCCCCGGTATGCCAAAAAGAAAGGCCGCTTATTAGGCGGCCGGTAGTGCTTTCTTGATTCTGTCGAGCTCGCGTCGCATGTACGCAGACTCCATGAACATGCATTGATCGGGCCTGATACCCCATCTGTCGCCGGCCTTCAGACCCATTTCGTTGTCGTCCCACTTGTCGTAGCAGAGCAGGCCGATCTTCGTGGCATCGAGTCCGCGCGCGGCGAAGGCATCGCGCACTTGCTGTGCGATGTGGCCGACATGCCAGCGCGCTGCCTCCCCCTTCTCCTGCACAGAGACAATCCAGCGGAAGGTGACATGCTGCACATCACCCCATGCATCAAGCCATTCGTCAGGGATGGCACCGATGTCCTGCTTCTCGCGCTCGTCTGAGGTGTTGATGGCGCCAGTGGCCGAATAGACAACGCTGGAGCGCAGGCCAGCAGAACAGATCGATTGAGTGTTATCAGTGAACGGCGCGAACTGGAAACCTGTCGCGTCGATGTACCACTTGATGACGTTGGAGATGCCAAATGCGACCGGTTTAGCTGCCGCTCCGTTGTAGGAGAAACTGGTATAGAAGGCGCCTGTGCTGGTGGCGGCCACCCGCGCGCCATACACCGCGTTGTTGTTATCCTTCACATCCGCGTTGCAAACGTCGAACCAGGCATAGCCATTGCCTGCGCTTTCCGATGGCGTGCCGTTCGGCATCAAGTCGAGCGCGAGCGTGGTATTCGTCGTTGTGGGGCGAATCGTAGGGACCGGATAGGTAGTCACAACGGATCGGGTGCCAACGTCCCACGCGCGCGCGCTAGCCTCGTTCTGGCCAAATGCGCCAGTGAATGTAGCGGTTCCGCCAGTGATTGCTACGGCGCTTGCCGCCTGCGTGGCGATGGTGCCGAGGCCGAGGTTCGTCCTAGCATTGGCAGCACTGGTCGCTCCAGTCCCCCCATTAGCCACCGCTACCGCTGTTCCCTGCCACACACCAGTCGTAATTGTGCCGACCGTCGCCAGGTTCGACAGCGCAGCGACAGCAGAATTGACTAGCGTCCCGGAGGTCGGCAGCGTGACGTTCGTGTCAGCCGTGACGTTCAGGGTGGTGGAGAACGCGCCGGAAGTCGCAAGATTGCCGCCAAGCGTGATCGTCTTGCCGGCATTGTTGACGCCGGTTCCGCCATATTGGCCAGCGATGGATGCGCCTTGCCACGTCCCGGTATCGATCGTTCCGAGCGTGGTAATCGACGCTTGCCCAACGTAGTCCGATGCGATATCAATGCCAGATGCTCCGGCCACGATCCGGCTTGCAGTGCCAACTGCCGTCAGATTGAAGCCGGTCTTCTGGATACCATCGCTCGCGGTTAGCGAGTTGATTCCGTCGCCCTGGTCACCTTTGTCGCCCTTCCAGAACGGGAGCAGGTTCAGCGGGAGTTGGTCAGCCATGAGTAGGATCCCATTCGAGTTCAAGGATTTCGGTGTTGGTGCTGTAGCGCCGCCCAGACGGGTCGGTAATTTGCACGTCGAATACGGAGCGACCAATCGGCCATTCAGTGGTGTCGCCACCGACCAACGCGTATAAGCCCTGCGTAGCGTCAATCCATGTAGCGGCCAGTTCCTTGACCAGCCCGCCGTTGCAGCGGACTTGCGACTTGATGCTCCACCCAGTGAAATCGGTACCGATGCTGCTGCCATCCTGGGCGATGATCTGGCCGCCAAACTCAAACCAGTCGCCGCGTTTCATCTTGATCATTCGCGGCTCCTTATGGTCGGCAATCGAGACGTGCAATCAGCTCATCCGCAACCGCAATCGGGTCATACTTTGACCACGTCCCAGAGGTGCGCGTGATCGTGAAATTGATACCCTTTCGTTCCGCTGAAATGGTCGCCAGCGTGATGCCGATATTCGAATTGGCACCTGCCACGCGTAAATTGACTGCGCTCTGGAGTTGTGACAGCGTCGGAGCAGATCGCATTGGGGGCTGGAAGCAGATGACACATTCCGCTGCCGTGGTCGAATAGGCTGTTGCCATGACGCCGACGCCGAGGTATTTCACATAGGCGCCCACGCGTAACCTGAGAACCTCGGGAGGCTCATAGTCGAACGCCGTCACGTAGTCTTTCTCAAGCTGGACTTCGGAGAACGTGCCTCCAGAGAAGTGGGCGGTGACCGTGGTATTGGCCGGCAAAGTGAAGGTGTCACCCTTGTTGCGCGGCGTGCCGTTGATGGTGATGGAACCGGTGCCGCCCCAGTTCAGCGCATAGGTGCCGCCCTCCATGTCGGCAGCAGCGATGATCATGTCGAAGCCGCTAGGAGGCGCCGTCACGATGTTGCCGATTCCGAGCGCGGAGAACACCAGCGACTCTCCAGATGCCGTGACGCGCACCATGTCAAGGGTGTACTGGTTGGAGCCTGTCGTCGGCGTCCCCGACGCGTAATTGCCACCGTTAGAGCGAAATGCCCCATCGATGAACTTGTTGCGCCCGGCCTTTGGCGATACCCATTGCGGGTTACCGCCCCCATCCACCCGCAGCACCTGTCCGGACGCTCCACCGGACGGCAGACCGGTATTACCCGGCGCGGCAACGTTGTCCCGGTCCCAAATCTGGTTATCGTTCGCGTCCTTGAGCACCAGGCGATAATTACCCGTGCCATAGACGATGCACTCGCCCCGCGCGTCCAGAATGATCGGGTTCGTATTGGCGCTGGTCTGCGCCAGATCCTGATACGTGTTCTTTGGCGTGGATGTGCCAGCGTCATAGGCGTACAGCTTGCCGCCCACAAGCGGCTTGCCGTAGCTATCCTCAAACGCCAGTTTCGGCGGCGGAACTAGGGTCATGGAGACTCCACAAATGAAAAACCCGCTCAGAGGCGGGTTGGGGGTTGTGCTACTCTTTCTGGTATGGAATGGTTTGACCCAAAAATCCTTCAAAAAGGCTTGTGGATACTCGCCTTCGTGGTGGCCTGGAACTTCGTTTTAGGGCTTATTGAAGGCGTTCGCTCCCGTCGTCGCCCCGGCTGGGACCAGATATGGAGCGAGCCGATTTACAAGCGCGTTCTGCGCCGGCGCGGCAAGGGCACCATTACCGTTGAGAGTCGCCGGGTTGATTGACCGGTCGATCAGGGACTGAACCAGACGATTGCTGCCCAAGGCAGCATTAGCCGTGCGCCCAGCCGTCAAGCCGACCCCCACCGATAGGGGGTCTATCACAGCGCCACTCCCCAGCAACCCATAGACTCCAGCGCGTTGTGCCGTGCCGGAATCCCCTACCCGCTGCTTCAAGAATTGCGCCGAGATATCTGCCAACTCACCGAGATCCTTGGAGCGGATGTTTTTGGCATTGGCAAGTCGGGCTGGCGAAATATCCCCCTCCGCGCCGCGCGGAACAATCTTGCTGAGTTCCCGCAGGTTTCCCCATTGCTGCCGAGTCTTGGCGAACGCCTCCCCGCCATCCGGAAGAGAGCGATTCAGTGCATCCAAGAGCGCCCCCCGGAGATCCCGCGAGTAGTGGGCGAGCGTCGAATCGTTGCTGTTGCTGAGGCGGTCTAGGCCCTTTTTGATGTTGTACGCAGCATCTGACGGGATGACATCCCCATCCTTTACCTTGTTCAGGATGTTGTTGATCTGCTTCGTCAACACGCCAAACTGCTGCTCAGTCATCTCGTTCTGCGCGTCCCCGACGATGCGCGCCAAGTCATCCTGAAATGCGTTGTCGGCGTTCACCGTAGTGTTCTTCAGAACACGGTCGAATTCGCCGCCGAGACGCTTTTCGGCATTGCCGATTGCAGCCGCAACGTTATCGGTGTTCTCCCCGATAGTGCGGGAGACGGCCATGTTGAACTGCTTCTGCTGGTTCGACATGGACGCGCCTTTACCACTGAACGGCACGTAATCAAGTGCGGCGGATAGAGCATTTAGTGGCTTGCTGTTGGCGACCTGATCCGCGCGGAGATTGATTCCCAGATCTGTCGCGCGTTGTGCCAGTGCACCAACTTCCGGCGAGGCCGCAGTTGGCGTTACAGCGCGCGCGATGCCTCGTCCAGCGGCACGGGCAGCGGCGCCAGCAACGGGGATTGCCCCGCCAATGCCGGCACCAGTGGCAACCTGCAAGAGCTTGTTTCGCGCGAAGTCGCCATCATCATTGGTCACAGGGGTCACCGCGCCTGAGATTGCGCCCTGCGCACCGGCTCGTAACGCGGTGCCGGCCAATGAGGAAGCACCCCCAATTGGCACGAGGCGGTTCAGTGGGTTCGCAACCGAGCCCGCGATTTCCCCAACGACACTGGTAACCGGGTTGGCATCGGCATAGGGCTTGGCTTGCTGCTCGAGCCGGCGCGCGCCTTCCGTGGCGTCTTTCACCAGCCAATCGCCGGCGGTGTCCAGTCCGACCGTTTGCAGGCCCTTGCCGATCAACTGTTGCGCGCCCAGCACGGCGTTGCCGAAGCCCTTGCCGGCGTTGGCGCCGAACGAGGCAATCAGGCCCGGTTCCTCTGCAGATGCCGGGGTAGTCGGTTTTGCTGCCGCGGCGCTGGGTTGGGGTTGCTGCTGCGTTGGCGCGGCGCCGATACCGAAGTGCTGGCGAATCTCCGCGTCCGAATACCCGGCCTCGCGCGCCTGCTTCAGCTTGTCAGCAAAGCCTTGGCTCTGACCCAAATGCTGGAAAATCTCGTCGTCGCTGTAGCCGGCGTCCTTGGCCTGTTTCACCTTCGTAGCCAGATCGCCGCCCGCTGCGTTCGCTGTGCCGGATACCGAGCTGAGTGCCATGTCGGCGAATTTCCTTACGAGGTTCGTGGCGCCGGCCAACTTGGACACATACGCCGGGTCTTCCGCATAGCCACCAGCCTTCAGGGCGGTGCCGAACTTGTTGGCATCCGCGCCAGCGCCCACGGCGCCCTTGTACCGGCGCGAGATCAGGTCGGCGAAGTCGCTGCCGAAGGCGTCAGGCGTGGCGTAGGACCGATAGGCGTCGTTCGAGCCCGTCAGGTTGTCCACCGCGCGCCGCCCGCCACCGGCGAAGTCCTTGATGTTCCCGAGGTTGTTGGTGCCGGGGATCACAGACTTCCCCCAGCCTGTCTCCAGCCCCCACTGGCCAAGCAGCACGTCCGGCGCTACGCCGATGCGCTGGCCGACCTGCGTCGCCAGCGGCGCGTACTGCTCCGCGAATCGCTTGACGTTATCCATGCTCAGTTGCCGAAAATGTCGGACAGCGAAGGCTTAGGCTTCGCAGTGGGGCCACTTGACGAACCAGCCGCGTATTTCTGCTGGATTTGACGCACGGTGTTGAGTGCCGCGCGGCGCGTGGCGATAGGTAAATTCGCATCACCGATCTGAGCAGCCATCTGGCGGTAGAGCAGTACATCCTTGTCGGACTGTGGGCCGCTCATCTTGGGCATTTTCGAGACAAGTGCGCCTTCCAGCGCCTTCAATTGCGCCCCTGCTTGGGCGCCAGGCATCGAGATGCCAAGAGCCCCGGCACCCGCATCTACGATATTGCCGAGGCGGCTGCCAGTAGCGTCGTTCAGCAGCTTGTCAGCCATATCGATGAGGCCAAGAGCGTCATTCGCGTCACGAGAACGCTCCTGCTGCGCCTGAGTCATCTTGGCGTTGTTGGCATCCGCTGCTCGAGCGTTCGTCAGATCCTGGCCGCGCAGGGTGATGTCCTGACCACGCGAGGCCGTCTGCGCACTCAAATCCTGCCCCCGGCGCGTCAGGTCTTGTCCGGCCAGCGCCGTTGCTTCGGTGGTGCGGTTGTGACGCATCGTTTCGCCGACCTGGAGGCGTTGCAACTCCTGCGCAAGCCGATCCTTCACGGACAGCGCCTGAGCCTGGCCCTGCGCGATCTGCTGCGGGTCATACTGCGCCGGGATACGTGCAGCCGCCTCAGGCCCGATGATCGAAACCGCCTGCTGGCGCGCGGCATCGTAGCTGGCCTGATCCTGCACGCCGGCAAACAGTTGCCCCATGGCCTCGAACTGCTTCAGGCCGTTCTCAATCTGCGATTTGCGCGCTTCGGTTTGCGCCTTGTCCTGCGCCGCAAACTGCGTCTGAAGTTGCGGGATCTTCGAGCCAAGTCCGCCTTGCGCATAGCCCGTCACGAGTCGGGTGCGGTCAATGGATCCATCGGGGCCGACTGCGGCAGCGTACAACCGGTTCGCGGCCTGGTCTTGCTGATACGCTTCATCCGCACGTCGCATCGCGATGTCCTGTAGGCGATTGCGTTGCGCGTTGTCGAAGATGCTTTGCGTTGCCTGGAACCCCTTCTGGAAGGCGAGCGGATCGACTTCGGTTGCCATGTGTGCCCCTTATGCCAACGGCGCGCCAGAGACGCCCGAGTAGTAGTCCGTAACCGGATAGCTTGTAGCGGGCCCTGCATATGGGCTGGTGGTGTACGTCGGCCGGTTGTAGTTGACCAGCGCATTTGTCGCTGAACCAATACCAGAACCGATTGCGTTCGCGCCAGCCGCGTACCCAGACGCCCGCTGCGCCCCCGCATAGAGGTTGTTCTGGCCCACCGTGTTAGCCACGTTCTGACCGTATTGTCCAACTTGGTTCGTGGCGGATTGACCTACCCCGGCCAAGCTCGCAAGACGGTTGAATGCGTTCCCCTGCTCAGTCTGGAATCGGTTGAACACATTCCCGTATTCGTTGCTGGCGAAGTTCTGGTTGTACTTCGATAGCGCCTTAGCTGCGGCGCCGGACAGTAGGCCGCCTTGACCGGCTGCGCTCTGTTGTAATGCATTCTGGCCTTGCTGGAGTCGGAACTGATACCCTGGATCGGTCTGAAAATCCTCTGACGAGAACTGGCGCAGCAGTGATCCATACAGCGGATTGCTTTCCGGCGCCGGAAGAGCTTCCTCATTCTGGCCTTGCCGGTTGAGAGCCTGGCGGATGTTGTCCTCGATGTCCTGAGCGTTACTGGCCGCCGTATATCCGGTGCCAAATTGCTGCTCATGGCTCTTCAGGTAATCATCCCACGCCGTGCGATATGCGGCGTTGTTGTTGTACAGATCGTAGTTGTAGACCGGTACATCGCCGCTGAAATCGACCAGTTTCCCGCTTGCAAGCGCCGCGCGCGCGGGGCTATTGGGAGACGTGCCAGCAATACCGCCCCCCCCACCAACCGCGCCGCCTGCACCACCGATCCCGAGTCGGAGCGCCAGCTCATTGAGCGCATTCGTGCCAACGCCGCGCCATGGAGCCTGATCCTCACGGTTCTGGTTGTACATGTCCCACTGGAGCTGATTGGCGCTATCTGCGGCTTCTTTCGTCGCATTAGCCCCCTTCTTGGCCGCCATGTTGGACGCAACGCCGCCAATAACCGCGCCTCCAACGATTGCGGTAGCGATACCAGACATGTTCAGCCCCCCGGGATTTGCAGACGCAGAGCGTCGCGATAGTCGATAGTGATTTCTTCGCCAAGCTGACCACCAGCGCATCCTGCTATATCCCGCAGAGCTACGAGATCGATGTCGCCGTTCTCGCGCATCACCATGCGAGCATTTGGCTTGGCGGAATGGTTCGTGTACCTGCCGGCGGGCGTGCGCATACCGGCAATGCGGGCTGGCGCGATGATCTGTGAGGCTAGCAGCGCAGCTGTGGCGAACAACCCATTCCCCTCAATCGGCGAGTCGAATACGCCGACGCTGTAGCCTCCGAATGGAAATGGGATCTGGTCGGCCTGGTTCTCCGACTGCGCACGCGCAGCGTCTTCGGTAAAACCGAATTCGGTCAGCACGGCGTGGAAATCTTTGCGATCTGCATCAAACGGTAGCAGTAGCGCAGCATTTCGGCGCGCTTGGTCTTCGTGCCATACGTCGCTCTTGTCGAGGAACATGGCCTCAAGCTTTTCAATGTTCGTCTCATCCGTCGCGTAGACGTTCTGCCACACCATGTCCTCATGGACATAGCCGATCTTGCGCCCAGGCTCTCCAACGAAGGTCATGGGCGCCACCAGTTCCGTGTGGCTGCCGTCGTCATTGATGACGCTCACGCGGCCGCGCAAGAAAATGTTCAGATGCCGCGTTTTCTGGCGGTGCCCGATAGCCAGAGAACCAGCCGGAACCGTCACTTCTCGGATGTAGATGCACGGGCCGAAGCGATGAACTACCGGACAATCAACCTGAGGCATCTTCAAAAACTCGCGCTCGAGCACATCCACTTTCTCCGGGCGCGACACATCGAATGTGACGGTCGGCGTCACGCGCTGGATGACGTTCACGAGTGCTCCGCTCCGCTGATGTTGAGGAAAAGACCATTGGCCGAGTTCTTGGCGTAGATCTGCGCGCCGGCCGCCATCTTGTGATTCACGAGCCCGGCGAGACTCAGCGTCTTATTGGCCGGCACGCTGTCACGGAAAACCGTTGTCGTATCGTCTGCCACGGCACCCCCAGGCGGCACGAGGTACACATAGACTTCGAGCGACCCAGCCGTGTTGTTGTAGGCCGATGCTGCCTGAATGCTGGCCTGCTTCGTGCCGCCAACCGTGTACAGGCTGACCGGCGTTGTCGTCAGTGTTGCAGCCGATACAAGCGGCTTCCATTCGATCGTCATACGCGCCCCTCAATCTTCATTTCGAGTTCATCGACCATCGCGCGAGTGACTTCCTGCACGGGCACTTGCATGTAGATTTGCTGCTCCAGTTCGTCCACGCGCTGGGCGAGTAGCGCAGTCAGCGCGGCGAGCGCCACGGTTAGCCCATTGATGTCGGATGTATTCGCGTTGACCTGCGCCTGGAGGGCGGTCAGGTCAATGGGAGTGGTGCCGCCGATGGCCGCGACAAGCTGATTCCAGACCCGAAGGAAGTCCGCCGTAGGCGTGTCTTGTGCCGTCACCATCCGTATCCGGTCGGTGAGCGTGATATTTACGGTGGCCATGTCAGGTGCCAGACGTGCCAGTCAGAAAGCCGCCCTGAAATGCAATCTTGGCCTTTGCAGCGGTATAGACGCGGAACACGCGCCTGCGCCCACGCCCCAGGCGATTCCATTTCAGCCGCTTCCAGTACTTGCCGACCGGGCCGAGCGAGCGCTCCAGCGAACTGCCAAATGTCGCGCCGCTATCGTTCGACCACGACAGCCGGACCATAGGCTCTGGATCGTCCGGGTTGCCGACTGCGGCCTCTACGTCGAGTTGGAAGTCGGTGTAGACGTATTGGCGCCCATCTGCACCCATCTGCGGGAAGTCCTTCAGACGCGGGATTGGCTCACCGTCGTCGGTGTAGATGTCCATCGACATCCTGTAAATTCGTCCGTCCTCGAAGTCTCCAACAAGGCTCATGCCGTCGTGGTACACATGGCATTGAGTGCGCTCGCGGGTCAGCGAGTTGTCAGGCATCCGATACGCCCGCTCGTGCCATTGGCTGGTCAGCACGTCGAATGCCCATGTCTTCCCAGCAGTCGGGAACGTCAGCACATAGAAAGCGTGCTGGCCGTCCTGATATGACCAGGCAATGGCGTCATCGACGCGCTCGTATTCTCCAAACTCGGCAGCGATGGCCGGCGTGCTGATGATTGCCGGCTGGTAGTTCTGGGCGCGGAACACGAGGCGCCCACCGTTCTCACTCTTGCCAAGCCAGTAGATTGTGTTGTCGAGCGCCTTGACCGAGTACTTTGCCTCGCACCCGTAGTGGTTGAACCCGGACGGGAAGCGCGCAAATGGCAAATCTGGGTCGCTGCTGGAGGAATAGACCTCCAAGGTTGTTTCCCCAAGGAACCACAGTTCCCGGTGGTCCGCGATCATGGAAATGATCTGATCCGGCAAGCCCTCTGCCGAGGCAAACGACAGCGGGTCGATGTTCAGCGACAGCAGATCTGTCCAGAAGAAGACCTGCGTGTCGGGCTGGAAGAACACCAGCCGCTGGTCAACATAGGCCACGAACGCTGATCCAAGCCAGCCATCGCCCGTCATGACTCCCGTCGCGAGCGTCTTGATATTGATCGTCGGCGCGACCTTCGTGCCATCCACGAACACGGCGTTCACGCCGTTGTCCGCAGCATTTACGATCCCGTCATCCGTTCCCATGTCGGCTACATAGACCCACGAGCCGGACGAGTACCGATAGACCTGGCGGCCACGCACGGCCATCAACATCCCATTGCTCGTGCGGTACGTGCAGCGGATGCCACCAGAGCCTGGAACGGTGCTCCAGACCTCTTTGCCGGGCGTGCCGTAGAACGTCACCGGCTGGGGCGCTTCCTGCGGGTTCTGCTCTGGGTAGAGATTCACGCAGCGCTGGCCCTCGGCGATGATGCTGCGGGCGACGTAGGAAGCGATGAGAAGCGGGATCTTGCTTGCCATCAGTAGAACTCCGCCTCATCACTGCGACGGCAGTTATGGATGGTGCAAGTGCCGTTGTGGCAGCAACACTGCGTGTTCTTAGGTACGTAGTTACCCTTATTCAGAATCACCATGCCGGCATTCCACAGTCCCGGATCGGCCTGCACTTCAAAGTCCGCCGAACAGAGGAAGCCAGCCATCATGGCGTACGCTTCCTTGGCGTACTCTGGCATGTCAGACCAGTCCCATGTGCGCTTTTTCTCGTACTGGAGCAAGTCGTGTACGACATTCAGCTTTTCCTCGGCTAGGTCATTGTCCTCGGCGGACGGTGTTTCGCCGGCGGCGATGACCTTGATCTTGCGGAGCGTCCGCAGGGCCATCGCCTTCCGGTACACGTTCGTCGTCATGATCATCGCTCACGGAAAAGTGGGAATTCGCACGCAGCTTGTAAGCCACGGCCTCATCAACGGTGACCGGAACACCAATGGGAAACACCACGCCCCGGAACGTGACTTGCTCCGGGTCGTGGCGCCCTTCACCGGTAAAGGTGACATCAGGCATTGGGGGGCAGGAAAATCACGGTCACGGCGACAGTGCCCGTGGTGGCGCCGGTCGCGGGAGCAGCCTTGACGAGCACGTCAACCGTATCGTTGTCGGTCAGCGTCAGCGGCGCGGCGGTGGCAGCGCTGGAGCGCACGACACCGCCCGTCTGGCCGATGGTGGATGCCTGGACGAAGTAGTCCGGGTCCACGCCGTAGCCGACATCCAGCGTGATAGCCGGCGAGCCGCCCGTGTCCAGATCGGTCACGTTGACGATCACGTCAAGGATCGTCGCCCCCTTGGGGATGACCGGGCTTTGGATCACATCGTTGATGACCAGTGCAGCGGCCAGCGAAAATACACCGCATACCGCCTTGATGCCGTGGCCGTCACCGATGCCCGGCACGGCATTGGCCGCGCCCGTGTTGGTGGAGTTGAAAGTGGTTGCCATTTCAGGTTCCTCGAATCAGGTGGGAGAAGGCCCCGAAGGGCCATTCATCAGGCGTCGGCGACCGCGGCGTTGTACATCGTGAAGACGCCGTGCTGGATCAGGTCATCGGTGTCGCCGGTGCCCTTGCCGAACAGCAACTTCTCGATGCCGCGAATCTCTTGCAGGCCAACGCCGTTGCGGAAGCCGTAGTCGCGGACATCCGTGGTGGTCTTGGTGCGCTGCGCCCAGGCCACGCCAAGCGCTTGCGCACCGACGAGGAAGTTGGCGCCGACCTGGATGCCGCCGGCGCCGACGCCTGCCAGATACGGGATTTCCGGGATTTCGCGGATGATCACGCCGTCCCACACCAGCGAGCCTCCGGTGAAGATCGGGTTGTCCTTCATCCCGTTACCTTCCCGGGCACGTGCGTCGCGGTTGGCTTGCTGCATCGCCGTGTCCAGTTGCAGGTCACGGAACGCCAGCGAATTGGCGAACAGCACGTACCATTCCTCGTCCTCGTTCAGACGGATCGGGCGGATAGCCGGCGATGCGGCCTGCGCGCGACGCTTGGCGAGCGAGATCGTGGCGGTGGACAGCTTGTCCGCCGTGTTGTCGATGTTCGCCAGCGACGCCGAGTGATCGTTGCCGCTGTTATTGCTCACCGACGCGCCGAACAGCACGCGGTCAGCGTTGTCAGCAAGCCACGCATCCTTCTGCGCTTCCGATGCCGAAACATAGGCAACGCCATTGATCGAGTAGAGCGCGGCGATGATCTGGTCGCGCATCTTCTCCATGGCCCACAGCTTGAGCGCCATGCGGCCAGCGTCACGCAGCTCGATTGCCGACTTCTGTTCGTCCCAATTGGTGACGACTACGGCGTTGCGCAGCGGGGCGACCGTCACGGCCATGGAGCGGCTGTCGAGTTCTTCCTCGTTGCCTTCCAGCACCTGATTGCCGGTCACACCAGCGCCGCGCAGCTTGCGAACGTTGGCGAAGGTGACCTTGTCACCCGGCTTGCGGGTCAGGTCGTCCTTCAGTTGGATAATCGAGTTTTCGTCCGTGCCCATGTACCGCTTGAAGCGGTTGTCACGAACGTACTCCATGAAAAACTTGTCATCCCATTGCTGGGGCGTCAAGCCGGTGCGGGCGGTGGTTTCTGCCATGATTTACCTCAACGAGATTTCAGAATGGATTCGAGCGACGACGGCCCGGTCCACGCCGGCGCGGTGCGCGTGGCGGCGGAGCGAGCAGTAGCCAGGGATTGGGGAATCTGTGCGGTGGGTGCGGCAGGGGCAGCCGGAGCAGGCGCGGCGGCAGGCGTCTGGCCAAGTTCGGCCATCAGCTTTTCGCGCAACTCCTTCTCGAGCTTCTCGCGGTAGGTCGTCGGGTTGTCCCCGATCTCCTGCATGAGCTGGATCTTCTGCGCTTCCTTGTACATCCAGTCCCACGGATGGGCCTGCCGTTGCAGTTGCGCGGCCAGCGCAGGGTTCGCCTGTGCGGCCTTCTCGAAGATTTCGAGCTTCTCGTCTAGGTCCGTGTAGTCGCGGCGCGCGATCATTTCGGACATGTTGAAGCGCTCGTTCAGCACCTGTGCCTGTACGACTTGCATCGGATCGGCCGGCTCTTGGGGCTCCTGCGGCTGCTGTTGGGCTTGCTGGCGGCGGTATGCCTCCATCTCGCCTTCCAGGCGCAGTGCCTTTTCCTTCCAGTCCTTCCGCTGCTTCCGCTCAGCTTCCAGAGCGTCCAAAGGAACGGTTTTCGGTTCTTGTGCGGCTGCCGGCGGCGCAGCTGTTGCTGGCGCTGGTTCTGCGGCGGGTTCGGCCGGGGCCGGTTCCTGCACAGGTTCCTGCGTCTGCGGTTCGCCCATCGGCTCGTCCATCGCGGAGTCGCCGTTCAGCACTTGATCGAGTTCCATCTTTCGCTTACCTCAACGCCCGATTCAGCCCGGCGGCAGCCCAACGCCCGAGTCCCCGGCGGCGGGGCCGGGAGGAAGCCCGGCGCTTTCTTGCGGCAACAAAAAACCCGCTTCGGTGGGCGGGTTCTGTTGCATCTGGTCGATGCCTTCCATGGGTGGCGGCTCAGGTGGAGCCTGCGGAGGCATGGATAGCTGCGGTTCGTTCGATGGAAGCAAATCTGGGCTTTGCAGCGCCTGCATCACGGCCTGCGTGGCAAGCATCACGATCTGCTCTGGCCCGATGCCGCCATTGACGGCTTGAATGCGTTTCGTCTCGGCGTCGAATGCCTTGATCTGCGCTTCGTACATCGAAAGCTTGTTCTGTTGGCTCTTATCGTCAGCCTGCTGCTGAAGGTCGTTGAATTTCTGCCCGAGCTCCTGCAACTGCTGCTCGAGTTGCGCAACCTGCGGCGACTTCTTACCCTCGCCGCGCATCTCTTTCAGGATCGCGTCCTTGTTGCGCAGGCTCGACGCCTCGACAATCGCGTCTGGAGGGATCGGCAGGCCCTTGGAGGCCAGGTCCGCCAGTTGGGCGAACTGCTCCGCCTGGATCGTCACGACATCAGCGCCCTCTTCGATGATGATGTCCACGTCGAGGCCGGAAATGTCGTTCTCCGTGCGCACCACCTCTTCAAGTCGCGGGTCATTCGGTTGCAGCCCCATCTGCTGGACGAGCTGGTCGGCCTTCTGCGGGTCCATCCGGCTCAGCTCTTCTTTCAGCGTCACCGGGTGATTCAGACCAACCCACTTCAGGTTTTTGTCGCTGTCTGTGACACGAATCCACTTCTCGCCAGTCCAGAATTGGCGCACACGCAGCCAGACGGCCTGGTAGATATCGCGCGTCCACTGGCGCAGGGAGTCCATCTGCGGTTCGATCTCGACCGAACCGCCCTGCTGCTGCGCCTGGATGGCACGCCCGGACTGGTCGCGCGGGTCTTTGCCGGCCAGTGCCGCATTCGGCCCGGACGCCTGCATCTCGATGGTGGCCTGCTGCAACATTTGCAGGTTCCCGGCAGACATGTCTTGCGTCGAAAGAATCTCGAAATCCAACGTTGGATTGACTTCGATGATGCCATCCGGTTTAGCCAATTCCGTGCGCGCCTTGTTCACATCGTCTACGGCGCCGCGCTCCAGCTTCACCTGGCGCATGTTCATCAGGTGCAGGGCCCGGCTGCGACGCTTGTTGATCTCGTCTTGCAGCGAAATCAGGTCGCGCACGGAGCCGTAGCGGTTGTTCTCGCGGTCCATGTAGGCCGACCGCATGATCAGCGAGCAAGCCGACTGGCCGTATTCGTCCACGTACGGAGACCGCTGCGGGTCGATCAGAGCACCGCCCTTTGTGTACGTACAGACCCACCATTCGCCGCGTTCCTGCCAGTGGATCTGGACAATACGCACGCGTGAGCGGCGGTTGTCGCACCACATGAAGCGAGGCCGGTCGTCATAGGTGTCCGAAAGCGAGACTGACGCCAAAGTAGATTCGATGGCATCCTCCCGACCAGGGAACTGCGCATAAGCGTCTTCCTTGTCCATCCAGATGACGATGCCCTTGTACTTGGCATCCGAGAAATCCGGCTTGCGCGAGTGCGGGTCATAGAACAGGCGATCCCACGGGACGTACTGGATCGACACGTCAACGCCAGACGGATGCTGCTCGACAACAACGTCGGCACCGCCATAGCCCTCGATCAGCAGGTTTTCGTACACCTGCGAGCGGACCTCGTCAAAGTCGTTCTGGTCGGCCACGAAACGCAGCGAATCTGTCGCGGCGTCCGCCATGTCAGTGTGCTGCGGCGTGCGCGGGTACGCCTTCGGATCACTACGCTGGCGCCGCTCGTAGCCCCGGAGGAACTCGACCTTGCGCTTGATGTAGTTGATCGTCAGTGCGGGCTGTTTGCGCTTGCGCAGAATGGCCAATTCCTCGCGCGTCCACTGGTCGTTGTCGTAGTAGTCGCGGTCGCGCTCCGCCAGTTGACGTGCGTCGTAGGTCTCGTTCTCAGCTTCCTCGAACCAACGGCACAGACGAGGGATGACGTCGTCACCCATGCCGTAGCTATCGACGCTCTGCGCGGCGCGATCAGCTTCAGCCATGGGAGCGCCCCGCCGGATCATGAAACCTTCCAGCTGTCTTCATCGTCGTCGTTCCTGTTGAATGCTCTGTCCCACCTGTCGCCAGATGGCTTTTTCTCTTGCGGCGGAACGATTGCAGGATGCGCATCCGCCAGGGCTCGGCCGATTAGGCTTGCTGCATCGACCTCGTCATCGTTCTTGCCGGCTGGGAACTTTAGGTACTGCTCGATCACGTCGTCGCCTTCCGGCCCTTCCGGAATCCATACGCGGCCCATGGACGCCATCGCCTGAAACGCCTGTGCTTTGACTTGCTTGTTGCTGCCGTGTGGCGATATAGGCTCGATACGGCATGCTTGGCGCTCGGCTCGCATCTGCTTCGCCACGAAGCCAGCCACCGACTTCCAGTTGTTGTCGTCCTCTGGGAACCACGCGAACGGCTTGTGCTTCTCGAGAAGGCCTTTCTTCGCCTCGGCCCGCACGCCGATCACACGCTCGGCCAATGAGTCCATCTTGATTTGCCCGCGGAAGCCGTCGAGCATGTACAGATCGCCCTCCGGATCAACGCCCCACACCCGCACGCACTGGTAGTCGCTGTCCGCATCGCCTTGCGGCGCGTGGTCGCTGGTCATGTACCGGTGCAGGTTCTTGGGCTGCTCGCCCGGGCGATAACGCCGGAACCAGTCGCGCTGGAAGTACGTGCCATCGTCTGGTGACGGCTTCTGCTGGTACAGGCTCGACCAAGTGCGCTTGTTGCGCTTGAAGGGCTCCCAGTGCGCCAGGCTGAACCATTCTGGCCACAACGTTTCCCCGATCTTTCGGCCGAGTGGATCATCGATACGGTCGGCTATGGCCGGCAGGCAGATCACGTACCAGCGCCGCCCGTCTCTGCCGTCAAACCATCCAGATTCTCCGTCCCAGCCTTCAGGCAGAATTCGTCCCGCTGGATCAGCCTCATGCCACCGCGTCAGAATCATGACTTGCGGCGCGCCAGGAATCAGGCGCGAGCAGAAGTCATCGATGTACGCATCCCACGTCTTGTTGCGGATCGTCTCCGACTCGGCAGCTTCGCGGCCCCTGATCGGGTCGTCCAGAATGCCAAGCGCCGCGCGGTTTCCGGTCAGCCCGGACAACAAGCCGCCTGCCATGTACTCGGAACCATTCGACAGCGCCCATTCGTCCGCCGCCTTTTGGTCATCCTTAAGGGATTCGCCCATCAGGTTGTAGAACGACTTCGACTGGATCAACTGTCGGGCGCGCCGCCCTTGCTTTTTGGCGATATCGCTCGCGTAACTGGCCAGGATCACGTTGCGCCGAGGCTTGCGCGCCATGAACCAAGGCACAAACACCACATCGCTGTATGTCGATTTGGCGCTACCCGGCGGCATCAGCACCATCAAATTAGGAATCGACCCGTTCTCGATCCCCTGAAGCTTGCCCAGCAGCAGCGCGTGGTGCATAGCCAGCTTGTCCAGCTTCATCACGCTGAACGCGTCTTCGTCGTCTTCTTCCGTCAGCGGTACGGTGGGGATGTCCACCATGCACGAGAAGTCCGTGAGGCTGCGGCGCGCCAACTCACGGCGCGCGGCTATCACGTCATTCGGCGTCAATCGGGATAGAACTGATTGCACGCAACTGCTCGTCATTAAGGCTCGAGACGTCCAATGTATGGTGGGACTGAATCGGCCCACCATCGGCGCCAACATGCTCGGCGGTCACCTTCTCGCCGTACTTCTTCGGGTGCCACTTGGCCAGCAGCTTCAGGCGCGTTTCCACCTGGAGCCGACGGTGTCCGAGCATGTCGCCGCGCTTTTCCTTCGTGTCGCCGTTCTTGTCCGTTTCCGTCTCGACCCCTTCGAGCGGGGTATCCGCGATGCGCAGCGCTTCCTCTGCGATAGCGTCAGCGCCGATTACCCGTGCGGCCTCCATGCGCTGGGAAAACTCCGGGTCGGCAGCGATCCAGTCATAGACCGTGCGCCATTTCGGCATACCGGGCTGCTCGCGGCAAATCGTCTGCAAGCCAGTGCCCTCGGCGATCAGGTCACAGATGCGGTCCTGCACCGCCCGCTTGGCGTCGCCCTCCAGCACGAGCGGCGTCGGGCCGACCGGCTTGTTGGGGTCGCGCTTGCGGGGCATTTCATGACTCCAGAATGAAAAAACCCGCCGAAGCGGGTGGGGAAACGACGGGTCAGCGCCGTGGAGGAGACAAGGTGGCTGAGACACGTATCTCAGCTTTCCCGAAATGCTACTAAATCACTTGAATTCCTGCGGGTTAATCGACTACGGCCAAATCCGCAGTGTTCTCCAGATGCACACGTTTGATCGTGGCGCTCAACTTAACGGCGCGGCGAGCGAACCTGTGCAACCGGTCGTAGAACGTGCGTTCCCCGATCCCGAGCGTGGTCCAGATGGCCTTCACGGGGGTGACACCGTGGAAGTAGTACAGGCTGAAACAGATGGCCGATTCAGGGTCTTCATCGGCCAGACCGTGGATTGCCATGTTCAGGAAGCACATGTCCGGGTCCATCGGGCCGTCCGGCTCGCGCGGGGGCCGGGTGCGCGGCTGCATCTGCGCCAGGATGTTCTGCGGCACCGGGGGCGCGAAGTACTTGCGCGTGAAGCTCCAGTACGCCCAATGGTGGCAGTGCAGTCTCAGTTCCTGTTCGTTCATGTCTTCGCTCCCCGTCTCAATCTTCCATCAGCAACCGGATGGTGTCGTTCAACACCGACATTTCGTCCTTCTTCAGCACCTTCCACATGCGCTGCTGGCCGTGGATTCCGTTGAATGCCCCGCGATGGCAGTCAGGGCATAGCGGCAGGCTGGTCCACCACATGCCCTGCTCGATCTCGTGCGCCTCGGATGGGCCAGCAGCCCCGCAGCAGCCGCAGTCCATGCCCTTGATGCGGACGATGTGCTGCTGCTCGGCTACGGTCGGCTTAGGCTTGTTCTTGCTTTGCATGGCTACCGCCCTTCAGCCCACACAACCATGGCGGCGAGGCACTGGATGACGAGGCCCAGCGCCCACGTGATCATCTGATGAGGCAGCCTGACCGCCCAAACGAAGGCGATCAGCACCACCAAGACCAGCGTCACAATCAGCCCGAGCACTCGCATCACCACCCCCGCATGACGAAATAGAAGGCCAGCCACGGCCAGAAACATATCGGCATCACAACCTCATTCTGGTGAGGGCCTGCGCGTGCGCCATCGCTGTCAGCGCCACTGCACGCTCATAGGAACAAGTCGCCTCGTAGTGGTACATACCGGTGTCTTTTCCGTCGTAGAACATCACGAGATCAACGATTCCGCCCTCACGAACTCGCGCAGCCAGTTCCTTCGAGATGATTGGCGAGGTCCGCGCGCGGCTTGCCGTCGATCGATATCAGCCCCATCGCCCTACTCCACATACGGCGCCTTGGCGCCAGCGTTGACCCACTGGTGGCGCGCCGGGGTGGCCTCGCCGTCCTGATCGACATACCCTTGCGGCTCGGCCAGCGAGTCGTCCCGCTCGATGTCCACCTCCCCGATGCGCCCGGCTGCGTCGAAGCTCCAGGCGATGACGAACGCGGCGACGACGGCGAGGATGCTGAAGATTCCGATGGTGTCCATGGGGCGCTCCTGTGTGTTTGGAGCCCGTTTCGTGGGCCAGACGGCGACATGCGGCAACACGTTGCACCGATAGCCGCCATCAGGCGGGCATGGAATCAGATCTCTGCGCGTTGCAGAATGCTTTCCAGCCGGCGACGCGAGGTGCGCAGGCGCTCGACTAGATCGCCGAGCTCGCCACCCAGCGACGTGTGATACGGCGTATTGCCCACGCAGCTCTCCCCGACAGGCAAGGTGGGCTGCAACACTCGACCGAATCGTGCCTCGATGCTGTCGATGTAGGCCGCGATCTCAGTGGCCTCGCGGCTCAAGGATTCGACCATGCCGATGACCTCGGGCTGGCGCGGCTCCGATCCGCTCGGGATTGCGCTCCCATAGTTCGAACCCTGTTGCGCTTGGTACGCTTGGTACTTCTTCTGAAATTCAGATATGTCCATCTGTATTCTCCTTACATCGTTTAGGGAGTAAAGCCGATTTACAGCGGATTGGCTGTCAGCCGATGCGGTGGACGATCGCTCCGGCGGCTCGGGCGTACACCCTGGTGCGCTCCTTGTCGCCCTGATGCGGCGAATATTTCGAGCGCATGGCCCGCCGGGTGGCTGCCCCGTAGATCGATGGCGACGCGATACCCCAACCCCTGGGGACCATCGATTGCGTTGGGATGCCCGCTCCACCAAGTGCTGCGCCGATACTGGCCATTGCTGCTCCTACAATCGTGACTGCTTTCATGGTTTCTCCGTTGTGGTCAGTTGGTCATTGCTGGGAAATCTGATGCGCCGCCGTCACGGCCACGCCAAGCGCCGCCCACGCATGCGACGACACGCCAAACAGCGGCCCCGGCTGGGCCTTGGTGCCGATCTGCGGCGTCTTTCCGCCTCCTGTGCGCGGGAACATGTCCAGCAGCGCCTGGCGCACGTTGGCGTCCTTCGCACGAGGCGTCTTGCACAGGTGCAGCTTCACGTCCTGCCGGTAGACAAACTTGACCGCCTCGGGCGAATGCCATGCCTGCTGGAAGCGACCAATCCACCGTACGGTCTCGAATACCTCGTGCCCGACTGGCATGCCGTAGCTGGCGATCATCTCGATGGCCAGCACGTGGCCCCACGGATCGTTGCGCTGCCGCATCGTCAGCATCCGCAGCAACTCGCGGTTCAGCATCACGCCGGATAGCGTCACAGCCCCGTCAGCCAGCACGCACCAGCCGCTCTCGGTCGTGCCGGGGTCAATCGCCAGGATGCGCCTCTCGCGCGCGCGGGATGCTTGCGACGTACCCGTTTCTGCGCCAGTCCACGGCTTCACGTGCTCCCACGACGACCCCTTCTGGCCTACCGCATTGCTGTCAGTGCAGGCGTTGCGGTGGTCGGTTGCCTTGGGGCACCGCTTGTTGCCACAGTCTGTACAGACGACCATCCGCATGTCTTGCATCGTGATGGGCCGGCACGTCTCGCACCAGCATTCCGGCTTCGGATCGCAGCAGGTCATCACAGCCTCGAATTCGGTATCGGTCATGCGCCCTCCTTGTCCAGCGCCCCGTATTCCATGCCCAGCGCATGCTCGATCCGTCGGGCGCGGGTCTCATTGATGGTCGCCGTGCCCTTCAGGTACTGGTTCAGCAGCGGTTGCGTCATGCTCAGGAGAGCGGCCATCGGCGCTTGGGGCAGTCCCTTGCGTGTGCAGACAACCTGGAGGTTGGCGCGGCGCCGACCGTAGAGCGATTGCAGATATTGGGAGGCGGTCATTGGCGATGCTCCTGCAAGATCCGCTTCATCTCGCGGATGACCGGGACGATGGTCTTGGCGTCGTATTGCTCCATGTAGTCTTCGTAGTCGTCACCAAAATGGTCAGCCGGGTCATCCATCACGCGCGTCTGGTAGCACTCGGCGCCTGTGACGCGGAAGACTCGCCAGCCCATGGTGGCCAGCGTCGCATCCCGCTCACGATCCTTGATGGGATCGTGGAATTCCTTGCCGTCGCATTCCAAGGCGATCTTGGCAACCGGGTTGCCAAAGTCCACGAAGAACTTTCCGACCGGCAGTTGCGGCCACAGCGGCGCCCCATATCCACGGATCTCACACCATGCGTCGTACTCGATGGGGGAGAACAGCGTCACCCAATCCGCGATCTGGTATGGGTCACCGTGCATCCAACTGGCTAGGCCAGCATCTACCTGCTTCTGGTAGCTGCGGTAGTTCTGGGCAATTTGGTTGAACCGCTCGCTTAACGGCAGGCCAGCCACTACCCGTTCAATGGGGAACTGGGAAACAACCTCGAAGTACCTCACGAGGCTATCGTCGTCTTTCGTCATGCCTTCTCCTCGTACTGAGCCACGCGCTCGGCTATGACGGCCTTTTTGTGGGCCTCGGCCTCGCGGGCTTGTTGCCGCTCGCGCGCGGCTTGCTCGGCCTCAGCCGCGCCCTTGCTGCGCAGCCGTGCCATTTCCTCCTTCAGGCGACGCAGCCCTTCCGGGCTTCCGGCGTCGCCCGATTCGGCGATCTGGGTTGCAGGCGGCAGCAGGCCGGCAACCTGGGGGGCGGGCAGCAGGCCCTGCCGCTTGGCTTCCGACAGCGCCGCGTCGCGCTTGTGCGGATCGCTCCCGATGGACGGCCACCACTTGACCGGCGCCGTGGCGCTGGCCGTGATGCGCTGGTACGCCTCCTTGAACGCCATCCGGGCCCCAACCTCATCCCCCAGATCCATGATCGGCTTGCAGATGCCCCAGGCTTGCGCGATCTCGTCGTTCATCACGACCGTCTCGGATTCGTCGCATGCTTTGACCGCCAGTGCCCATGCTTCCTCTGCGCCAAGCCGCCCGAACTTGCTGCCAGCATTCAGGATTTCGAGGATCTGGCCGATGGTCGGCGGAAACTTAGGCTCGGTCGTTATGTGCTTGGAGAACGCCACTCGCACGGTGCCGATGTCGAACTCAGCGAGAATTCCCCACCACATGCGCAGCGTTTCTTGCATCGGTGCTTCGCGGCTGTAGTTGTTGAACGTGGCACGCACGATCTGGGCGAATTCGCCCTTGTCCTGTTCGTTCATCGCACCACCTCCATGTCGATAACCATCGGGTCGTCCTGCCCCCCGAAGCTGTCAAGGAATCCTTGGATGTTCGCGTCACTGCGGGATTGCATCCCACCCGGACGCGCCGCCGGCTTCTTCATGATCCGGGCATTCAAGGCCGCCGCGAGCCACGGCACCGGCTCCAGCGGGGCTTCGCTGATGCACGCAGATGCCAGTTCCCATGCCCCGTCGTCGCCAAGCTGCTTGCGAGCGCTGCCAAGCAGGGACCGAGCGGTCTTGTCCTCAACCTTCCGGGAAACAAGCCATGGCACGGCGATTTGCCACAGAGCGTCAGATGGGCTTAGCTGCGGCGCTTCAGCGCCAGAACCGATAGGTTCTGTTTTCTTTTCTGTAGGTGAAGATGTAGATGTAGGGCCGTCACCCTGCCGCTCACCGATCCCCCCCTTTGGTGACGCCTTTGGTTCCTTCTTTGGAGGTTGGTTGTCTGCCGCGAATTGAGTGCTACCCCCCCGCCTTTGGCGCACCCATTCGTCACGTACAAAGCGGCTGCAATACCAGCACGGCCCGTCGTTGGCATTAACCAGCGTCACAGGGTCACCGTTCTTCCCGGCATGGCGTGGCATGTAGACGTAGGGGGCAGCGTTCTTGTCTGCGCCCTTCAGTACGTCCTTGGCCGCGAGTTCCTTCGCCAGCTTCATAGGCACGCCGGCGGCGCGCGCCAGGTCAGCAAGCGGCCAACGGCAGACGCCGTATTCGTCGGAATCATGGAGAACGCACAAGATGTCCATCCAAGCGCCGCGCGCCGCTTCCGAGCAGCGCCGCAGTTTGGCGTTGTTGCGCCAGTCGGCCGGGTAGAACTGGAACGATGGCCGCTTCATCTGATCACCCCTGCTGTGTCCCGTCTTGGCCCAACTTGGCCCGCCTTTCGAACGCCAGAACCTCGGGATGGAGGGGGCCGTAAGCGCTCAGAAGGATCAAATAGCCCAGCCATTCCGGCGTAGCGACACCCTGCGCAGCCGCGCGCAGTACCAGATCTCGTGCTTCGTCAGTTGGGAGCAATGCTGTTACCGCTGTCTTCTGCTCACTCATGCCACCACCCGTGGGCCGGATTGGCCCAAGTCGTCACTGACGCCCGCGATGGTCACGGGCAAAGTACCTACAGCGCCAAGCAAGTGCTGCTCAGCAACACGAGCCAGGGCGGCGGAATCGGATTCGATCCCGTTGACCTGCTTGTAGAGCTGGAGAGCGTCGTAGGCGCGGTCACGGAGACGCGTCTTCACTTCGTTCCGAAATTCGGCACGGCGTGTCATGTGTGGCTCCGGGTCAGGCGGCGACAGGCTCAGCCGAGACGGAAGCCGCCTTCATGGCCTCACGCAGCTTGGTGTAGGTGCGCAGGTTCACGGACTCTTGCCCGTGGGCGATGCGAGCCAGGGTTTTGGTGCTCAGCCCGGTGTCAGCAGCGATCCGTGTCCAGCGGCCGCGTTGGTCTCGAAGCCAAGTACGCAGCACATTCATTTCGTCCATTTTGGAGCCTCATCGTGGCTAGACATATTCGTCTTAACCATAATAAGACAAACTCGCCTTATGTGCAAGACACAAACGTCTTTGACGAGTCGATAGAGTTCGACTCCATGGATAAAGCACTAGAGATCCTCCTACACAACCTGACTAACCTGATCGGCGAGGGGAAGCGGTTCGAAAACGAATCCGTCTTTGCACGGGCCTGTGGTATCCCCCAACGCACGATCAATCGCATCAGAAGACGTGAGCAAGACCTGACTGTAGAGAAGCTCGGGCAGCTCGCCCACGGCATCGGCGTCACGGTGTCCGCCCTCTTCGTGCCGGGCATGAACGAGACCGACGAAGACTTCGCCATGCTGCGCCGCCTGAACGTCAAGGCATCAGCTGGCAACGGCAACCTGGTGTTCTACGAGACCGAAAAAGGACGCCTTGCCTTCCGCCGCGATTTCCTGCGGGCCGAGGGTGTCAGGGAAGACGACGCCATCGTCATTTACGCTGATGGCCAGAGCATGGAGCCGACTATTCCCGACGGAGCCGTCCTTCTGGTTAACACCGGCCGCACAGAACTCAGCAACAACGACGTGTTCGTGATCCGCGTGGACGGCGAGATCTTAGTTAAACGGCTACGCAAAGAGATCGGCGGCGGCGTCCTGATCGTCTCGGACAATCCCGACAAGCACAAGTATCCGGATATCCTTGTATCGCCCGACAAGGAAGACCATCTATCGATCATTGGGCGCGTCTTCTGGATGGGAGCACGACTGTGAGAGCCTTGGCCGCGAGCCTGGTTGCCCTGTTTATGGGTGGCTGCGCATACAGCATTTCCGAGATCGATATCTCCAAAACGGAACCAACCTGCGCGAGGCAGTGCACCACTAACTATTCCCAGTGCATCGGGTCAGGGTCATCTGTCGGCTTTAAGACTGAGACCATGCGAGCCTGCCGCGATGGCTATAGCGCGTGCGTCTTAACGTGCCCCGTAAAATAAGCCGCTCGCCGAATTACTAACCGCACAGCCCGCCAAGCGCGGGCTTTTTTACGCCCGCAGAGGCGTAGGCTATCGAAATCATTCGTTTGATTGAAACGTTTTCGTCTTAACAAGACACATTAGTCTTGCAATGTAGACACTTCCGTCTTAAAGTAGAGCCATACCAAGACACGCAGCACCCGATGGGAGCCACGAAATGAACGCAATCCACCCCGCCTTTGTCACCGCCCTGCGCCCGTTCGCCCCGCTGCCGGACGTGACTTGCAAGGTTGTGCGCTCGGGCCGCATCCACGAGCTGGAGTTCCGAGGCGACGACCGGGATGCGACGTACCGCGCCGCCAACGTGCGGATGTCGCAGATCGATCCCTACCGCTCGCCGGCTGTGGTAGCGCAGCGCAAGGACGTGGCTACGGGCGAATACGTGGTGCTGGTTCGTTACTACAACCTCGACTGACCAAAACAACACTTCCGTGGAGAACGAAATGCAAGAACAAAAGCGCGCTACCCCTCCAAAGGGCTCGATCCTTGCCACGGAGTCCGCGCCGAAAACTCGGGTCAGCGGAAAGAATCCAGTGCCGGCCTCTGCGCGCATCCGCGCTTTGGTCATTGTCAAGAACGGGTGCTGGGAGTGGGTCGGCAGCAAGGACCGCAAGGGCTATGGCCGCATGTGGGTACGGGGACGAGGCAATACGCCAGCCCATCGCGCCAGCTACGAGATTCACAAAGGCCCGATTCCTGACGGCTTCTGCGTCCTCCACGCTTGTGATAACCCGCAGTGCGTGAACCCGGACCACCTTTCTCTCGGTTCCCTGGCCGATAACAACGCAGATATGCGGCGCAAGGGCAGGCATGCCCACGCGGAAACTTCCGGCCACGCAAAGATTACTGCCGCGATTGCGGCACACATACGGGCCGAATACAAGCCATACATCAATACCTACCGCGCTTTAGGACAGCAGTACGGCATTGCGATGGAAACCGTTCGCGACATCATCAAGGGGTACACGTGGAACAACTGAACAAAAAAGAAACGTCCTTGATTCTGAGGACTTGCGCCGCTGATCTGACATCGCGTGGCGGCTTCCAATGGCCTGACGTAGGCGGCATAGTTGAAGTCCCTGACTGGAAGCCAACCGATGAGTGCGGTAACGGTGCGCATGGCTGGCTTTACGGTCAAGGCGATCACTCGTGCAGTTCGTATCTCGATAGCACGGCCAAGTGGCTGGTGGTGGAAGTCGAGTCAGACAGCATCGTGATGCTCGGCGGCAAGTGCAAGTTCCCGAAGGGAATCGTCCGGTTCGTGGGCGACAAGCGCGCCGCCACGCAATACCTGATCGAGCATGAGCCCCGTGCTCGGGAAGTCGCTGTGATCGGGATTACGGTGACGGTTGGGGATAGCCAGTCTGCAATCGGCGGCGCGTTGTCCATGCTGACCGGTGGCGACCGCTCGACCCTGACCGGTGGCAACCGCTCGACCCTGACCGGTGGCTACGGCTCGACCCTGACCGGTGGCGACCGCTCGACCCTGACCGGTGGCAACCGCTCGACCCTGACCGGTGGCGACGACTCGACCCTGACCGGTGGCTACGGCTCGACCCTGACCGGTGGCGACCGCTCGACCCTGACCGGTGGCGACGACTCGACCCTGACCGGTGGCGACGACTCGACCCTGACCGGTGGCTACGGCTCGACCCTGACCGGTGGCGACGACTCGACCCTGACCGGTGGCGACGACTCGGAATTGCGTATCCGCTATTGGGATAACAAGGCAAATCGTTACCGCACGGTGATTGCCTACGTGGGCGAGGACGGCATCGAAGCAAACGTGGCATATCGCTTAGACGACAACCGCAAGTTCGTGAAGGTGGAGGAATCGTGATCCTCCACCACGAATACAGCGGGCGCACCTACCCGTTCTACTTCGACGTCGTAGACGACTTCGGCAACAAGGTCCAGATCGAGAAGATTCATTCTGCGATGGGCCAAGCCTGCAACTACCGCATGTCGGATCTGGATGACCCGGATATGGCTGCGGCTTTCTACGAGGGGCTGTGATGCTGCATCCCGACGACGAGCACTACCTCAAGTTCCGCGCGTGGCAGCAACGCAACCGCCAGAGCGTGTACCTGTGCGGCGGCGCCTTCGCCTTCGCCGGGCTGATCGCCAACATCATCCAGATCTGGAAGGGGCTGAAATGATTCCGAAGAATTTTGATCTGCGGCACTACGACACCGGACTGAGCGAGGAAGAGAAACGCCGGATTCGGCGCCGCACTGCGATTGTCTCGCTCGGTAACAAGTGGCTTCTGCACAAGGACAACGCACCGGCAAAGGGCGTGTACGACCGCAACGGCCGCAGGGTGGGATAGCGATGGACGCCGGGATGCAGTACTGGCAGCAGTGGGGCCAGTGGGAAGAAGCAGCCGCCGAGGCCCTGCACTGGCACGAGGAAGAGGCGGCAAGGATGAACTCTCAGGAATATCAAACGCAAGGAATCAATCATGGCATTCGCGAAAGCAGTGAGGAAAAAGGCAAAGCTCCGTCTGGCGCTGACCGGCCCGTCGGGCTCTGGTAAGACCTACGGTGCCCTGCAAATCGCTCGGGGCTTAGGCGGGCGCATCGCCTGCATCGACACCGAGCACGGCAGCGCATCGCTCTACAGCGATCTGGCCGATTTCGATGTGATGGAACTGGCCGCGCCCTACACGCCGGAACGGTACATAGCCGCCATCAAAGAGGCCGAGGAAGCCGGCTATGACGTGCTGATCATCGACAGCACCACGCACGAGTGGTCGGGCTCTGGCGGCATTCTCGAACTTGTGGATCAGGTCGCATCGGCCAAGTACCGGGGCAACTCGTGGAGCGCCTGGAACGAACTGACGCCACGCCACCGCGCCTTCATCGACGCCATGTTGCAGTCTCGGATGCACATCATTGCCACGGGCCGCAGCAAGACGGAAACGGCACAGGTGGAGGAAAACGGCCGCAAGAAGGTAGCGAAGCTCGGGATGAAGACCGAGCAGCGAGACGGCTTCGAGTACGAATTCACCGTGGTGCTGGACATCGTGCATGACGGTCACTACGCCGTGGCGTCCAAGGACCGTACCGGCTTGTTCGGCGGCGATGCGAAGCCCATCAGCGAGCAGACCGGTGCTGACCTGCTGAACTGGCTCGAAACCGGCGAGGCTGGCCCGAACGTCGAGGCGATTCTCGAAGGCATCCGCAACGCACAGAACATCTCGGCCCTGAAAAGCCACTTCGACGCTGCTATCCAGATGCTCGGCAAGGAACACCGTGACGCGGTGATCGCCGCGAAGGATCAGCGCAAGACCGAACTCACCGAACAGCAACCGGAACCGGAGCACGCTTAATCATGGCAAGTGTCAACAAAGTAATCCTCGTCGGCAACCTGGGCGCCGACCCCGAAACCCGCTACCTGCCCAGCGGTGATGCCGTGACGAACATCCGTCTGGCGACGACTGACCGCTACAAGGACAAGCAGTCGGGCGATATGAAGGAACTGACCGAGTGGCATCGCCTGAGCTTCTTCGGGAAGCTGGCAGAGATCGCCGGCCAGTATCTCCGCAAAGGCAGCGCTATCTACGTCGAAGGCCGTATCCGCACCCGGAAGTGGCAAGACCAGTCCGGGCAGGACAAGTACTCGACTGAGATCGTTGTCGATCAGTTGCAGATGCTCGGCGGCAAACAGGAAGGACAGCAACAGGCGCCGGCTCAGCGTCAGGCACAGCGCCCTGCCGCGCAACCGGAGCCCGATGGCTTCGAAGACACCGACGTGCCGTTCTAGGAGTCCGACATGACTGCCCTGAGCCTTTACACCCTTTCCAGCGAAGTTGAGCGCCTGCTGAGCAGCGAAGAGGCGTTCGACCCCGATACCGGCGAACTGTCTCCCGCTCTGGTGGGCGCACTGGATGCCACGAAGGACAAGGCCGCGAATGTCGCCGCCTTCATCCTGAACCGTGACGCCGAGGTCGCCATGATCGAGCAGCACCTTGCAACCGTGGAGAAGCGCAAAGCCGCCATTGTCAGCCGGCAAGAGAAGCTGCGTGAGTACCTGGCGCTGAACATGAAGCGCACCGGCATCCACGAGATCGCCGCGAACGACGGCACGTTTGTCGCGCGGCTGTACATCGACCGTGACGAGTCCGTGGACGTCTACGACGAGAAGCAGATCCCGGCGTCGTTCATGTCGAAGCCGAAACCGCCAGAGCCCAAGCCCAGCAAGGCCGAGATCAAGAAGGCCATCAAGGCTGGCACCGAAGTGCCTGGTGCGCGGATCGTCAAGAAAGACCGCCTGGAACTGAAATGAGCGACGACGCAGAGATCAACGTCTTCAAGTGCCTGGACTTCATCCGGGACAACGCGCCGCAGTACGCCCAAGCAAAGGCGAACCGCGTGTACCTCGAAGAGTTCCGCAAGAGCAAGAAGTCGCTGCTGATGAAGCAGGCCGAGGCCAACGGCCATAACGCGGTCAGCGCCCAGGAGCGCGAAGCATATGCCGACGTGGGGTACATGCAGCACCTGGAAGGCTTGAAGGATGCAGTAGCGACCGAGGAAGAACTGCGCTGGATGATGATCGCTGCGCAGGCAAAGATCGAAGTGTGGCGCACGCTGGAATCGTCGCGCCGCATTGAGGCAAAGACTGTCTGACTCCCCTTGCCGGGAACTGATGTCCCACGTCCGCCCGGCTTTCTTATTCGTGAGTGTAGCTATGAATACCATCCTCCACCGCCTCGAACACGAGCCCTCATATGGGCTGCACTCCGACGAGCGCCAGATCCGAACGGCGAGTCGATCTGCGTCAAGGCGTTCGGCAAGCGACATGGGGTGACGCGCCAGTCGGTGCACCAGGCGATGAAGCAGTTTGGCGGCCTGATTGCGTGCAAGACGCTGCACAACCAGAAGGCCGTGGTTTTCGAGTGCACGGACTTGGCGGCAATGCAGGTCTTCGTACCGAAGCCGAGGCGAGGCAGCGGCAGGAAGGTCGGCTCCAAGAACTGGCAACTGAAAGCGACCGATCCGATAGGCCGGCTCATGGAGGTGTGGGGCATCTCCCGTGTGGACATCAGCCTGCCCTATATGCGCCACCACATGGCCGTAGCAGACGACGAAATCGAAGCAGCATAAGGACACCGACATGGACAACAACAAGATCGACCCGCGCGCATTCCAGGCAGAGACCGTGTACGAGCAGCAGATGGCCGGCGTGGTGGGGGCTGGGCCGAGCATGGCCAACGAAGCCGCGAGCGTGGCGCAGATGACGGATCAGATTAAGACGACGTGGTCTTCCCGTCTGGGATATGGCATAACCCGGCAAGAACTTGAGATTGTCGTGCATATCATCGACGCCCTACTCGCCCAAGCCGCACCGCCTGCCGCGCCTGTGCAGGGGGATGCGCGCGAATTGCTGCAAGCCGTTCTAGATCACGATGAACGTATTTGCCGTGCGCTTATCACACAAAAGATCCGCACACCCGATGACGCTTCGCATCAGGCCGCCAAGCAGGATCAGAAGTCATGGGATGCAGTCGCAGATCGTATCCGCGCCCTACTCGCCGCGCCCGGTGGCGAGGATAAGCGCTGGCAATGGCGCTATGAAACGCTGCGCGCACTCTTTCCGTCCGCGCCGTCTGAGCAAGAGTTAGACGCAGCCATCGACGCCGCCCTGTCCCGCGAGCAGCCGCAAGGAGATAGCAATGGCTGACTTCATCAAAGACGGCGGCCCGGCGTTTCCCGGAGAGAAAGACATCGCGCACTTCGATTCTCTTGGATACGCGAAGGGGACCAAGCGCGCTCTCGTTGCCGGCATGACCCTGCGTGACTATTTTGCGGGGAAGGAATTGGCGAAGGTCGATGGCGTAAGCGTCAACGACATCCCATCTGCCTACCTGCGTTTGGCAGACCACTGCTACCGAATGGCCGACGCCATGCTCATCGCCCGCGAGCAGCCGCAACCGTCGAATGCCGCCGCCTGCACGAATAGCGATGTTTGGAATTGCAAGTACTGCGACAAGACGACTACATGCGAAGCACTGGCAGCACAGTCAGGCACGACTTCTACCGCTGTGTTAGGCGACCTTAGTCCGTGCCCATTCTGCGGAGGCATGGCTTCATCTCCAGAGGTAGAGCAGATTGAACACGCTGGTTGGGTGGGCCGCATCGCGTGCGATCACTGCGACGCAGTCGTTTCCCTGCAATACAGCAGCACGTCGCCAGGGATTGCCGGGAATGCGGTAATCGCCGCATGGAACTGCCGTGCAAGCGAGCAGCCGCAACCGTCGAATGGCGACCGGGAAGGGGGTGCGTCGTGAAGATCGACCACTGCTACCAAGGCGACTGCCGCGCCGTCATGCGCGACCTGATTGCGGCCGGCGTGCGCGTCCAGTGCATCGTCACCAGCCCGCCGTACTGGGGTGGATTGCGAGACTACGGCCATGAGGCGCAGCTCGGCATGGAGCGCGACCCCGCAGACTACGTGCGCGTTCTAGTTGAGACATTTGGCTTAGCTAGAGGTCTGCTGAGTGACGACGGCACTTTCTGGCTCAACGTCGGCGACGTCTACGCAGCAAGTGGAAAAGGAGGTGGCGGGAATCGCGGAGATCGCGCGGCATGGTCGACGGTCAGGGAGCGCAAGGGCTTCCGCATGCCGCCCGTAGGTTACAAGATGAAAGACCTGACGCTGGTCGCGTTCGCTCTCGCCGATGCTCTGCGCCGTGACGGCTGGTATCTGCGCCAAACCGTGATCTGGAAAAAGCCCTCGGCCGTGGAGCCGATGCGTCTGGATCGGCCCGCATCCAGTCATGAATACCTATTCCTGCTTTCGAAGTCAGAGATGTATCGCGCGAAGAATCCCGGCCACAAGTGGTGGGGTCACTCGGTTTGGGAAATTGGCTCGGATAGCGACGGAAGCCACCCTGCCGCGATGCCTAGCGAGTTGCCGTCACGCTGCATCCTAGCCAGCACGGAGCCCGGCGACATCGTCTTCGACCCGTTCATGGGCTCGGGCACGGTGGCCAGCGTCGCCCAGCGGCTCGGCCGCCGGTGGCTCGGCGCCGAACTAAACCCCGAATATATTGCGCTCCAGGCAGAGCGTACCCGGCATGCCGGGGCTACCCCTCGAGGTAGAAGCATGAACCGCACCGCCACTGAAGGCAAACAGGAAGGGGGTGCGGTGTGAGCAAACTGATCGAGACGAGCGCATGGGTATGTATCGAGACTGATACAGGATACGTGTCGCAAGAGGAATTCCCGCCTTGCAAGGATGACCCCGCCGAACCGTTGTTGCTCGCACTAGACGAAATCGTGCGCGTGCTGACGGTTGCCGGGCGCCATGAGGAAGCCTTGCGCAAGGCACAACAGGCAGCGAGTCGGACGCTAGTGTGCCTTGGCTCGCCCGACCGCACCGCCACTGAAGGCTCGAAGAATGGGGGAAATGGAAAATGAGTGATTCATACCAAGCAATCTATGACGCAGTGCGTAGCCGGATTCATGGCGGCGATGTAGGCGAGGCGATGCGCGAGGCCATCGGCCAGCAGGCTAGTGGGCTGAGCTATGCCATCGAGGGAGTGAAACACGAAATGTTGGCCGCCGCGATGATGGCGCAACGTCCGAGCGTGCAATACCGACCGACTATCAGTATCGATGGCAATCAATGGTGTGCCCTCTACGGAGACAACCTGCAAGACGGTGTGGCGGGGTTCGGAGATAGCCCCGCTGAAGCGATGGCCGATTTCGATACGGAGTGGCACAAGAAGATCGGGGCAAGCAATGGCTGAGAAACTGGATTTGGATGCGCTGGAGCGCGCGCTCATTGGCAGTGCAATGGGCTTGACCTTCCGCAAATGCCAAACGTTGATCAAATACGCCCGCGCCCTCGAAAGCCGCGCCAGCAACGCGGGCGGGGCTGTGGCGGAGCCGGTCACGGACTGGAATGCATGGATCACGGACGCCAGTCGCGACGAGTACATCGAGGCGTTCCTAGACACACTCGCCAAAGCGGCGGACCGTGAAACCGAGCGCTACATGACGCGGTGGTTCATGGGTGGCTGGCCGATGTGGGTCAATGCGCATCCGAAGCGGGGCCTCGAACCGGTGGGCATGCCAGTCGGCTATACCCCCGCCCCCGCATCGAAAGAGCCTGTGGCGGATGAGCGGGCGATGGTGCGAGGCGTGCCGAAGTCGATCATCAATGCGATCACGGCATATGGCGATGCGCGAGCAGACAGCAAAGACACAGGCGAGGCAATCGGCAATGCAGTGAGCGCTATCCGCGCCGCGCTCGCCACCGCGCAGACGAGTTGCTGGACTTCCGTTGAGGACGAATTACCCATCGCCGAGCGCGATTATCTTGTGCGCGGCATCCGGAATTCTGGTCTGTATCACGATATTGCCGGCCTATTCCATGGAAAGTGGATGTCTCAGGTTACGCAGGACGATTGCAAGTTCAATGTGACGCACTGGATGCCGCTTCCCGCAGCGCCAGCCAAGCCGGAGGGGGTGTGATGAGCGATGAACTGAAGCCGGCTGCGTGTCCATTCTGTGGGCACGATAACGTCGATGTCTGTTATGAAGGTTCGAGCGATTGGTATGTGATGTGCGGAATGTGCATCGCTGATGGACCATCCGGATGATCAAAGATCAGGGCCATCGCCGCCTGGAACCGCCGCCCCACCCCGGAGCAATCGGGTGAGGCGAGGGATGCTCGGAGCATTGCGTCGTATCGGATATGGGCCATCCGCGAAGGCGTGGCCACGACGACGCTGGGCTACAAGATCTGGATCGCCGCTATCGACGCCGCCATGGATCGGTCGGCGCTGGGGCGGGAGGGGTAGCAGTTGGAAGCAGTGGCAGAACGGATCATTGAACTCACGCGGCGCGCGTGGTTTGGAGAGCAGAGATGAGCGCACAACAAGCGGAGCCGCTGGGCATGTTCCTGACTAGCGCGGAGTTGCGAGAGCTGACGCAGCGCGTGCAGTTCCGGGCCCAGGCGGTAGTCCTGAACACGCTGGGCGTCGCCTACAAGGTTCGCCCCGATGGCAGTATCATCGTCCTCCGCGCGCATGTGGAGCATTTGCTGGGCGGATCGGCGCCGAGCACGCGCCGGCACAGGGAATACGAGATCGACAGGAGCGCGATGTGACTGGTAAAGGAATGGCCTGATGCCGCGAGCGCGCAAGACTGAGAACAAGGGGCTCCCCACCCGCTGGCAGCTCTACCACGGCGCCTACTACTACCGCGTGCCGGTCGGCATGGAAGCCTATTGGGATGGCAAGAAGCGGTTCCGGCTGGGATCCACGCTGCCCGAGGCGTACCGGACATGGGCAGACCGCATCGGCACGCTCGACAAGGCTGCGACGGTCGGGCAACTGCTGGACCGGTATGCGCTCGAAGTCATCCCGACGAAGGCCGTCACGACCCAGGCGCAGAACCAGATCGCGGTGAACCGGCTGCGTGTGACATTCGGCACGTGGCCGCTGACCGCCATCGAGCCGCACCATATCTACACCTACGCCGACGCACGCACGAAGGAAGTCAAGCATCCGGACGGCAGCACGAAGCGGGTAAAGGCCCGCACGGCGGCACTACGCGAACTGGAGGTGCTGTCGCACGCCTACACCAAGGCGGTGCAGTGGGGCTACCTGAAGCGCCATCCGTTCGCCCGCGAGGTCCGTCTGGAAGGCGAGAAACCGCGCGACCGGTACGTGGAGGATTGGGAGATTGAAGCGTGCCTGTCGATCCCCTCACGGCGCAAGCGCGGCAGCGTGCTGGCCGCTCAGGCGTACATCCGACTCAAGCTGATCACCGGCATGGCTCGGGGCGATCTGCTGCGCCTGCGGGTGCCTGACTTCGCAGCGGATGGAATCGAGATCCAGCGGCACAAGACGGCCGGCAGCAGCGGCAAGAAGACGCTCTACCTGTGGACCGACGATCTGCGCGCTGCGGTAAAGGATGCGCTGACCGCGCGCCCCGTGGACATTTCTCCGTGGCTGTTCTGCAACCGAAGTGGCGAATGCTACCTCGACGAGGAAACGGGACGGGCTGGGGGATGGGATTCGCTGTGGCGCGGCTTCATGGAGCGCGTCATGGCCGAAACTGAGGTGTCGGAGCGCTTCACAGAGCACGACATCCGGGCTAAGGCCGCGAGCGATGCAGAGACGCTGGAGCACGCTCAGGCGCTGTTGTCGCACGCTGATCCGAGCACGACAAAGCGTATCTATCGCCGCAAGGCTGAGCGCGTGTTGCCGCTCAAAGCCAAGGGTTGAATGACACAAGGCCGGCTGAGTGTCACAGCGGTACTTCGCCGATCACCCGCAAAGCCTTATGTAGTAAGGTGGCGGAGAGAGGGGGATTCGAACCCCCGATAGGCTATTAACCTATACACGCTTTCCAGGCGTGCGACTTAAACCACTCATCCATCTCTCCGGGAAGTCGGCGATTATAGCAGAGCCGTTCGGGCTGTCCAGCCCCCTCCGGTGATGCGGACGTAACCCGCCCTAGCCTTTTCGCAGGTAATTGACGAGCCGGTCGATGACCGGGGCGTTCTTTGGCGTGACCAGGCTCACGAGGATGGCCACGGCAAACCCGGCCGGCACGCCGAAGGCGCCGGAGGCGATTGGGTCCACGCCGAACCAGCGGTTGCCGAAAATCCCTGTCATCTTCGTGAAGAACGGGTAGTTGACGAAGATGTAGTACACCGCCACGCCCAGGCCGGTGGCCATCCCCGCCACCGCCCCCGCCGCGGTGGTCCGTCGCCAGAAGATGGCCAGGACCAGTACCGGGAAGAAGCTCGATGCAGCCAGCGAGAAGGCCGCGCCCACCAGGAACAGGATGTTGCCGGGCCGCAGCGAGGTCACGTAGGAGGCGAACAGCGCCACTGCCAGCAGCACGATCTTAGCGGTCGTCACGCGGCGCTGGTGGCTCGCCTGGCGGTCGATCATGTGGTAGTAGACGTCGTGCGAGAGCGCGTTGGCAATCGTCAGCAATAACCCGTCCGCCGTGGACAGCGCCGCCGCCAGCGCACCGGCCGCCACCAGGCCCGAGATCACGTACGGCAGCCCGGCGATCTCGGGCGCCGCCAGCACGATCATGTCCGGCTGGATCAGGATTTCCGCCCACTGGACGATGCCATCGCCATTCACATCCCGGATGCCGAACACCGGCGGATCCACCTTGCGCCATTGCACCACCCACTGCGGCAACTCCGCGAACGGCGTGCCGACCAGATGCTGGAAGAACTCGGCCTTGACCAGCGCCGCCAGCGTGGGCGCCGACACATAGAGCAGCGCGATGCAGAACACGGCCCAGGCCACCGAATTGCGCGTTTCCCGGACCGACGGCGTGGTGTACAGCCGCGTCAGGATGTGCGGCAGGCTGGCCGTGCCGAGCATCAGGCAGAACACCAGCAGCACGAAGTTGAGCCGCTTGGTCTTCCGCTCCGCCTCGGACGCCGCCGGGTAGGGCTCGGTCGATGGCGTGGCGGCATGGCTGCGCGCCAGCGCCTCCTCCCGCATCTGGCTCCACTGCTGCTGGGCGTCGGCCACATCCACGGGAAAGGCCAGCCGCTCGCGCTCCACACTCTTGATCTCGCGCAATGGCGCGTTGCGCGTGCGCAGCTCCTGGAGGCGGTCATCCAGCACGTGCCGTTCTTCGTCGAATGACTGCGGCAGCCGCGCGATGCGCTCCTGCAACATCACCGCCTGCTGGCGGAACAGCTCCCGCACCTGCCGCTCGGCCGGATCGCGCTCGAGCCGCCGCTCGGCCTGCTCGATCTGACCCAGCAGCGAGCCATAGCTGACCTGCGGCAGCGCGTCGCGATGATGCTTCCACGCAATCATCGACACGGTTAGCAGGAACGCCACAATCAGCATGATGTACTGCGCCACCTGGGTCCACGTGACCGCGCGCATGCCGCCCAGGAACGAGCAGACCAGGATGCCGGCCAGCCCGAAGAACACCCCCACGGCAAACTCCACGCCGATAAAGCGCGTGACGATCAACCCCACGCCCTGAATCTGCGCCACCAGATAGACGAACGAGCACAGCGAGGCCGCGAGCACCGCAATCGCCCGCACCGGCAGGTTGCCGCCCGGCTTGCCGTTGCCGTAGCGCGCCGCGAGGAAGTCCGGGATCGTATATCCGCCATATTTGCGCAGATACGGCGCCAGCAGGAATGCCACCAGGCAATAGCCGCCGGTCCAGCCCATCACATAGGCCAGCCCCTCATAGCCGGAGGCAAACAGGATGCCCGCCAGGCCGATGAACGACGCCGCGCTCATCCAGTCCGCGGCGATGGCCATGCCATTGAACAGCGCCGGCACCCGTCGCCCCGCCACGTAATACTCGTTGAGATCCGAGGTGCGGCAGATCAGGCCGATGCAGGCATAGATCGCAATGGTGACGAACAGGAATACATAGCCGAGCCACAGCGCGTCGGCGTTGGAATGCTCGAGCAACCCCATCATGCCGATGAAGCCAAACAGCCCGAGCGTGAACAGACCGTAGTAGAGCAACAGCCGGCGCCGGAAGCGCGACTGGGCATCAGCCATGGGCGAACTCAAGAAAATGCCGGCACGCGGCCGGCATCGGATGGGAGGAAACCCGCACGGGCGGGGGCGCTTATTGCGCTTGCTTCAGTTGATCGAGGATGGCCGGATTCTCGAGCGTGGACGTATCCTGCGTGATTTCCTCGTTCTTGGCCAGCGAACGCAGCAGCCGGCGCATGATCTTGCCCGAACGGGTCTTCGGCAGGTTATCGCCAAAGCGGATGTCCTTGGGCTTCGCAATCGGTCCAATCTCCTTGCCGACCCAGTTGCGCAGCTCCGTGGCGATCTTCACTGCCTCGTCGCCGGTCGGGCGCGAGCGCTTGAGCACGACGAAGGCGCAGATCGCCTCGCCCGTCATGTCATCCGGGCGGCCGACCACGGCGGCCTCGGCCACCAGCGGGTTCGCCACCAGCGCCGATTCGATCTCCATCGTGCCCATGCGGTGGCCCGACACGTTCAGCACGTCGTCGATCCGGCCCATGATCGTAAAGTAGCCAGTTTCCTTGTCGCGGATCGAGCCATCGCCAGCCAGATACAGCTTGCCGCCCAGTTCCTCGGGGAAATAGCTCTTCTTGAAGCGCTCCGGGTCGCCCCAGATCGTGCGGATCATCGATGGCCACGGACGCTTGACGACCAGGATGCCACCACTGCCATTCGGCACGTCCTGTCCGGTTTCATCGACGATGGCCGCCATGATGCCCGGCAGCGGCAGCGTGCACGAGCCCGGCACCAACGGCGTGGCACCCGGCAGCGGCGTGATCATGTGACCGCCGGTCTCGGTTTGCCAGAAGGTATCGACCACCGGGCAACGCTCGCCGCCGATGTGCTTGTAGTACCACATCCACGCTTCCGGGTTGATCGGCTCGCCCACCGTGCCCAGCAGGCGCAGGCTGGAGAGGTCGTACTGCTTCGGGTGGATCTTCTCGTCGGCCTCGGCGGCCTTGATCAGCGAACGGATCGCCGTCGGCGCCGTGTAGAAGATGCTGACCTTGTGGCGCTGGATCATGTCCCAGAAACGGCCGGCGTTCGGGAAGGTCGGCACGCCCTCGAACACCACCTGCGTGGCGCCGGCCGCCAGCGGGCCGTAGGCAATATAGGTGTGGCCGGTAACCCAGCCGATGTCGGCGGTACACCAGAACAGGTCGTCCGGCTTGATGTCGAAGGTCCAGCGCATCGTCATCAGCGCCCACAGCAGGTAGCCGCCCGTGCTGTGCTGCACGCCCTTCGGCTTGCCAGTCGATCCCGACGTGTAGAGCACGAACAGCGGATGCTCGGCATCCACCGGTTCGGCGGCGCAGGCGTCGGGCTGGCCGGCGGAGACGTCTTCCATCCAGCGGTCGCGGCCTTCGGTCCAGGCCACCTTGCCGCCGGTGCGGCGATAGACCACCACGTGCTTGACAGCCTCGCAGCCGCCCAGCGCCAGGGCTTCGTCGGCGATGGCCTTGAGCGGCAGCGCCTTGCCGCCGCGCATCTGTTCGTCGGCGGTGATCAGCGCCACGGCGCCCACGTCAACCAGCCTTTCCTGCAGCGATTTGGCCGAAAATCCGCCGAACACCACCGAATGGGTGGCGCCGATGCGCGCGCACGCCTGCATGGCGACCACGCCTTCCACTGACATCGGCATGTAGATGACCACGCGGTCGCCCTTCTTGATGCCGAGCGCCTTGAGACCATTCGCAAAACGGCTGACCTTGGCCAGCAGTTCCTTGTAGCTGACGCGGCTCACGGTGCCGTCGTCCGCCTCGAAGACGATGGCGATCTTGTCGCCGAGTCCTTGCTCGATATTCCGTTCCAGGCAGTTGTACGAGGCATTGAGCTGGCCGTCCTCGAACCACTTGTAGAACGGCGCGCTGCTTTCGTCGAGCACCTTGGTGAACGGCTTGTCCCAATGCAGCAGTTCGCGGGCGTGGCGCGCCCAGAAACCCTCGTAGTCGCGCTCGGCCTCGTCGCACAGGGCCTGGTAGGCCGCCATGCTGGGAATGGCCGCCGTCTTGGCGAACGACTCAGGGGGTTGGAAAACGCGATGCTCCTGCATCACCGATTCGATGGCCGACATGGCTTGTCTCCTGTTTGACTTAGGACTGCTTGCTTTTGGCTGGAAGGTACGCCCGGCGGCTTACTTAAACCTGACGGAACACCATGCGCGATGGCGCAGGGGTGCTGCAATGCAGCAAATCAGATCGGAGGGAGCGGGGGCGCAAACTGGCCACAAGTGCAGCCGGCTCTACTAGGCTAGCACCGGCACGCCACGCAGCGCAAACCTGTCATCCGGACCGTGGGACGCACAAGGTACAATCAGCCCCGCCTTTGATTGTCTGATGACATTTTCCTCACGTCTGCGCACCCCATGTCATACACCCCGCTCCGCCCCATCCCCCGCATCATCTTCGCTTCGCGCTGGCTCCAGCTGCCGCTTTACCTCGGCCTGATCGTCGCGCAGGGCGTCTACGTCTATCACTTCCTGGTCGAGGTCTGGCACCTGCTGTCCCATGTCACCACCTTCGACGAGACCAAGATCATGCTGGTGGTACTCGGCCTGATCGACGTGGTGATGATCTCCAACCTGCTGATCATGGTGATCGTGGGCGGCTACGAGACCTTCGTCTCGCGCCTGGGCATCGACAACCACCCCGACGAACCCGAGTGGCTCGACCACGTCAATGCCGGCGTGCTGAAGGTGAAGCTGTCGATGGCGCTGATCGGCATTTCGTCGATCCACCTGCTAAAGACCTTCATCGACGCCGAACAGCGCTCTCCCCACACCATCATGTGGCAGGTGATCATCCACGTGGCCTTCCTGGCCTCGGCGCTGGCCATGGCCTGGGTGGACCGCATGGTGTCCCAACCGCACGTGCCGCAGCAGTCGCACTGACGCCTCCCCTCACACCGGATGGCGCATCAGTCACTTCCGGTGCAGCTTTCCTGGTGTCGACGGCTGTATGCATTCCCGCAGCCGGCGCCGCCACGGTGTATCATCCCGGGCTGTGTTTCACCGCTGCCCTCCCCCACAAAAATGACCGTCATCAAGCAAGAAGACCTCATCCAGAGCGTCGCCGACTCGCTGCAGTACATCAGCTATTACCACCCGATGGACTACATCACCAGCCTGGGCCGTGCCTATGAGCTGGAGCAGAGTCCGGCCGCCAAGGATGCGATTGCGCAGATCCTGACCAACAGCCGCATGTGCGCCGAAGGCAAGCGTCCGCTGTGCCAGGACACCGGCATCGTCACGATCTTCGTCAAGGTGGGCATGGACGTGCGCTGGGATGGCGCCACGATGGGCCTGTCGGACATGATCAACGAAGGCGTGCGCCGCGGCTACACGCACCCGGACAACGTGCTGCGCGCGTCGATCGTGAGCCCGCCCGAAGGCGCCCGCAAGAACACCAAGGACAACACGCCGGCCGTGATCCACTACGAGGTCGTGCCGGGCAACACCGTGGACATCCAGGTCGCGGCCAAGGGCGGCGGCTCCGAGAACAAGTCGAAGTTCGTGATGCTGAACCCGTCCGATTCCATCGTCGACTGGGTACTGAAGACCGTGCCGACCATGGGCGCCGGCTGGTGCCCGCCCGGCATGCTGGGCATCGGCATCGGCGGCACGGCCGAGAAGGCCATGCTGATGGCCAAGGAATCGCTGATGGAGTCCATCGACATTCAGGACATCATCGCCCGCGGCCCGAAGGACTGGGTCGAGGAAATGCGCGTGGAACTGTACGAAAAGGTCAACGCGCTCGGCATTGGCGCGCAGGGCCTGGGCGGCCTGGCCACCGTGCTCGACGTCAAGATCATGGCCACCCCCACGCACGCGGCTTCCAAGCCCGTGGCGATGATCCCGAACTGCGCGGCCACGCGCCACGTGCATTTCACGCTGGACGGCAGCGGCCCGGCCAAGCTGGAAGCCCCGGACCTGTCGGCCTGGCCGCAGGTGGAATGGGCGCCGAACACCGAGACGTCGAAGCGCGTGGACCTGAACACGCTGACGCCCGAGGAAGTGGCTTCGTGGAAGCCCGGCCAGACGCTGCTGCTGAACGGCAAGATGCTGACCGGCCGCGACGCCGCGCACAAGCGCATCGCCGACATGCTGGCCAAGGGCGAATCGCTGCCGATCGACTTCACCAACCGCGTGATCTACTACGTCGGCCCGGTCGATCCGGTGCGTGACGAGGTGGTCGGCCCGGCCGGCCCCACCACGGCGACCCGCATGGACAAGTTCACCGAGACCATGCTGGCCCAGACCGGCCTGATCGCGATGATCGGCAAGGCCGAGCGCGGCCCGGTGGCGATCGAATCGATCCAGAAGCACAAGTCGGCCTACCTGATGGCCGTGGGTGGCGCGGCCTACCTGGTGTCGAAGGCGATTCGCGGCGCCAAGGTGCTGGCCTTCGAAGACCTCGGCATGGAAGCCATCTACGAGTTCGACGTCAAGGACATGCCCGTGACGGTGGCCGTGGACAGCTCGGGTACGTCGGTGCACAAGACCGGCCCCGCCGAGTGGCAAGCCAAGATCGGCAAGATTCCGGTCGCTGCGGCATAACCGGCCAGGGCTGCGGCCCTGCCGGCGTTCCCCCTCTATCTATATAGAGAGGGAACGCCACCCTCCTCCCTTCCGTGAATTCCTCTCCCATCGGCGTTTTCGATTCCGGCCTTGGCGGCCTTTCGGTGCTGCGCGAAATCCGCGCGCTGCTGCCGCATGAGTCGCTGCTCTACCTGGCCGACTCGCGCTACGCGCCGTATGGCGAAAAGCCCGAGCGCTTCGTCGAGGCGCGCGCGCTGCAAGTCTGCGAATGGCTGGTGGCACAGGGCTGCAAGGCGCTCGTCATTGCCTGCAATACGGCGACGATGCATGCCGTTCAAACCCTGCGCGATACGTTGCCGCTACCGATCATCGGTGTGGAACCCGGCCTGAAACCGGCCGCGGCGGCCAGCCGCAGCAAGGTGGTGGGCGTGCTCGCCACGGCCAACACGCTGCGCAGCGCCAAATTCAATAGATTGTTGACGTCGCTGGAAGGCGAAAGCCGCTATCTGTGCGCGGCGGGCCTTGACCTCGTCGCCCGCATCGAACAAGGCGATGTGTCCGGCCCCGAGGTACGTGCGCGGCTCGAGACCCTGCTGACCCCCATGCTGGACGCCGGCGCCGACACTCTCGTGCTCGGCTGCACGCACTATCCGTTTCTCTCCGACACCATCCGCGCGATGGTCGGCAACCGCCTGGCGCTGGTGGACACCGGCGGCGCCATCGCCCGGCAACTGGCGCGCAAGCTCGCCGAACACAATCTCGCCTCCGCGCCCGATGCGGTGCCGCAAGACCGCTATGCGTCTACGCGCGACGCCGCGCACCTGCGCGCAATGGCCGCGACGCTGCTGAACGTGGATACCCTCGCAGAAACCGTAGTGATCGAGCCGGCCCCGCCGCTCTGATACCAGCGGCGCCTGCCGGCTATTGGAAGAACCCCAGCGGCTTGTGATGCCGCACCTCGGGCTTGATCGCGTGTTCCTGTCGTAATTGCGCCAGAAACTCGTCAGGCGTCAGCGCTTCGCCCAGCACCACGGACTGCCGCTTGACCGTGGCGAAATCGCCCGGCGTCAGGCAATCCATCGAATCGAGTTCGTGCCGGATCGTCTCGGTCATGCGCGCGGGATCGCCTTCTAGTGCCTCATCCACGAACATCGTCACGCGTTGCTGCGGCTTGAGCGACAGGAAACGGATCTTGAACGAGAACCGGCGCAGCGCCGCTTCGTCGATCCGGTCGAACAGATTGGTTGTGCAGAGGAAGATGCCGTTGAAGCGCTCCATGCCCTGGAGCATCTCGTTGACTTCCGACACCTCGTAGTTGCGCACTGCCTGTTGGCGGCTCTGCATGAAACTGTCGGCTTCATCGAGCAACAGCACCGCCCCGTCCTCTTCTGCGCGCGCGAACATCGCGGCGATCTGCTGTTCCGTCTCGCCGACGTACTTGCTCATCAGGTCGGACGCGCGCCGGATCATCAGCGGCAGGTCCAGCTCCGCCGCGATGTGTTCGGCCAGCGCCGTCTTGCCGGTGCCCGGCGGCCCATAGAAGCACAGCGTGCCGCGCTGGCGCGCGCCAAGCGCCTGGACGATCTTCTCCACCGCGTAGCGCGATTCGATATTGAGGTTGTCGAGCCGGTAGCGCGTGACCACTGGCCGCGCCTCGGCCTCGGGGCGCAGCCCCATCGCGCGGTCGGCGTGCTCGAGCTGGCGCAGGATCAGCCCCTCCACGGGTTCGTCGACGTCGCTGCGCGCCAGCTCCACGAAGCGCGCCGCCGATTGCACTTGCGCCGGTGTCAGCGTCTTGCGCGCGGCCAGCGTGGCGATAAAGGCATCGCTGACATCGAGCCCGCCCAGATGCTTGCGGATGATGTTCTCGCGCACCAGAGGTGGCGGAATCTTTAATTCCAGGTGGAACTGGAAGCGCCGCAGGTACGCGGGATCGATCTGGCGGATCGAATTCGAGATCCAGATCACCGGCACCGGATTCTGTTCGAGCGTCTGGTTGACCCACGCCTTGCCGTTGACCGAGCCGCGCGTATCCTCCTGCCCGAACAGGCTCATCAGCTCGCGCGCGCTGCCCGGAAACACGTCTTCCACCTCATCGAACAACAAGGCCGTACGCGGCCGACCGCGCAGGAAAGCCTGCGAGACCTGCAGGGAGCGATAGCGGTCCTTGCCGGAGAGCGAATTGCCGTCGCGGTCGAAGCAATCGACCTCGTAGAGTTCGCAGTCCGCCTCGCGCGCCAGCAGCCGCGCGAACTCGGTCTTGCCAGTGCCCGGCGGACCATAGATCAGCACGTTCACGCCAGCGGCGTTCTGGCGTGTGGCGTTGCCGAGCAGCGCGGACAGGTAGCGCGCATCGGTCTCCACATGCGGATAGTCGCTCGTGCCCAGCGTCGGCGGCGCGGCGGGCCGCGTGAACACGGCCATCATCTCCGCCTCGCAGGCGTAGTTGCCGAGCAGCACGTGCAGCAGGCGGTCGGACAGGCGCATCAGGTCGCCAAGGTCTGTCACGCTGTTTTCGGGCAGCGGCTGCTCGATCAGGTTCAGGGTCTCGAGCCGCGAGCCGGGACGTAGTGAAACAGCGATATCGGCGGGGCTGGCGCCGGTCAGGCCGGCCAGGATCTGGAACGCCTCCTGGCTGTGCGCGACCTTGCAATCGACCATGACCGCGCGCAGGTCGCGCTTGTACTTCGCCAGCGCGGCATAGAGGAGCAGCTTGCGTTCATGCTCGGGCAGGTTGAGCACATGGCTGAGCATGTCGATGTTGCGCACCAGCAGCACGCGCTCGCCATTGAGCCGGGAGGCAATCGCGGCGGCCGACGCATCGAACACGGCGAACATGTCCTTGGCGTGATGCTTCACGTACTCATCGAGATAGTAAAACAGCGCACTTTCGTCGAAGGCGCTGTTCCATTGACCATGCCGCTCGAGAAACTCTTCGGGGGTCAGCCGCGAAGCGCCTTTCCACGCGGGCATGTCCGCGCAGCGTGCAGACAGGAAGCGCTGCACGCGCAGCACCACGCCATAGGGCCAGACCATTTCCTGGGCGCTGACCGTCAGCACATCGTTGATATTGCTGCGCAGGTTGAAGCGCGGGCCCAGCGCGCAGACCACGCGCAGCGCAAACTGGGCGCACATCCAGTCCAGAGCCGAGGTTCCCGCCACGCCGGGCGCGGCACGCAGGAGCGTCGAGCGGTCGTCTTCAGCAAAACGGGTGAAGTCCATGGCCATTCCCTTCGCTTGGGCTGGCGGCGTCCGGACCGCGGGGGCGCCACCTGCACCAGGCTGCCGATGTTTGTCACGCTGTTATCACGCTGCTTTCTTCCATCCTAGCGCGGTTTACCGCCAATGGGGCATTGCCGACACCCCGCCCACGCGCGGGCGCCCACGCAGCCACCTCGCACAACGGGATATCGTAAATCGACGATTGCATTGCACAATGCGCAACAAATAAGAATCATTATCGTTTATACTGTGCCGCTACGCTGCCCAAGAGTGGCGCTCCCCAGCAACCCCGTTTCACGGTTTTCCCCGGTTCACGTGGCTGTACATCAGGAGCGTTATCATGGAATTGCTATTGAGCCTGCTGGTCGGATGTGGCATCTCGCTAATCCTGTTCTATCGCAAGTGAGCGAGTACAGAAGCGCGCCGCCTGCCCATTACGAATACCCTGTCGTATCTCATGTTCGATCAACGTTTCCTCAAGATCACTGTTGCTGTCCTGCTGTTTCACGTCGGGCTGCTTTACCTGATCCAGAGTGGCCTGGGGCGCAAGCTGACCGAAGCGGTCATCGCGCCCGAGATCATCGCCCGTATCATCCCGATGGAGCCGCCCCAGCAGCCTCCGGCGCCGGAGCCGCCCAAGCCGCAACCCCAGACGCCACCTAAGCAGGTGAAGGTGGTGACGCCGCGCCCGACGCCGCCAAAGCCGCAGCCGACCCCGGAGCCCGTGGCCTCGCTGCCGCCCTCGCCGACGGCCATCGAGGCCCCGCCGGCACCCCCGGCGCCTGCCGAGGCGCCCTCGCCGCCCGCGCCGGCCAATACCGCGCCGCGCGCCGTCGGCCTCGGCGAGATCGCCTGTTCGCCGCCGCAAGTGACCTATCCATCGCAGTCACGTCGAATGGGGGAAACTGGCAAGGCCGTCGTGCGTCTGACTACCGATGAGTCCGGCCGCGTGGTCAAGACTGCGGTGGTCACGTCGAGCGGTTCGAGCCGACTCGATCAGGCCGCGGTGGATGCCGTGCAGCGCATGCGTTGCAAACCGTATTTGGACAATGGCCGCGCCGTGGCCGTAACCGCCCAGCAGCCGATCAACTTCGAGCTGAACTGATTTCTCGGAATATTCCGATCTTTCACAAACACTGACACCAGGAACCACCATGCAGGACCTCGGACTCTCCCACCTCTGGTCGCAAGGCGACTTCGTCATGCGAGCGACCGCCATCATTCTGCTCGTTATGTCGCTGTTGTCGTGGATCGTGATCCTCACCAAGGCGTGGGATCTGGTTCGCCTCAAGAAGATGGCGAATGGCGCGGAAAAGCGCTTCTGGCACTCGGATGACTTCGACCATGCGCTGGAAACGCTCGGCGCAAGCGATGCCAACCCGTTCCGTACGCTGGCCGTGACCGGCAAGGAAGCGGCGCAGCACCACCGCGCCAGCCAGCCGCAACTGCACGACCAGCTCGACATCTCCGACTGGCTGACCCGCTCGCTGAAGAGCTCGATCGACGAAGCCGTGTCGCGCATGCAGTCGGGCCTGGCGGTGCTGGCCTCGGTGGGCTCCACCGCGCCGTTCGTCGGCCTGTTCGGCACGGTGTGGGGTATCTACCATGCGCTGATCGGCATTGGCGCCTCGGGCGTGCCGACCATCGACAAGGTGGCCGGCCCCGTGGGCGAAGCCCTGATCATGACCGCCTTCGGCCTCGCCGTGGCCATCCCGGCGGTGCTCGGCTACAACGCGCTGAGCCGTGGCAACAAGGGCGTCATCAGCAAGCTGAACCGCTTCGCGCACGACCTGCACGCCTACTTCGTGACCGGCGCCCGCGTGCGTCCGAGCTCCTCCGTCCGCCAGGCCGACGACGCCTCGGTGCGGCTGGCCGTCAAGAACTAAGCGCGACTCTCGCGCCAGAAGGAACGCATCATGGCATTCGGCACGCTCGACGGTGACGATGACGAGGTGATGAGCGAGATCAACATGACGCCGCTGGTCGACGTCATGCTGGTGCTGCTGATCATCTTCATCATCACGATTCCCGTCATCAACCACGCGGTGAAGATCGATCTGCCGCGCGCGACGAACCAACCGAACGACACCAAGCCACAGAACATCAACGTCTCGATCGACGCGCAGGGCAAGGTATTCTGGAACCAGCAGGAAGTGGACCCGGCCGCGCTGGATCAGCGCATCGCGGAAGCCGCGCAACAGCAGCCGCAACCTGAGCTGCACCTGCGCGCGGACCGCGAGGTCCGCTACGAGCGCGTGGCCGAAGTCATGGCTGCCGCGCAGCGCGGCGGGCTCGGCAAGATCGGCTTCATCACGGAACCGAAGCACTGATCTTCCGCGCCTAGAACACGAAGGGCACCCTCACGGGGTGCCCTTTTTGTTTGGGTCACAGCAGGTTTCGATGTTGCGATTCCCTGCCCATTCGTGACTGCCTTCGCACAGGTGTAACGGTTAGTGAAGATCACTTGTAATGATAACAATTCTCATTTATTATCCTTTCCATCGTAACGAACCACGCATCGCTTCCCCTACGTGAAGCGCTTCCACGGAGAAGACCATGAGCACAATCAGCCTGCCGATGTCGCAACCGCGTGAAGTCACGCGTCGCCGCCTGTCCCTGCGACGTGTCGAGGTTGTCTCGCAGGCGCGCCGCGAGCCATCGACGGCATCGTCGGCCATCGAGACCGTAAAGTCGGCAGTGGCCGGCCTGCCCGCCCGCCTGGAAGCGCTGATGCGCACCGATGCACCGGCCGCAGGCACGACCGCGCAAGCCGTCCCGCTGGACGCCATCATGCGCGGCGCCACGACGCTGCCGATCCTGCATAACGGCGACGTGTACACGCTGCGCGTGACGCGCTACGGCAAGCTGATCCTGACCAAATAATCGACAGTCTTTTGTGGGGACCACCCCGTCAAGGGGTGTTGGGCAGTAGCCAGACGATCGGAAACCGCTGACAGGGAAGACATCCAAACCCCTTGCCTGTCAGGCCGATGCCAGCCATGCCGCCTTTTTATACCACCCCGCAGGCATTGCGCCTGCGGGGCTTTTGCATTTGGCGGATTCGCAGTGCGATCCGCCGTGCAATCAGACGCCAAGCGCGGCGATGCCGGCGCGCGCGATCTGCGCGTCCTCGGTCGACTTCACGCCCGACACGCCAACTGCGCCAACAACCTGGTTGTTCACGACGATAGGCACGCCACCTTCGAGCATGCCCTGCAGGTGCGGCGCAGTCATGAACGAGTAGCGGCCGTTGTTGATCATGTCTTCGTAGATCTTCGACTCACGACGACCCATCGCAGCCGTGCGGGCCTTTTCCGTGGCGATGTAGGCCGAGATCGGGGCCACGCCATCCAGGCGCAGCGAGCCGAGCGGATGGCCACCGTCGTCGACGACCACAATCGTGACGGCCCAGTTGTTGGCCTTGGCTTCGACCTCGGCGGCCGCCAGCAACTTCTTCACGTCATCGGCCGTCAGTACGGTTTTTTGCTGCATACCTCTCTCCATTCTGTTCATCAGTGTGAGGCCGCAGTATATCGCGCCGCCCGGGGCAACAATGGCGATATGGCCGGTACAAGGACTTTTGACTTGACGACTAGCGCACAGCCCTTGCCGAGCACCTCCAAAAGAAAATGCCCGCAGGCTGCGGGCATTTTCTGAATCTGGTTGAGACGCGCCGTTCAGGCACCGTCGCTGAAAGAACTGCGGGGGTCGGTCACGCGCGCGCCGTCAGTGTAGACATCGCGCGTATCGTTGGCGCGGGCACCGTCGGTGTAGGCATCGCGTTGATCGGTCACGCGCTGGCCACCGCTGTAGACGTCGAACTTGGCCGGCGCGGCAAAGGCCGATACCGACAGCACGGAAAGCGCGCCGAGGGCGGCGACGGCAGCGATACGTTGCTTGATCTTCATGAGAATCCCCTTATTGGTGTTAGTCGCGGGCGTCGCGCCATCAGGCGAATGCTTGTGGAAGCGGCGTCACCCATGGAGTTTAGGGGAAAACCCTAGGATCGAAGTCCAGTCGCATTGAGCGGATGCATCAAATTCTTTGAGCGATAAAAATTGCCGGGAACTCCCCTGCGCTATCGTCCACCATCGATTGGTGAAAAATACCGGCGAGGCGCCAGGCGTTTGTCACGCAGGAATAGAAAAGCCCCATGAAGGGGCTCTTTACCGACGATCGCCTTTCAACGACCTTCCTGAACCATTACCGCCGCGATATACGCCTTAGTCGCGCCAGTGACCATGGCCCCGACCGTGGCCGTGACCACGGTAATGGTCGCCGCGATATCCCGGCGGGCCGTAGTAGTAGCGCGGACCCGGGTAGTAGCGGGGACCATAGTAGACCGGCGCCGGGCGCACCACGACGGGCGGCGGCCCATAGTAAACCGGAGCCGGCGGCGCGTAGTACACCGGTGGGGGCGGTGCATAGTAGGCGGGTCCACCCACCACCACACCCGGAACGCCAATCGCCACGTCCACGTTCACGCGTGCCATTGCAGCGCCAGACGCCAGCGCGGCGGCCACACCGAATGCTGCGAACAACCAACGTTTCATGATCGTGCCTCTTTGAGTTAGGTCAAGCTGATACCCCGTATTGTAGGGGTTCGCGATTTTCGAGGTGAAACGGCGGGTTCTACATTGTTACCGGCGGTAACAGGGACGTCACATGGCGAAGTGACCCGTGTTGGCTTGCTTCCTGGGGACGAAGCCACCACAATACCGGGCTTGCCGTGCGGCCGTGGAGAAATTGGTAGACTCAGCAGACTTAAAATCTGCCGCTCATACGGGCTTACGGGTTCGAGTCCCGTCGGCCGCACCAGCGCGCTTCACGTCGCGCTACATCGCCCCAAGTAGCGCTCAGATGGCGCTCAGACGAGCCACGCGCACAGCAGCGCGCCGACCACCATCAGAAACACAAACAGCACGGCTGCAAGCGCTAGCGGCTTGCGTCCTGCGCGTAGCAGATCGCCGATTCGGGTATGGAGTCCGATGGCCAGCATCGCGCAAGCCAGCAGCCAGTTGTCGAGGGCGACCAGACCCGGCTTCCACTCACCCGGCACCATGCCTGCCGAATTCAGCGCCATCACCGCGACGAAACCCAGCGCAAACCACGGCACGGACTTCAGCAGCCCCCGCCAGTTGCGACGACCACCGGCCGCTTCGCCACCGCTTGCACGCGGCCAGAGCGCCATGATCAGCAGCAACGGACCCAGCGCCAGCACGCGGACCATCTTGGCCACCACGGCGGCATCGGCGGTGGCATCGCTCACCATCTTGCCGGAGGCGATGACCTGCGCCACTTCATGCAGCGTGGCACCCGTAAAAATACCAAACGCGCGCTCCGTCACGGGGAGGTGCCAGTGCTGCGTCGCCAGTTCGTAGAGCCACGGATAGAGCAGCATGCCGACCGTGCCGAACAGCACCACCGTGGCCACGGCCACGGCCGTCTGCTTGTCATCGGTACGCACCACGGACGAGACCGCGATAGCCGCCGCCGCGCCGCATACCGCGCTGCCCGCGCTGACCAGGATGGCCTCGCGCCGGCTCAGGCCAAAAAACGACGACCCCACCCATGTGCCAAAGAGAAGCGTGGCCACCAGCATCACGAGCGGTACCACGACACCGCCAAGGCCCAGTGCGGCGATGGCCCCGAACGTCAGCCGCAGGCCATATAGCGCCACACCCAGCCGCAGCAGATGATGACGCGCGAACTGCATGCCCGGCGCCAGGGGCGTAAGCCAATGCTTGGGCATCGTATTGGCCGCGACCATGCCGGCACACATGGCCAGCGTCAACGCGGACAACCCGTATTGCGACACGGCCGGATGGTCGGCCAGCACCAGGGCCAGCCCAGCAATGGCGCCCAGCGGCAGCAAGGTAACGAGACGGATACGCCACAGGGTGAAACCCGTTGGGGCGAGTGCGAGGGGAGTGGCTGGGGTTATGGACATGGCAATCTTCTAGGGATTGCGTGAAGCGTACCCACGCCGCCTTGACCAGTAAAACGGGTAATATCGTTATGACTTACCGCAATTATCGATAACACCATGGACCAGCGCCCGCTCCGCCTTACCCTGCGCCAGTTGCAGGTCTTCGTGGCCGTGGCCCAGCATGGGAGCACCACGGCCGCCGCTGAGTCGCTCGCGATGTCTCAATCGGCGGTCAGCGCATCGCTGGCAGAACTGGAACGTGCGCTGAACGGCCCATTATTCGACCGCGTGGCGCGCCGCCTGAGCATCAACGAAACCGGGCGGCAATTCTTCCCGCGCGCGTTGTCGCTGCTCGACCAGGCGCACGAACTCGAGCGATTTGCCTCGGAGGGTGGCGTGCAACTGCGCATCGCAGCGAGCAACACCATCGGCAGCTATATTCTCCCTGCCCTGCTGGCCGGGTTCCGCAATGCGCAGACCGGGCCGTGCGAGCTGGACATGCGTATCGGCAATACGCAGGACGTGCTGCATGCACTCCTCAAATTCGAGGCCGATATCGGCCTGATCGAAGGTACCTGCCACGAGCGTGACTTACGCAGCATGCACTGGTGCGACGACGAGATGGTGGTGATCGTGGGGCCGGCGCATCCGCTGGCGATGGCCGCCGATCAGCCCGAGTTGCTGCACGACATGCTGCGCGATGCCGACTGGATCGTGCGCGAGCCGGGCTCGGGCACACGCGAGATCATCGAATCCCGCCTCGTGCCCGCCTTGGGGACGCTGCGCTTTGCGCTGGAGCTGGGCAACACCGAAGCCATCAAGCGCGCCGTGATGAGCGGATTTGGCGTCAGCTGCCTGTCACTGCATGTCGTCGGCGATGAAATCGCTCGCGGCGCGCTGGTGCCGCTGCGCGCCGGCCTGCCGCGCGTGATCCGGCCACTGCAGCTTGTCGTGCATCGGGACAAATTCCCGACCCAAGGGCTGCTCGCCTTCACCGAATATCTGCGCGGCGCGGCACCCGCGCTGTGCGCCTGAGCCGCGATGCCAGCGCTAGAGAAACGCAAGAACGCCAGAACGCAAAACGGCGCCACAATGGGCGCCGTTGGCTTGGAACGTCTGTAAAACTTGGAGGCGGAGGTCGGAATCGAACCGGCGTACACGGCTTTGCAGGCCGCTGCATAACCACTCTGCCACCCCGCCAGGTGACGATGCAGGATTGTACGACAATCCTGCCAAACAAAAAGGGAAGCCACGCTTCCCTTTGGGATTGGAGCGGGAGACGAGTCTCGAACTCGCGACCTCAACCTTGGCAAGGTTGCGCTCTACCAACTGAGCTACTCCCGCTTACAACTTTCTGCTACTTACTGCCAGCCCGACGATGATGCCGTCGAACCTTACTTAACCTGGAGCGGGAGACGAGTCTCGAACTCGCGACCTCAACCTTGGCAAGGTTGCGCTCTACCAACTGAGCTACTCCCGCAGGGCCCTGCATCTTACAGAAAAGCAGACTATCGCGCAACTTCTTTTAAACACGCAGCTTTGTGCTGGCATTTCGCGCTAAGTACTGCTTATCTTGCTGCTTTCGTCTTTCGTCGTCAGCAGCGAGAACGAGATTATTGCAAAGACCGAACCCGTGCGTCAAGGACTTTTTTGCGGAAAGCTTCACTTTTACTTCTGCGCGCCCGCACCGCCCGTAACGTTGCTGCGCTCGCGGATCTGCGGCCACGCCAGCTTCATGTAATAGAACATCGACCACAGCGTAAGCACGGCTGCCAGGTAGATCATCCAGCCGCCGAGCAGCGACGCATCGATGCCAAACAGCGAATCGTTGAACAGCAGCAGCGGAATCGCAATCATCTGCACCGTGGTCTTCAGCTTGCCGAGGAAATTCACGGCCACGCTCTTGGAGGCGCCAATCTGCGCCATCCATTCGCGCAGCGCGGAAATCGTGATTTCACGGCCGATGATGACCAGCGCGATCAGGTCCGCCACGCGGCCCAGCGCCAGCAGGGACAGCAGTGCCGCGGTCACCATGAGCTTGTCGGCCACCGGGTCGAGGAACGCGCCGAACGAGGAGGTCTGGTTCCAGCGGCGCGCCAGGAAGCCATCCAGCCAGTCCGTTGCCGCTGCGATGACGAAGAACGCCGCCGCGGTCACGTTCTTGGTATGCATCGGCAACCAGGTTTCGGGCAGGTAATAGACCCCGACCACGAGAGGGATCATGGCCACGCGAAGCCAGGTCAGCAGGATGGGAATATTCAGGGGCATGGGCGGAGCGTTGAAAAAGGAACGGGCCGATCCGGCGATGGTCTGGAAGGCGAATGCCGCGATTGTCGCCGATTTCCAGCCGAACCCGCCAGTTTCGGGCTCAAATCGCTGACAACGGGTTGGGCGGCCCGGTCAATGCAACTGGCGGTAGATCTCCTCGGCCAGCGTGCGCGAGATGCCCTCCACGCTGGCAAGTTCGTCGATACTGGCGGCCATGACGCCGCGCAGGCCGCCGAAACGCGTCAGCAGTTTCTGCCGCCGGCGCGCGCCCACGCCCTCGATTTCCTCCAGCCGCGACGTGTTGCGCGCCTTGGCGCGCCGCGCCCGCATGCCGGTAATGGCAAAGCGATGCGCTTCATCGCGGATCTGGGCCACCAGCATCAGTGCCGCGCTGCCCTGCCCCAGCTCCAGCGACGGACGGCCATCGGCAAAGACCAGCGTCTCCAGCCCCACCTTGCGGCCTTCGCCCTTGGCCACGCCGACCAGCAGGCCGATATCGAGTCCAAGCTCCTCGAACACCTGCCGCGCCACCTCGACCTGCCCCTTGCCGCCGTCAATCAGCACCACGCGCGGCATGCGCGGCACCCCATCCGGGTTGCCTTCTCCGCCCAACTCGCCGCCATCCTCCTGGATCTGCTCCACCAGCTTCTGGTATCGGCGGGTGAGCACCTGGCGCATGGCCGCGTAGTCGTCGCCGGGGGTGATGTCCTGGATGTTGTAGCGCCGATATTCGCTGTTCTGCATTTCGTGGTGATGGAACACCACGCAGGATGCCTGCGTAGCCTCGCCCGCCGTGTGGCTGATGTCGAAGCATTCAATGCGGAGCATCGCCAGGTCTTCCATGTCCAGGCCGATGGTCTCGGCCAGCGCACGCGTGCGCGCCTCCTGGCTGCCCTGCTCCGCCAGCCGGCGCGCCAACGCCAGCGCCGCGCCCTGCGTAGCCATCTCAAGCCAGATCTTGCGCTGGCCTTGCGGCTGCCGCACCAGTGCGATCTTGCGGCCGGCCTGCATCGACAGGGCCTCCACCAGCGCGGCGTCCGCCGGCAGATGGCTCACCACGATGATCGGCGGCGGCGCCTGATCGAGATAGTGCTGGACCATGAAGGCCGACAGCACGCGGGCCGCAATGCGGTCCACGGACAGCGGCCCGGCTTCCGGCACCGCCTGCTCGCCACCATCAGCCTCCCCGGCATCGTCGCCATCTTCGACGATCATCGCCGCTTCGTCCGCATGCGCAGGAAAATACGCCTTGTCACCAAGGTGACGGCCGCCGCGCACCATCGCCAGATTCACGCATGCACGACCACCCTGCACCGCCACGGACAGGATGTCGATATCACGCGCCTGCCCCACCTCCTCCACGGCCTGCCGCTTGAGCACCGTGGAGAGCGCGGCGATCTGGTCGCGCACGGCAGCGGCCTGCTCGAAGCGCAGCTGCACCGCGTGCTCCTCCATCTTGACCTGGAGGCCGTCGAGCACCTCGGTCTCGCGGCCCTGGAGGAAGCGCGCGGCGTTATGCACGTCGCGCGCGTAGTCTTCCTCGCTGATCGCTTTCACGCACGGCGCCGTGCAGCGATGGATCTGATGCAGCAGGCACGGGCGGGTGCGGTTGTTGAACACCGTATCCTCGCAGGTGCGCAGCTGGAACACCTTCTGCAGGATCTGCATGCTTTCGCGCACGGCGTAAGCGCTCGGGAACGGGCCGAAGTACTGGTGTTTGCGATCCGTCGCGCCCCGGTAATAGGCCATGCGCGGGAACTTGTGGCCGGTCAGCTTGAGAAATGGATAAGACTTGTCGTCGCGGAACAGGATGTTGTAGCGCGGGGCGAGTGCCTTGATGAGATTGTTCTCAAGCAGCAGCGCCTCGGCCTCGGTCCGCACCACGGTGGTGTCGATGCGCGCAATCTTACCCACCATCATGGCGATGCGTGGCGACAGCTGGGTCTTGTTGAAGTAGCTCGAGACACGCTTTTTCAGGTCGCGCGCCTTGCCCACGTAGAGCACATTGCCGTCCGCATCGAAATAGCGGTAGACGCCCGGCAGGCCGGGCAGCCGCGCCAGGATCGGGCGGGGATCGAAGGCCTGGATCTCGGCGGGGGCCTCGGCCGGGAGATCCTCACGGACCTCGGCCGGTGCATTGATCGAAGCGTCGTTCGGGGAAACCGGTTCCTGCTCGGGCATCGGGGAAGAAGAAAGTTTGGGCGGCAAGGCGCGCGCGGGCCGGCCTCGCTCTAGAATCGCAAGTTTAGAGCAAATCTTCCGCGTGCCCTCGCGGAACGGGACGCCGCCATGCCCATTCAATCCTGCGACATCTTCTGCACGGTCGTCGACAACTTCGGCGATATCGGCGTTTGCTGGCGCCTGGCGCGCCAACTCTCACAGGAGCACGGCCTCGCGGTGCGGCTCTGGGTAGACGACCTGGGCAGCTTTGCGCGGCTGGCGCCCGAGATCGACCCGACGCGTGCCTGCCAGCACCTGGGCGGCGTGGAAGTGCGCCGCTGGGACGCCTCCCCCGGGGCACCGTTCGAGCCGCTGCCGCCGCACGATCTCGTCATCGAGGCGTTCGCCTGCCACCTTCCCGAGTCCTTCCTGGCCGCGATGGCCGCCGCGCCGCGCCCGCCGGTATGGATCAACCTGGAATACCTGAGCGCCGAGGCGTGGGTCAGCGAGCACCATGCGCTGTCCTCGCCCCATCCGAAGCTCCCGCTGGTGAAATACTTCTTCTTTCCCGGCTTCGCGCACGGCACCGGCGGGTTGCTGCGGGAGTCGATGCTGGGGGCCCAGCGCGAGGCCTTCCTGTCCAGCCGTGCCGCGCAATCCACCCTCTGGTATCGGCTCGGCACGCGCCCCTTGCCGGACGCCCTGCGCGTAAGCCTGTTCGCCTACACGAACCCCGCCCTGCCGGCCCTGCTCGCCCAATGGCGCGACGGCGCCACGCCTGTGCAGTGCCTGGTGCCGCAAGGCCCGGCGGCGCAGCAGGCGGTTGCATGGTTCGGCGCGCCGGCGGTGCAGGCGGTCGCCGGCACATCGCTGACGCAAGGTAGCCTGGCCCTCCAGGTGATTCCGTTCGTGCGGCAGGAAAACTACGACGAACTGCTCTGGGCCTGCGACGTGAACTTCGTGCGCGGCGAGGATTCCTGCGTGCGCGCACATTGGGCGGCGCGGCCCATGGTCTGGCATATCTACCCGCAGGACGACGTGGCGCACCATGTGAAGCTCGACGCCTGGCTCGAGCGCTTCAGCCGCTGCGGCGTGCCGCCGGAGGCCGCGCAGGCCATGACCGCCTTCTGTCATGCCTGGAATGGCTATGGCGCCACCCCGCACGCGCCCGACTGGGCGCAGTTTCACGCACAACTGCCTGCACTCGCCACAGCCATGGATCGCTGGCAGCGGCAGTTGCAGCACTTGGGCGACCTCGCGGCAAATCTGGTGGCTTTTTGCGAAAATCGGGTAAAATAGCGGGTTGATTTTGATGATGGCGAGCCAAAAAGAGCAACTGCCGGCCGCGCGCCTTCGCCATACCGCATACCGCGAATCGGGGTCATGAGCGCCCCGGACACTTTTTTCAGGAAAACAGTTCAGATGAAGATCGCACAGGAACTCCGCGTCGGCAACGTGTTCATGATCGGTTCCGACCCGATGGTCGTGCAAAAGGCCGAGTACAACAAGTCGGGCCGTAACGCCGCCGTCGTCAAGATGAAGTACAAGAACCTGCTGACGGACGCCCCGGGCGAGTCGGTGTTCAAGGCCGACGACAAGTTCGAAGTGGTGATGCTCGATCGCCGCGAATGCACCTACTCGTACTTCGCCGACCCGATGTACGTGTTCATGGACACGGACTACAACCAGTTCGAAGTCGAGAAGGACAGCATGGGTGACGCGCTGAACTACCTCGAAGACGGCATGAACGTGGAAGTGGTGTTCTACAACGAGAAGGCCATCTCGGTGGAAATGCCGACCACGCTGGTCCGCGAGATCATCTACACGGAACCGGCCGTCAAGGGCGACACGTCGTCGGGCAAGGTGCTCAAGGGCGCCAAGATCAACACCGGGTTCGAACTGCAAGTACCGCTGTTCTGCAACATCGGTGACAAGATCGAAATCGACACGCGTACCGGCGAGTACCGCAGCCGCGCCAACTAACGCGTCGCCGCGAGACAGCAAAAAGGGCAGCTTTGAACTGACCCCCTAAAGTTGGACGGGTAAGTTAGGCCGCGGCCAAGGGCTGGGTCCTGTATTGCACAGGACTCAGCCCTTTTAGCTTGAGCTTGATGCGGTCGTGATTGTAGTACCGGATGTATTCGGCTATGCCACGACGCAA